>NZ_JADBEC010000002.1:1026895-1369193 GCF_014873945.1 Rhizobium viscosum | reverse complement strand
TCTCAGGCAGCAACAGGGCTGTTGCATAGACGGGTTGTTTCCGAGCCATGAAGCGCGACTACTGAGATTTGGGCCGGCGGTGAACTATTAGTTTTCAGCGGCGTTTTCTGTGCGAAGGAGATCACAATGCGCCTGATCATCAGCCGCGACAGTCATCTTATATCGCAAAGCCATGAAGATCTCGACGAACTTGAAAGAGCGCAGGATCTTATCGACGATTTCCTCCGTTTCGCGCGGGAAGACGATGTTGGCAACGACCTGATCGATGAGATCGAGCTGCCCGTTGCCAAATCGAGGCTGATAAGAGCATTCTGTATCGCGATCGTCGCCGAGAGGCGCCCAGATATCCGAACGTTTTTGATGAAGGCCGGCCTGACACTGGCGCAGTACCAATCGAGGATTGGGGCGCGCATGCGCGTCAGGTGCAGTTTGCCGGACGGACGCCCGACTGCTGCGCGATCACGGCAGTTTGAGCGCCGCGTCGAGCGGGCATATGCTGCTGCCGCCGAGGATCGTATCCGGTTGGCTGGGATTTATGCCGCCGCTATCACCCGCTCGTTCAACTAGCGCTCAGGTTGCTTTTTTTGCAACAACGGAGGATGCATCATGGTATTTACACCGAACGACCCCGTCGGCGACCCCGGCCGGGATCCGCGAACGCCACCGGTCGGCCGCCCCCGCCGTCCGCCGTGGGGTGTGATCATTGTGATCGTACTCATCGCCGTCGCCGGTTTTGCATACTACAACTATGCGACCCCGCGGGCCGACCCGCAAACGACCGCGACCACCAATCAGGCGGAGCCGAAGTCCGCTCCTGCCCCGGCAGCACCGGTTGCGCCGACGGGCAGCAGTGGGGCGGCAGCACCGGCTGCCCCCTCTGGAGGCGGCAGCCAACAATAGTCGATCGCGGCAAAACCAGGATAGAGACTGTCACGCAACCGCTCGAGGAATTTGATGCGCTGCCGTTCGCGTAGCATGGTTTCGGCTGTCGTCTCGCACCAGCCATCCTGTGGGTTATCAGTGGTCATTACCCGGCCACCGGAGGCAATGAACTCGCAAAGACGCCGTCTGGCGTGAATCTCGCCGTTCAGTTCAAAACAGTGCCGCTGGCGTGACATCTGTCTCCCAACCTCGACCATACGGACCAAGGTCCGACGTGCACATCATCGCAGCTATCGCGACGACCGGAACGATATGCATCTCGATTTTTCGCGGCAGCGAGATCGAACTGGGATGGCGAACCGGCGGGTGGCGAGGTCCTTTGAAGAGCCTGTAGGTTTTGTACTCGGAACGATATGGTTGATAGCAAACCATGCACAAGTGGCATGGATCGTGGTCGCCGCACCGGATGCGCATCATCGATCCTCGATCACGTCGTTCCCCTGTCCAAGATGAGGTGTGGGGATGTCTTGCCTACTCGATCGGGCGGCCGAGCGTATCGGCAACATAGGCGCCCCGCGCACCCATTGGGCGCGGCGACCCGGTCGTTGTATCCCTCGCCGTCTGATGCTCGAGCTCGCTATTGAGTTCGGCGCCGACGATCAGGATGGTGACGGAGAGCCAAATCCAGACGAGGAAACCGATCAGTGCGCCGAGCGCACCATAGGTCGCGTTATAATTGGCGAAATGATCCAGATAGAAGGCAAATCCCAACGACATCGCGCACCAGGCGAGCGTCGTCAGAGCCGTACCCCAGGTCAGCCAGCGTAATTTGGCGGGTTCGCGGCTCGGTGCGAACCGATAGATCGTCGTCACAGCGCATGTGACGACGATGAGAAGTACCGGCCAGCGGCCGACAAGGGCAAGCCTCTCCTGCAACCCGTCGAGCCAGATGTAGGACAGAAGAAGCGGTATTGCAGCAACCAGCGCAACGATTGCGATCGCAGCCATGATAGCGCAAACCGTAAAGGCAAGAGCTATGAGATTGAGGCGGACAATTCCGCGTTTCTCGCTTTCTTCGTAGGCGACGTTCATTGCATCGAAAAGGGCGAGCGTGCCGCTATGGGTGCTCCAGAGTGCCACGGCGAGGCCGACGAAGAACGTGATCCCCAGGCTTTCGTCCCGGCGGCTGGCAAGCGCCCGGATTTGGTCGGCGACGATGTCGAAGGCACCTGGCGGCAGCATGATTGCGAGCTTGCGCAGATGATCGGCAATCGTCGACGGATCGGCAACAAGCCCGTAGAGGGAGACCAAGGCGGCAAGCGCCGGAAACATCGCAAGAAGCAGGTAGAAAGTGACGCCCGCCGCAACCAGCATCACCCGGTCGTCGCTGACCTCTTCGACGAGGCGCCAGAAGACATCGCGCAGCCCGCGGACCGGGATTGCCTCTGGTACCTGTGCCTGGCGGCCACGTTCATCACCGTCGGCCAGTGCTGCACCCGTTTGCCCCCGTTGCCATGGATCAGCGCCTCGCCGTCCATACGCGAGCGCGACGACGGCAACCGCCGCGAGCGTCAGCGCCGTCGTTGGCAAACTTCGCCTTGGCATACTTGTGACCTCTCGAAACCTCGCTTCATTTTCGTCGACGTGTCCCCATCAGCTCGAGGTGCAATCGTGGCGATGCCGATTTGTTCCCCGGCAGGTGCGTGATTTCTGCTGGAGACCATTTTTTCAACCGACCAAAGGCGATTGCTTCATCGCGATATTGCCGGTGGCGGGTTTGAACAGCAGGACAAGCAGCGTCAGCCACACAGGAGCGTGTCCTTGAGGGTAACCGCAAGTGTGCCGGCCGCATCAACGATCTCGAGATCTGACAGTCCAGCTCCCTTCTCAGAGGCTCCTTCTATGAGCTCACATATGGGCGTTTTCGCCCTCGTTGGCAATTGCGAGCGTTGCGCAGTCGGATTCGATTACCCAAACGCGCTCGCTGACGATTGCCTCTGCCGGTCTCCGATCAGCCGTTCATATTCCTGCTCTGGAACCCCATAAGAGCCAGCAGCAAATGCCTCCAGGCCCGCTCTGTCGACAATGACGATAGAGCCTCTCAGAGAGCGGATCAGATGGTGGCCTTCAAGGACGTGAAGCGAGGTCGTGACACCCGGTCGCCGCGCGCCAAGCATCAAGGCGATGTAGTCATGGGTTATGGCCATCTCATCGGTACGAAGGCGGTCGTGGCACATCAAGATCCAGCGCGCCAGTCGCTGTTCCAGCAGGTAGCGCACATTGGCAAGTGCCGTATAGGCGAGCTGGGTAGCGAAGACATGCATATATTTGATGAGAGGCACCTGAAAACTTGAGCTTCGCGTGGTCGCCTCGCCCATCGCCTCAATGGGAACGCGGTAACCGGTCCCGCCGATATTGATGTCGATTAGGTACGGAACAAAATCATCGCCGATGATGGTGGCCGTAGGCACAAATCCCTCCCAACCGAACATGCCTGCCTGTGCGGTCTGACCTGTGGGAGAAACTGTCATGACCGCGCCGATGCCGCTTTCGGGGAAATAGACGTATTCCAGCTTTTTCTGCGGCTCGGCGATCCTGAATCGCGCGGGAAGATCGACGAGCTCCAGATGGGGGGCGATCAGCTCGAAGTCGCGCCGATCGAGCGCCGTGAGCATACGATTCGAAATCTCTTCTTGGCTCGGGGCCATTTGTTTCCTCCCCGGATCGACGGTCCCAGGCCGCACTCAAGCAGTGACGCTGGGCGATGACCACAATCTTCTGAACTTCGCTCAGCATTCCTTGTTCCAAAGATGCGGCCGGAAGGTCGACCGGCCAGCAGTCGCTGCGTATCTGGAGGGTCGTGGTCATCGTGACTTGCAGTTGCAGCAAGTGGGTATGACAAGGCTCCTCGACGTAGACTGAGCTTATCGCGGCCTATGGAGCAACGCTGTCGATGATGTCGGGGAGAATAGGCCGGATCGAGGCATTCTTCGGCTGTCGCTTTTGTTCAGTCGCGATTTGAAGATTTGCAGTATTCACGATGTCCTCCGGTGGATGGTGAGCCCGCGTGTGCTGCGGCGAGAAGAGGCAATCGACGTGCGGTCCCGGATTGCCGCAGGGGCTTATGGGCATTTGTACGTGGAGAGATCGTGATCATGATTGTCGTGGACATGATCACTCTCGAGGAAATTGTCGCAGAACTTGGCTTCGAAGGTCGTTTCGATCCTGAAGAGGCGAGCCACCCGCTGAGCATCAAGTTCGGCAGGGACGGTGGCGGCATGTGGATCTCCGAAGATATGCTGGGGCGCATCGGTATGGAGTGTGCATCACCACGGTGGATCACCAAAAATGGTATCGAGACCTTTCTGCGAGCGACGTCGGAAACTTCCAAGGTCCTGGATGGAGACCTTGCCTCTAATGGCCTCCGGATGATGGATGAGAAGTCCAGGCTGGAGCTGGTTCGCATGGGCGTGCCGGAAGACATACAGGTTGTTATCAAAAGGATGCGATCCTCGATGAGACCAAAGGGCACCCAGGAAAATATCAATGACAGCGGATTGCTGATGGCGATGTAGGGGACCAGCGACCAAACTACTCAAGGAAATGGAAATGTCTGGCAATATCGACGTCATCGCCGAGGAGAGAGTGCGCCGTGCTCTACCAGGCAGCAGCGCAGTAGCGCAAACCGCCCATGTCTCACTCGACAGTGCTCAGGTCGAAGAGAATATGATCGAGCTGATCGACAAGTTCGGGAACCGATTGCTGGCCCCGCCGCCGGAAACGCAACCGTTTCAGGTGGATGAAATCGAGCTAAGCCTTTCGATCGATGCGAAAGGCAAAGTCTCATTGATTGGAAGTTTTGAAGTAGGTGGCCATGCCGGGATCAAGGTCAAACTGAAGCGTAAGGCGATCGACAAGTGACCCGAGCTTCAGCAGGGCGAATTAAGAGACGACAGGAAACGGACTCACTCTCGTGGGTTGCAACAAGGATTGAGCGTGCGCGCAATAGCAAACGAAAGCTCCCCCCGGACAAGCTCGCCCGTGGCATGGTCACGGGGGCGTGGAAGGAGGCCCTTCGGCGAACCCATCAATGCTTCGGGAGGTCGATCGACAGGTTTTTCCGCCTTGAAGTATCGCCGGAAGGTTCTGACCTCGCATCAATTAACCTGTCGAGCGTCCCCTATCAGGTCAATGTCAGCATTGGCATGCCCACCTTTCTAGACAAGATCACAAGGCTTCTTGCGGCGCGGTCAGCACCATTCTCAGATGGGCAAGTGCCAGGTCAACACGGGCCCGACGTTACTGTCCCGTACGACGAGTCGGTTCTGCGGATGAACCGAGCGTTCTTTGGTACTCGGCGACACGGAGCTCCACCGTGTTTCAAGATTTTGAGATTGATGAGCATCAGGCAGTCGTGCCGGAATGCTGGCCATGGAAGCCGAGATCTTTTTGATCTGCCACGAGTTCTCACACGGGCTTCTGGCTGATGTGCCGCCAGGTTCTGACGCTTTTCTCAACGAGCTACAAGTCGGCTTGGAGGGACTTTCCGCGGACTGGCGAGAGGAATTGTCGGCTGATCGACTTGCGCTGTTCCTCGCAATTGGAAAACGGCCGGGCCCTCGAGATGGTCATCAGTTCTCGATCAATATGCAGGCTGGGAATTTGCCCTTCTTTCGCACCGTGAATGGGAGCGTTACGAAGAAACGGTGACGTCCGCGAGCGTGAGCTTTACGACGCATCCGCCTGCACGAGACCGTGTGCAAGACTTGCGCGACACGCTTCGCCCGTACACGGGTTTCCCTGAAGCATCCAATGCATTTTCCGCCGCTGAAGCCTTTGCGGCGGTATTCAGTGGAATTGTAAACTCGATGTTCTCCGAAGAGTTTCGACAAAGCGCGGCTCGGCGTGATGAATTGAGGGCCGATAAACTTGTCGCCCTGGCGCAGATGTGTTCCGCTGGCGCGGTCCCTGACTATTCGCGCTTTGTGCCTGAAGCGATGGACCTGTTGCAGCAGGCAGAAGGCTGGACGCTTCTCCAGCACGTTTGCGACGCAACTGCCCCTTTGCGCGATGACGTCGCGATGGATTTTAAGAATTTGCAGGTTGCAAAGCTGATCTGGCGCGCCTGCGAAGGCTTGGAAGAGGCTTTGTATTCGGTATTCAAGGGTGACAGCACTTCCAGACCTGTTGAGCCACCGACTTCTCACTGTCGATTGATCAAGGACTTTATCTCGTAATTTCAGCACCGTAGATTTAGCTGGCTAACGGGCGGCAGGTTCAGATCCCTTCAAGGCGGAGGATGGCGACATTTCTTCGTCGTCAACGATCCTCATTTAGGTTCCTGTCAACGGCGTGCGTGCCGGTTTGTTGGTTTGAGGCTTAACGACGGCGGACATCTCCACAGTGGTGTCGGATCTGGACTGGTACAAGCAAGCGCTGGAAATGTATGGATCCCCTGTCGTCCGGGAGAGAACTTGATGCATCGGCTCGGCATGCCGGTCAGCGACGACACGATCTCGCGGCAATTGAAGCGCGGTAATCCGGTGTCCATGCAAAAAGACAATGTTCGGGTTGTGGGCATTGATGATTGGAGCTGGCGGCATTCCTCACGGTACGGCACGATCATGGTCGATCCCGAGCGCCAATCGGTCGTCGATGTTTTGGACGACCGCAGCGTCGAGAGCGCAAAAGCATGGTTGCAAGAACGTCCGACCATCGAGGTCGTTAGCCGAGATCGCTGTGGTTTGTATGCCCAGGCAGCCGGGGAGGGCGCACCGCAGGCCCGCCAGGTGGCTGACCGTTTTCATCTGGTCCAAAATCTGAGGGAGGTAATCAAGGAACAGATGAGCGTTTATGGTCGCGCGCATGTGAGACCCATTCTCTCCGAAGATGCTATCGCCAGCGCTACGGCACAACACCGCCGAGCCCGCTTGGCGCACAGACAATCCCGTCAGGAAATATTCGACACGCTTCAAGCTTTGCGCCAGCAGGGCCTCACTTACAGCGAGATTGGAAGGCGGCCGGATACGAGCGCCGCAGCATCTCGAATTGGCTTACTTCCGATGCACCTCGAGACAGAAACCGGCAGCGCTGAATCCGACATCGCCACTCTATTTTGAAGCTTTTCTGGCCGAATGCTGGAAGAATGGAAACTGCATTGGGCGCCATCTGTTTTACGATATCAAGAACCGCGGCTACACGGGCAGCCGCTGCAATCTGGAGCGCCTGTTGAAGGTGTGGCGTGAAGCCGAAAACATTCAACCCGACGAACCGCCTCCGGATGTGAATGTTTCAGAACCCGCCCGCGATCCCGAAACCGGCCATATGATCTCGTCTGTGGTGGCTGCAGCTTTGTGCATAAAACCGCGCGGCCTGCTGCCAGATCGTCAGGCCAGAAAGGTCAATGCATTGAAGCAGGGCTCTCGAGCGTTCGCCATCGTGCGTGGCTTGGCCATGCGCTTCAACGGCATCTTGCGCAGCAGGTGCTCGCTGGCACTGGATGAATGGATCGACGAGGCCATAGACACCGAGCTAACGGCAATCATGCGTTTCGCCAGCATTTTGCGCCGGGATATTGATGCCGTCAAAAATGCAATCGAACTCCCGTGGAGCAACGGTCAAACCGAAGGGCGGATTAACCTCAAGATGCTGAAGCGAGCAATATACGGTCGCGCCGACCCAGAGCTGATGAGGGCGAGAATGATGCCGCTGAATCACAGAGATTGAGGATGAACCAAATTAAATGGAAAGTGACAGCACATCCCATAAGCGGAACAGCCTCACCCCATCAACACGGCCGGCATCACTTCAACGCCGGCCGTGACCACTCGCCTACATCCGCCCGCTGACGCCCACCTTGCCGCCGACGGATTTGTCGCCGTCGCCTTCGATGTTGAACAGCAGCCCGCCATCGATCGACCAGCCGTCCGCCATCTGCAGCGACAGCCCGGCCGTGACGGAGCCGAACATGCCGCTGCCGTCCACTGCCGAGTAGCCGACTGTGCCGCCGAACTTGCGCGTCAGCGTCATGTCGTTTTCCAGCGTCGATACGCGGGCGATCTCCGCGCCGATGCTGACGCGCAGCTGCTCCTCGGTGAAGCCGTCGAGGCCGATCACGTCGCCGCCGTCATTTTCGACGATGTAGTCATCGACCTTTTCCGACAGGTAGATCGCCCTGAGCTTCGGCTGGATCGTGGTCACCGCATCGAGGTTCCACCGGCCGGAGACCGAGGTGTCGAACAGCCAGCGCGACGTATCGAAATTGCCGTCCCAGAAGGCCGTGTCGATATCGTTGGCCGAACCGCCGTAGAGCAGGCTCGTATCCCAGAACACGCCCTTGCCGATTTCCAGCGAGGCATAGGGGCCGGCAAGCCAGCCATTGCCGGTCAGTTCGGCATCCTCTTCCGTCGGGTCGGTCATCCGGTCGTAGTGAACGGAAAGGCCGACCAGCGCCTTGTCGGTGAGAAGGTAATCGGCGCCGGCGGAGATCATGGCGAAGGCGCCCCACTTGCCGTCGTTCTCGTCGCGGCTATGGGCCAGGAACGTGCCGTCGATCCAGATATTGAACGGCGACAGTTCCGCATTGCCGCCACCAAGGCCATCCGCATTGTCGCGCGCGGCCTCGATCTGCGCCAGGCTGGTGGAGAAGCTGACGGTCATCCCCTGGTCCGACGGCATCATGCGCGCCGTGACCGGATCGGTGGCATTCGCCATCTGCCGCCGTTCCATCAGGCCCGGCACATGGACGCTGTTGGCAATCAGGTTCTGACGGCTCTGCACGAAGCCATGCACGAGATGATCGATATCCTCGGCCACCTTGGCCGCATCGGCGGCCAGCATATAGGTGACAGTGCCGGTATTGGAGACGCCGAGCGCGCTCGTCAGCCGGTAGCCCACCCGCACTTCGCCCTGATAGGAGCTGTTCGGCGTGAACTTCAGGTACCAGCCGATCGCCGTCGGGCCGTTGGACTGGGCGAACTCGCCGTTGACGATGGCTACCGTTCCGGCATTGGCCGGCTCGACATAGGTCATCTCGGCATTCACGAAGGGACCGCCCGTCGCACCCTTCACGAGGTTGACGTTGAGCGGCGACGATCCAGCGGAAACGCTGACCACCTTGTCGGCAGCGGTGACGGTTCGTGTCTTGATGGTAAGCGTATAGGTCGCGCTTCCCGTCTGGTCATTACTGTCGGTAGCGCTGATCGTGAACGTATAGTCCCGGATATCGGCACCTTCATCCACGGTCCCCTTCAACTCACCTGTGGAAGCGTCGAGCGACAGGCCATCAGGCAGGTCACCGCTTTCCAGGCGATATGTCAGTTCGCCCGAGCCGCCAGTCGCGGTAATGCTGGCATCGTATTCCTCGCCCGCCATGCCCGCGGTCAGACGCGAGCCGCTTGCCGGGCTGAAAGTAAAGGATGTCGATGAGGCCGTGTCGATGATCAGCGTATATTTGGCTTCAACGGAAAGCGAGGGGTCGGCGGCGTCCATGACCCTGTAGCTGAGATAGTAAGTCCCAGTCAGCGTTGGCGTTCCCGAAATCGTCCCGTTTTCTTCGATCATCAAGCCCTGCGGCACCGCGCCCGTGACAAAGTAGTGATAGGAGCCGCTGCCGCCCGAGGCGATGAAGGCCTGCCTGAAAAACACCCCCTTCGTGGCATGGATAGTCGTGCCATCCGATGGCGCAAGCGTCAGGCTCTGCTCCGGCGCTTCCGAAACCGAGAAGTGATATGTGTTGGTAACCCTGTTCTCGCCGTTGTTGTCCACGAGCACGATCCTGACGTAGCTGTCGCCGGCTGCAGTCGGACTGCCGGAAAACATGCCGTCGGACGACAGATGAATTCCGGGTGGCAGATCGTCGCCGTTGGGATCGAGCCCGAATGCATAAATCCCCACCCCGCCGCTCGGAACCAGCATCTGTTGGAAATACTGCCCCACCTGAAGCGGAAATGACGTGCCATCGGCAGGTAGAAGGCTGAGCTGCTGCGCGTCCGGCTCCTGGCGGGTGATGATAACGGTGTAGGTTTTCGTCGTCGTTTCGTCGGGAGCCGTGACCTTCACGATAACCGTGTTTTCCCCGGGCTCAAGATTGATTGCGTTGGAACTGGACCCTGCCAGGACCGGCTGACCGTTGACCTCGACACGGGCGTCGGGGTCGGTCGCGGTCGGGATGGCGGTGGTCATGAACTGGCTGTTGGGTACCGTCGCCCGATAGACCTCGGTGCCGGAGCTGAAAGTCGGGCTGAGTGACACGTTGGGGAAAGCCAGGCTGGAAAGCGTCGCGTCGCTTGACGCTGGCGCCTTATAGGTGAACTTGCTGGCATCGTTTGCAGCGCTGGTGCCGTTAAGCCCCCTGAGGGTGATATAGACGGTGCCCGCGTCATGGGACGGTGCGTATGCGTGAATCTCCCCGTCACCATTAACTTCGAATAGGGCCGCATTTGAACCGAACAGCACTTGTGCCACGTTGGAAAAACCGCTGCCAAGGATCTTGACCGTGAAATTGCCGGAGGTCGGCCCCTCTGAGGTGGAGAGGCCCGTGATGACGGGGGCGGCCACATAGGTGAATGCCGCGTTGTTGCTTTCCGGACTGGTGCCGCCCGCCGTCGTCACGGTGACCGCGACCGTCCCCTCGCCATTGGCTGCCGGTGAGGTCGCGGTGATCTGGCTATCACTGACGACTGTGTATTCGGCAGTGGCATTACCGAACTTGACCGCGCCGTTATCTGGTACCGCACCGAATCCCGCCCCTGATATCGTGACCGAAGCGCCGCCGCCGATCCTTCCGCTGCTGGGCGAAATGGCCGTGACGGTCGGCACCGGGGGAATTGGGGGAGCGGTCAGATGAAGGGTGAAGGTACCGACCGTGGTAGGTGCGTTCTCTCCCTCGCCCTCGCCGTCGCCGTTATAATAATGGAGGTAGAACGTATCGATACCTTCCGCAACCTGATCAGTGAGGCTGAATTGGTAGCGCCCGTTTATCTGCGTGAACGTGTACCAATTTCCGCTTGCGGCACGTAACGGTCTCGCGCCATTGGCGGCGAACGGCGTCTGCTCAGAAACAAACAAGCCGAAGTTCTCAAAAAGTCCTAGACGCAGGTTGTCGCAATCGCCGCCCTGGTAAGTATCGATATTATATGCCTGCAGGGCTTTAGGCACCGTAAAATCGAAGGAACAGGAGTAGCCTTCGTCGGCATACACCGGCGCCGGCACCGCAGCCAGCACCAACCCGAAGAACACGATGGCCAAGCTGTAATATGCTGCGCCCGCCGACGCCCGGCTTTTCGAGCCCGGAATCGACTGCCACAAGGCCGCCAGGAAGCGCAGAATCCCCGCGCCGACTGAAAAGCGTGGAAAATGGTCTGAATACGAAAACAGAAAGTTGGATAATTTTCGAGATAGCGTCACGTCTATGTCCCTGGGCCGCGTTCGAGGTCCGCCCCGCCCCTCACCCGAAATGGCGGAGGGCGGCGCTCGATAGACAGAAATGAAAAGACCCGGCGTCCGGGAAGGCTGACAAAGGCGCTTGGATGCTACGCCTGGGAACGCAGCGGCACGACGGGGAATGCCGGCCGGTCGATTTCTGCGGGGTGTGGCTGTGGAGCCGCCATTTGCGGGAAGGAAATGTCACTCGGGATGCCTTATTTTGCTCCTGTTGGCGTGCTGCTGCGGCGAATCACCGGCTGCAGGACCGGTCTGCTACCTGAAAAGGAAGATGATCCCAGTTTGGCAGCGCCGCGCCGATCGCTTTACCTCGGGTGTCCAACCGCCTTCAGCCGTGTTGAAGATGAACAGAGCCGTGGACAACGGCCATGCTATCGGCTGCATCGGCTTGCCGGGTGACGTAAAAATAGGTATGATGAAATCATATCCGCATAGGTTGCATTTTTGACGGCATTTACTTCATGGATAACAATCGCGCCCTGCGGCGAGATTCCAGAACATCAGACTTAGCGTCACCGCCTGTCTCCGTGATCCTCATCGAGGATGACAATGCTCTGCGTGAAGGGCTGGCGGACTATCTGCGGCTGAGCGGGATCACGGTCACGGAAGCCCCATCCGGTCTTGCTTTCTACAAGGCACTGCGCGGCAAGAATTTCGACATAGCGATCGTCGATATCAATCTGCCGGATGCATCCGGTTACGACCTGATCCGCGACATCGCGGAAGAACGCCGCATGGGCATCATCGCGCTCAGCGCAAAGACCGGCCGCGACGATCGCAAGCGCGGCTATTCCGAGGGTGCCGATCTCTATCTCAGCAAGCCGGTGGATGGCGAAGAGCTGCTGACGACGGTGCGAAACCTGGCGCGGCGCGTCGGCTCCGGAGCCACACCGGCGGCCGCGCAGGGCGATCGGGTCCAGCCGTGGCGCCTCAATCGCTATCGCAGCCGGCTTGTCGCGCCCAACGGATCGATGCTGGACCTGTCGGGCCGGGAAGTCATGCTTCTCGAGCAATTCGCGAAGGCCAAAGGAGAAGCGATAGCGCGGCCCGTTCTGGCGGACATCATGGGCTACGGAACCCCGAGCGCCGAAAACAGGGGTCTCGATGCGGCATTGCGCCGGCTGCGCCAAAAGGCCGTGGTCGCCGGTGTCGAGCTGCCCCTCCAGGGCGTGCACGCGGTCGGCGTGCGTTTCATCGATCCGCTCGTCGTGGATTAGAGGCAAACGGTGCGCCGGCGACGGCTTCACCCGACGGATCGACAGACATGCCGGGAACAATGTTTACGCCGTTGCGCGCGCAGATCGACAGGCATTACCAGAGGATTGGCCTCGCAATCCTCGCGATGGCCTTCGTTCTCCTCCTGACATCGATCGGCCTGCAATCGGCCCGCGCCGAGACCAGCCGGCGCGAGGGATTGCCGCAGGCCGGCTTCACCAGCGATGTGACGATGCTCGTCGATCCCACGAGAAATCTTCGGCTGGACGACGTTCTTTCGCAGAGCAATCAGGCCAAATTTGCGCACCTCGCCGATAACGGTCTCAATCTCGGCTACACGACCAGGGCCGGCTGGCTGAAATTCGTCATCCGCAGCGACATCTCGCAATCGGTCCTGCTGTCGCTGACCCCCAATTTCGTGGATCTGATCGATGTCTATATTGCCACGGACCGGCCCGGACTTCGCAGTGACGACTTCAAGCATCTGGAAATGGGCGATCATCGGCCGCTGCCGACAGATTTCTTCTCGAGTCTCGCCAATGTCGTGCCCTTGGCGCTGAAGGCCGGGGAGACGACGCTGGTCTATATCCGCGCGGCAGGCGTCAACAATGCATTGACGCTCACGGCCGAGCTCTATCCGCAGACGGACCACACCTTTCGCACGACGGTCTCGGGCCTGGCTTTCGGCAGCTGGTTCGGGGGCATGACGGTGCTGCTGATGATCCAGACCGTCATTCTCTATTTCGACCGCAGGACCAGCTACCTGCTTCTCGCGCTGCAGACCCTCGTGGCCATGATCAACTATCTCGGAACGCTCGGCCTGTCGCGCGTCTTCCTGTTTGCGGATGGCGGCACCGGCAACGATATCTTTTCCGCCGGAACGACCTGGCTGGGCCTGACGGCGGGCGCAGCGGCGACTGCAAGCGTGCTCGAGATGGCCTCCGATGCACCATGGATGAATCGCCTTTTTCGCCTCATCGCGGCGATCGGAGTGGTCGGCATCATCTGCGCCTGGGCGGGCGTCAATATCACCTTTGCGCCGATCGGAAACGCTGCCAGCGTCCTTGCCGCGACGCTGGCCGCCATCCAGGGGCTGCGATCCGCCAATAACGGCGGGGCCGGAACCAGGCTGCGCGCCGGCGCCTATGTGATCCTCTGGCTGGGCGTGTTTGCAACCTTCACGCAGCGGACCGGCGTGATTTCGTTGCCCAACTGGGTGGCGCAAACCTATGCCGTCAGCTGCCTGATCCAGACCGTGCTCCTGACCGGCGCCATCGGATTCCGGCTGCGCGCCGCCGAGACGCTCAACCGTTCCATGCAGAACGAGCTGCTCGTGGCGGCCAAGGCGGCCGAGCATCAGGCAAACGTCCTGGTCATGGAACGGACGGCGGAACTCCGGCAGGCGAAACAAACCGCCGAGGAGGCGTTACGCGCTGAACTCGCCTCCCAGGAACAGCAAGTCCGGTTCATGGAAGTCCTCGGCCATCAATACCGCACGCCGCTCGCAGCAATCCGATCTTATGTGGATGCCATTGCCGTGAGCCTTGGCAAGAAGGACAAGGCCAATCTTCACCGGCTGGAGCGCGTCCGGATGGGTGTCGCCCGATTGGTAGAAGTGCTTGAAGTGAATGTCGCGAGAAGCCGTCTGCAAGGACCTTCCGTTCAGCCGACACCGGAAAAAGTTTCGATCTCGGAGCTCGTCCTGGCGACCGCTGCGCGCGGACGGGATCTTCTTCAGCGGGATATCCGTGTCGAATTCGAAGCCGGCATCGAGAAGGTCGAAATTTTCGCCGACGCCGATATGATGGGCCTTGCCATCCTTAATCTGCTGGAAAATGCTTCCAAATTCTCTTTCGGCAACGATGCCGAGATCGAGCTGAAGTGCGTTCGCGCCGGCCCTGACATCGTCCTCTCGGTTTCCGATCGGGGAATCGGTATCCCCCCTGCAGATCTCGATACCATACTCACGCGTTTCACCCGGGGCTCAAATGTTGCGGGCGTGCCCGGAACGGGCATGGGACTTTCCCTGGTATCGCGCATAGCCGGCGCACACAGAGGATCCGTGGCTATCGACAGCGTGCTAAACGTGGGTACCACCGTCCGGATCACGATCCCGATGGACCAGCCTGCGTAACGCGTTCGATATTCCCCAAGGCGTGTCGCCGATCACGCTCTCGAAACCAACGCCGGGAATGCCGGCACCGCTGATCGCGCTGAATGCCGCGGCGGGCGTCATGACGCTCGAGCTGCAGCAGAGGCTTCTCCTGCTTGCACTGGAAACGCTTCATGACGAAGAGCGATAGAACGGGTTTTGGAAATCTCGGTCGCCGCCGACCGCACCGTCGCCGTTGATCGGTACGATCTGCCCGTGTCATGACTGACCCCCGCCCCCTCAGTAGCTTACTTCCCGGTCCACTAAAGACACACTGGTTCGATTCCCATCAAGGCGAAGACGGCAGTAAAGCATTTTCTTGAGGACCCGTGGCTCGCGGGCAATGACCGCTCTTGCGCCTTCAAGTCGGTCATAGGGGATGTCGTCGCGCCTGCCGAAGCAGACGTAGCTAGCAGCGTAGTCCGAAGCAAGTAAAGTAGGAGGCCGTACCCGCCGGATTTATCGGCAATAGGCATTAGATGTAGTAGGCCGCACCACCGTTCGGGCGCAGGAGTGTGGAGCGTTGCAGTCGATCCACGTGGCTAGAAAGAGGGTTATAGCCAGCAACGTCGGCTGATAAGCCAAGCCGTCAACTCAGCCTCCATGTGATCGCTATGCTAGCCTAAGAGGAAGTTGGCGCGGTTGTAGCGATGGACGAAGCCCATTTTCGTCAGGTTGGCGTTCGAGATATTGGCCTTTTCAGGCGAGAGGGCTTCGGTTTCGACCACGAAGGTCGATACGCCGCGGGCCAGGCCTTCCTGCAGGCGGGCATATATCAGGGCCTTCTGTGCGCCGCGGTTGCGAAAGCTCGGAACCGTCGTTCCACCGCCGAGCCAGGCGAAGGATCCCGAAGCGAACATCGCGCCGGTTCCGACGGGCGTATCCCCGTCAAGCGCGTAATGGCAGGACCAGCCGTCTCTGCCGACGATCGAGGACCACAGAGCGGCAAGGTCCTCCGGAAAGCCGAAGCCGGCGCACATCATTGCGCCGAATAGCCTGGCTTCCTCCGGCAGGACCTGTCGCGTTTTCACCGCGCCGGGCGCCAAATCGGCGACCGCGTCTGCGTTCCGCGCCAGCTTTGCCCATCCCGGACCATGCGGTATGAGACCCTTCGACTGGACCCAATGTTTCACCGCGTCCGATGCGGCGTCGATATTGAGTTGCAGGAACCGGTTTCCCCGCCTTCCTTCCATCCACTTGTAGGCTTCATCGAGATCTTCGGTTTTGCCGAGACCCAGGATGCGGTTGAGGCCGGTCGCGGGCGCCCGCGGAAGTGAGATGACGCATCCACCTTGGAGGGAAACGCAATCGAATCGTTCCTCGTCGGGCAATTGCCCGCGGGCCGCCTGATATAAGTCGATGAAGGCCTTGGCTTCGATGGCGTCTTCCTGGCGCGGGCCGACATCGGCAGAGGGAGAAGGATTCAAGACAATGCTCCTGGGGCAGAACCTTGCCGGCCGGCAAGGGGGACGTCGTCTGACAGGCGATAAATGCGGCGGACATTTTCTGCAATGCACTGCGGGCGGAAATACCCGTGCAGTCGACCAGTGTTGTGAATATCTGCCAGCTTTTGATATTGCAACGGGCGCGGGAAACCTTGCATTGCATTGCCCGACGGCATGCCGCAACTCCCGCATGCCTTGCAAACGGGCTCGTGCGGTGTAACCTGTAGCCTCCATGGATCTGGGGGAAAAGTATTGAACGAGGGCGGGTACTAAGCCTTGTCGAAGCAGAGCGCCTATCTATTCGGCGATTTCCGGCTGTTGCCGGAGGCGCAGTCGCTCCTGCACAAGGGAAGGCCGGTCGCGCTCGGCGGGCGGGGCTTCGATATCCTCACCCTGCTGGTAGAGCGGGCCGGTGAAGTGGTCAGCAAGGCCGACCTGTTTGCCCACGTATGGCCCGGCTATATCGTCCACGACCATAATCTGAAGGTCAATGTCGGTAACCTGCGGCGCTCGCTTACCGACTGCGATCCGGCCGCGGACTATATCGCGACGATAGCCGGCCGCGGCTACAAGTTCGTGGGCGCGGTGGAGAGCGATCTTCCGGCACCGGTGCGGCCCGTTTCTTTCCCCGCAAGTCACTACGCAGCGCCGCACGAGGTGCCGAAGCTGCTTGGCCGCGACGAGGCGATCCAGCAGATCTGCGGCCAGCTCGATCAACCCGGCTATGTCACCATCGTCGGGCCGGGGGGCGCCGGGAAAACCTCGCTTGCGGTCACGGCGGCCCGGCATTACCGCGGCGGACACGACGCCATTGCGTTTGTCGATCTCTCGACGATCGGCGATCCGCGCTTCGTCGTCCCCGCGATCGCCTCCGCTCTTGGCATCTCGCTCGGGCTCGACGACCCGGTCGGGGGCGTGATCGCCGTGCTCCGGGAGAAGGCACCGCTGCTAATCATCGACAATTGCGAGCATGTCATCGCCATGGCGGCGACGGTCGTCGAGCGGATATCATCGGAGGTTCCCGCCGCCTTTATCCTCGCAACCAGCCGCGAGCCCTTGCGCACGCGGCACGAGCAGATCCATTTCCTCTCCGGGCTCGCTTATCCGGACCAGGCGACCGCGCTTTCATCGAGCGAGGCATTGCAGTTTCCGGCTGTCCAGCTCTTCATCTCCAGGTCTCATGGCTCCGGCACGGCTGAACCGACGGAGGACTATGTCCGCAGCGTCGTCTCGATCTGCGCAAGGCTGGAGGGCCTGGCGCTCGCCATCGAGCTCGCCGCCGGCACGGCCCGTGCGCTTGCGCCTTCGGCGCTCGACGATCTCTTCAGGGACGGCTTCGGTTCGATGAGCCGGGGAGCACGGGACGCGCCTTTGCGCCACCAGACGCTCGAAGCCGCGCTCGACTGGAGCTACCGGCTTCTTCCCGATCGCGAGGCCGTCCTGCTCGGACTGCTTTCGGTGTTTTCGGGCCGGTTCACTGCCGACGACGCGGAGGTCCTCTATTCCGCCGGCGCCCTCGACCCCGTAACGGGACGCGACGCGCTGTCCCAGCTCGTGGCGAAATCGCTCGTCTCGACGGACGATGACGGCGGAACCGTGCATTACAGGCTGGCCGAAAGCACCGGCGCCTATGCGGCGCAGCGTCTTTTCGGCTCGGGCCATCGGCAGCAGGCGAGGCGACAGGTCGCCATCCGGCTGCGGGACAAGCTGCAGATCGCCGAAAGGGAATGGTCTTCGCAGACGTCCCGCGAATGGCTGCGGAAATATCGCCGGACAATCGACGATGTCCGGGCTGCGATCGACTGGGCCTTCGATCCCGCCGGCGACGCGGAACTGGGCATCGAGCTGGTCGTGGCCGCACTGCCGCTATGGCAGGAGCTTTCGGCGTTCCGGGAAATGCTGGCGGCGATCGACCTTGTAGGCGAAAACAGCGCCGCACTCCTGAAGCTTCCGCCGCTGGGACGGGCGAAGCTGTTTACGGCGCGGGCCTGGGCGATGACGCTTGCCCGCCACATGCATCCGCAAACCGACAATGCCTGGCGCGAGAGCCTCTTTCATGCGAGCGGATCGCGCAATGCCGAACTCGAAATGCGCTCGGTCTGCGGACAGGCGGTCTTCTTCGCCTATTCCGGCCGGCCGCGCACGGCTTTGCGCCGTATGCGGGATTTCGCCGCGGAAAAGGGGCTCAACTGGTCGAGCGCGCCCGACGGCAAGCGGCTGCTCGCCCATATCGAGATCTATGCCGGCGAACTGGATTCGGCATCGAGCCATCTCGAGGCACTGATGGACGAATGGGGCGATCTGGAGGACGGGTACGGATTGTCCCGATTCCAGGTCGATCTGCCCACCGGAATTCGTCTGTCGCAGGCGCTTCTGTCGTGGTTGCAGGGAGAGCCTGATCGCGCCGCCCATCTGGCCGGCTATGCCATCGATCGGGCCGCGGATCTCGATCACATGATATCGCTCGGCAATGCGATCTCGCTTGCGGCGCTTCCGATCGCCTTCGTGGAGGGTGAGCTCGAAACCGCGTCCCGGCTTCAGCGGCAGCTGGATGACGTCGGACGACGCGAGAATGTCGGCATCTACGAGGGCACCGCCCTGTTCTTCGCCGGCGCCATTCAGGCCGCTCGAGGCGACGCAGCCGGCTTCACCGGGATGCAGGACAGCATTGCCGGATTGCTCCGGGGCGGCTGGCGCAATCGTGTGCCTTTCTACCGCAGTCTTCTGGCGGAAGCCTATATTGCCGCGGGCGAGATGCGCCTTGCGGAAGACAGCCTGCGTGCCGTGCTCACCGAAATCGGGATCCGCGAGGAGCGCTGGTGGCATCCGGATCTGAGGCGCGTCGCGGGAATGATCGAAGCCGGCAACGGCCGACCGGATAGGGCGACACGCTATTTCGAGAAGTCTCTGGACTGCGCCCGCGCCATGGGTGCGGGCGCCGCGGTCCGGCGGACGGAGCGTCTCATGGCGGCGCTCGGCTGATCTCCGGTTGCCGGACCAAGCGGATCTATCATGTCGCAAGCACCGGATGAGTCTGTCCCTGGCTTGCCTCCCTGGCCGCCTGCCGGGCACGGGCATAACTTTCGGCGACCGCCGCATAGTTTGGCGCGGCAAGCCCGTAGAGTTTTGCGAGTTCGGCGGCCTCGGGCCGCGCCCAGCTGCGATGGAGCTCGGACAGAAGGGCGTTGGCAGATGTGGGTTTGACGCCGCCCTGGACGAAGCGGGCGAGCGAAATGCGCGAGGCTATTTCGCTCGGATCCCCCGAGGCATCAAGTACGGCGTAGACGTCATAGCCGGCGGCGCGGGCGTCGAGCGCCGGAAACATGACGCAGACGCTGGTCCAGACGCCCGCCATGACGAGCGTCTTGCGGCCGGTCGCGCAGACCGTGGCGACGAAATCGTCATTGTCCCAGGCATTTACCTCGCCACTGCGCGGCACATAGACGGCGTGCGGCGCATATTCATGGATCTCCGGCATCAGCGGGCCGTTGGGGCCGGCAGGTTCCGAGGCGGTCGTGACGACCGGGATATTCAAAAGCGTGGCAAGCCTGGCGATCATCTCCACATTCCGGCGCAGATCGGAGACTGATATGTCCCTGACGGTCTGGAACAGGCCGGACTGGTGGTCCAGAAGCAGGATCAGGACGTCGGAGGGATCGATGAGGCTCATGCCGCCGCCCGTCGCAAGCACGCTCGACTTGGATTTGCTGTTATACATAGTCGTTCTCCGTCTCTGAGTTCCGGTTACCGGGCAAAAGGGTTCGCGCGAGGAAGTCGCGCATGACGGGGATCATCTCGTGCGCCTTGTCTTCGAGGGCGAAATGTCCGGTGTCGAAGAAATGAAGTTCGGCACCGGGCAGGTCGCGGAGGAAGGCGTGTGCGCCTTCGGCCAGGAAGATCGGATCGTTCTCGCCCCACAGGATCAGCGCCGGCGGCTGATGCGCGCGGAAATAGGCGTGAAAGGCGGGATAGAGCGCGACGTTGGTGCGGTAGTCGTAGATGATGTCCAGCTGGATTTCCTTCGCGCCCGGGCGGTCGAGGAAGAGCTGATCGTACAGCCATGCGGCGGGATCGACCCGGGCCTCGTCCCTCGTGCCGGCGAGATACTGGAAGCGCGTGCCCTCCAGCGACAGGAAGGGCCGCATCGCATCGCGGTTCGCCGGGCCGCTGTCGGCCCAGTAGGCGCGGGTCGGCGCCCAGAAATCGCCCATGCCATCGTCATAGGCATTGCCGTTCTGGACGATCAGGGCCGTCACGCGGTCGGGATGAGCGAGCGCCAGGCGAAAGCCGGTCGGCGCGCCGTAATCCATGACATAGAGAGCGTAGCGCTCGGCGCCCAGCTGCTCGAGAAAGCGGGCGACGACATCGGAGAAGGCGGCAAAGCCGTATTCGAAGGCGGTCGGGGAGGGCATTTCTGACAGGCCGAAGCCTGGAAGATCGGGTGCGATGACATGATAGCGGTCGGCGAGCGCGGGAATGAGATTGCGGTACATATGCGACGAGCTCGGAAAGCCATGGAGCAACACGATGACGGGCGCGCCCTCCTCTCCCGCCTCGCGATAGAATATGTCGATGCCGGCGACGCGCGTGGTCCGGTGGCAGGTGACGGGGACGGTCATTGCCCGTCTCCCCGGATCGGCGTCGCCGAGGCAGCGGCCGTCAGGAATGCCGCGACTTCCTGCGGGTGCGACATCATCGCGGCGTGGCTGCTGTCGATCTCGGTGATGGATGCTCCTGCGCGCCGGGCCATCCGGCGCTGCGCGCTCGGCGGCACCATCCTGTCGGCCGAGGCGACGAGATAGAAACTGGGTTTGCTCCTCCAGGCGGCATGGGTCAAGGTCGCGACGACGGCCGAAAGGCCCCAGGGAAGCTGTGCCGCCGCCATGAACCGGGTGATCGCCGGGGAGACATCGGCTGCGAAGGCTTGCGGAAAACGGGCGGGGTCCACGATGAGGTAACCGTCCTGCGGGGGCAGCAATGGTGCCTTCGTCTCGCCGGGCTCTTCCGCAGCCTCGTTTAGTGCCGCGACAGATTCGCCGACATCCGGTACGAAAGCCGCGATATAGGCCAGTGCCTGAACCTTCGGATTGGCCCCGGCTTGCGTGATGACGGCCCCACCATAGCTGTGGCCGACAAGGAGAACCGGGTGACGAGCGGTGGCGATCAGATGCTCGACGGCGGCAACGTCCTCGCCGAGAGAGATGGTCGGGTGCTGGGCGACGAGGACTTCGAAACCGAAGCCGGCAAGCTCGCCATGGACCTGTTGCCAGCCGGAGCCGTCGACGAAGGCGCCGTGCACGAGGACGATCGAGAGGGATGGCGCGCCGGCTGCCCGGGCGCCCGAAACGAAATGGGGCATGTCTCTTCCTTTCAAGGTGTTGTCGAGGGGGAAAGGCCGCAGGGCCGCCGGCCCTGCGGGACGCGTCACTTGCAGACCTTGCGGTCGAGGAAGTCCCGGATCAGCGGCGCCATCACGTCGAGTTTGTCTTCCAGGGCGAAATGTCCGCTGTCGAGAATATGCATTTCGGCGTCGGGGAGATCGCGGAGATAGGGATGCGCGCCGGATTCCGGGAAGATCTTGTCGTTCTTGCCCCAGACGATCAGCGTGGGCGGCTTGCGCTCGCGGAAGAAGGCCTGGAAATCCGGGTAGAGCGGAACATTGCTGCCGTAGTCGCCCAGGAGATCGAGCTGAATGTCCTTGTTGCCCGGCCGATCGAGCAGGGCCTGATCGACGACCCAGGTGTCGGGGCTAATCCGCGCGACATCGCCCATTCCGTCGGTGTATTGGAACTTCGTGGTTTCGAGCGTCACCAGGCCGGCGAGTGCTTCCCGGCGTTGCGGTGTCTTTTCGGCCCAGTACGCCTTGATCGGATCCCAGAAGGCGGCCAGGCCCTCGGTATAAGCATTGCCGTTCTGCACGATCAGGGATTCGACCCGCTCGGGATGCTTGAGCGCCAGCCTGTATCCAATCGGCGCGCCGTAATCCATGACATACATGCTGTACCGGTCGGCGCCGACCTTGTCGGTCAGTTTCTCGACGATGTCAGTCAGATGCGCGAATGTGTACTGGAACCTGGCATGGTCGGGCGCGTCGCTCTGACCATAGCCGGGATAGTCGGGCGCTATCACGCGGTAGCGGTCCGCAAGCAGCGGTATGAGGTTGCGGAACATGTGCGACGAGGTCGGAAAGCCGTGCAGGAGCAGGATGACCGGGGCGTCCTTGGGGCCAGCCTCGCGGTAGAAGACGTTCACGCCGTCGATCGACGTGCTCTTGTAGTCAATGACGGGAATTGCCCTGACGGAGGCGGTGATCGCGGTTTCCGGCAGGCAACGGGCTTCGGCGGCAAACGGAGCGGCGGCAACTAGCAGTGCAATGGCACTAACGAGATGTTTTTTCATGACCTTTTCCTCTTTAAACGGGTGCAGGAAATTCTGCGCCTCTGGAGAAAAGGACTACCACCGGCAGGCTTCGGCCCTGGGATAAATAAGGGTAAAAAGTTGTAAGATCCGGGCTGGCTGAACGCACAATGAGCTGCTTGGATTGCCGATGAACAAACTTGCCAGCCAATGATCCAGAGATCTATTCCGATCCTTTTGATCGTTTCCCCCTGTGGTCGCTGATAACTAACCTTCCGTAAAACTAACGGTCTTTGCTGGAGAGTTGATAGAAGGGTGAGGGAAAAGATCACCGTGTCGACGGTTCGCTTCCCTTCAAGCGCAACATCGCTAGACACCGCCTCATATCAGTCGGAGAGCGTCAAAAGGCAGTCCGCCCCAGCTATCGCACGAGCGGCAACAACTGGTCGCCCTGGCGCTTTATCTCCTGCAGATACGGGGTATCGGAGAGGATAAAGTGGGTAATGCCAAGATCCTGATATTTATGAAGGGATCCCGCCACATCCTGTGCTGAACCGACGAGCCATGTTGTCCCGGCGCCACCGCCACCGAATCTGCCAGGGGCAGTGTAAAGATTGTCGTCCAGCACGTCGCCCCGCTGGTTCAAATCGAGCAATCGCTGCTGACCGACCGCACCCGCCTTATGATCACTCCAGCTACCGCTTTTTCCGTCAGCCATAGCTGCGACCCTGGCTTCCGCGTCAGCCCAGGCACTCTCTGTTGTCTCTCGTACGAGGGTTGTGATCCGAAGCCCGAATTCCAAGGGAGGAAGATCGCGGTCGAGTTCGCGGCTTAACGTCTTTAGACGATCGATCCGTTCCCGTACCCCGTCAAGCGGCTCGCCCCAAAAGAGCTGGACGTCTGCTTCGGTGGCGGACACCCGTTCAGCTGCCTCCGAAGCGCCGCCGAAGTAGACCTTGGGATGGCGGCGGTCGCCACGCACATCGAGCCGTGGTGCGACGGTGGAACCGGTCACATGAAAATGCTGACCGCGGAATGTGACATTCTCTTCGGTCCACAGCCGGCGGACCAGCCGCAGGAACTCTTTCGTGCGCGCGTAGCGCTGCGCCTGATCGCCTTCGTCGTCGCCATAGGCGGCAAGGTCATCTTGTCCCGAGACGACATTGACCCGAACACGACCTCCCGTCAGTTGATCGAGCGTCGCTGCAGCGGAAGCGAAGTTCGCCGGGCGCCAGTATCCTGGGCGGACAGCAATCAAGGGCTCGAACGTGGTGGTGCGCGCGGCAAGTGCTGCTGCGATCGTAAAGGTGTCGGGGCGACCCCAGCCCGTCCCGATGAGCGCCCCTTTCCAGCCATGATCCTCGAGTGCCCTGGCCTGGGCAGTTAATGTTTCAAGGCTGTTGTGATTTTCGGCGGCGGCATCGCCTCTGTGCCCGGCCTTCACATCATTTGGAATGTACCACAGAAATTCGGAGCTATTGGTCATGGCGGAGCCTGGATTGTTCGGATTGGATCGTGGAAAGTTGCATGGTGATCATGCCGTAACACGGTTTCGCAACCGGCCTTCATCGAGCAGGATCCTGACGGTCCGCGCTGCATTGGTGCGCATTTCGACAGCCGCGTGGTCAGAGTAAAAGGCGTTGTGAGGCGTGATGACAAGCCGTCCAGAAAGCCAGTCCTCACGGTTTCGCCATGCAAAGAGCAGGGGATGCTGGCCGGGTGGTTCCTGTGCCAGTGTGTCGATCGCCGCAGCTGCAAGATGGCCGCTGCGCAATGCTGCTTCGAGCGCGTCGAGATCCCCGAGCAGCTCCCCGCGAGCGGTGTTGACAAGGATTGCCCCTGGTTTCAGCCGGGCGAGGCCGTCAGCGTTGAGCATGCCCCGCGTATCAGCGGTTGCCGGACAATGAAGGGTGACGATATCCGACTTGGCGAGAATATCCGCTAGGGCCTCCACGCGCTCATAACCGACAGCCTTCTCATGGCCTGGCGGCTGACCGGGATCGTACCCCAGAATGCGGAAGCCGAAGGGCTTCAAACGGTTGACGACCGCCGTACCGATCCGTCCGACGCCGATGACGCCAACGGTTGCTCGGTTCGACCGGGCAAGCGGTTTGAGGCTATGGACCTGCCAACCGGATGTATAGCCGCGAGCACGGGCATCATGTTCCCAGAGGCGGCGATGGAGCGAGAGGATCATTGCGATCGCGTGATCGGCAACCTCTTCGGTGCCGTAATCGGGATTGTTGGCAAAGGGAATGCCGGCATTTGCCAAGGCCGCAAGATCGATCTTCTCGTAGCCCACGCCATAACGCACTACGCCGCGGCAGCGATGAAGGTGGGAGATGCTGGGTGAGCCAAGCCGTGCGCCCCAGACCATCAACGCGTCGAGTTTTGCCAGACGATCTGGGTCAAACAGCGTCTCGTCCGTGGTCGCGAAAAAATCGATCTCGACATCCTGGCCGAGCACCTCGGCCTCCAGATCTGGACTGCCGATCATATGATCGGTGATACCGACTACGTATTTCTTCTGTGTCATCATTGTTTGCCAACCACGCTATCGCGTCATGCCCCACTTCAGGATCGTTCGCCGCTCCAACTGCCGGAACAAGACATTCTCGACGAGGAGGCCGAGCAGGATGACCGTCATCAGGCCCGCGAACACCCGGTCGGTGTAGAGCTCGTTGCGGTTCTGGAAGATATACCAGCCAAGCCCGCCGCGGCCTGAGGATGCGCCGAAGACAAGTTCCGCAGCAATCAATGTCCGCCACGCGAAGGCCCAGCCGATCTTGAGGCCGGCGATGATCGACGGGAGGGCAGCCGGTACAAGAATGAGGAAGACGTATCGCAACCCGCGCAGACCATAATTGCGGCCCGTCATGCGCAGGGTCTCCGGTACGCTGGTAAAGCCCGTATACATGTTCAGGGCAAGCGGCCAGAGCACCGAATGGATCAGCACGAAGATAAGACTTCCCTGGCCGAGCCCGAACCACAGGAGTCCGAGCGGCAAAAGTGCGATAGGCGGGAGAGGATTGAGCATGGAAGTCAACGTCGACAGGAAATCGCGGCCGAGTTGGCTGGATACGGCAAGCGATGTCAGGACGAATGCCAGAACGACACCCGCGACATAGCCTTTGACCAGAATATCGATGGAGTTTGCCGCCCGGCCAGGTAAAACCCCGTTGCCGATATCTTCGAAGAAGGCGTGAAGTGTGTCTGTGAACGACGGCAGGAGAAGGTCGTTTCCCTGAAGTCTCGCGACAATCTCCCATAAAATGGCAAGAAAGATCAGGATAAGGCCTTTTCGCAGCCATGCCTGTTGCCAGAGCCGCCATGGCAGCGACACGGGCCGTTCGATAGAGCTACCGGCTACTGGCTCGGGTGTCCGCTCATATTCAGGCCTGATCGGAGGCGTCAGCCGTATCGTGCCAAGGTCGGCGGTAACAGTGTCAGTCATGATCGCTCTCCGCTGCACCAGGCACCTCCTCGAACAGAAGGCGATGGATACGGCTTGCCGCAGCCTGAAACTCAGTGCTTCCGCCGCTCTTTAGGTCCCATTCGTGGCTGTTGATCTCGGCGCGCATACGGCCCGGATGCGGAGACAACAGCGCAATCCGATTGCCGACGATTAGCGCCTCTTCGATGGAATGGGTGACGAATAGCAGAGTGAAACGCGCGTCTTCCCACAGCGCCAGCAGTTCTTCCTGCATCTTGCGCCGGGTCAGAGCATCTAGCGCGGCGAAGGGCTCGTCCATCAACAGGACACGTGGCTCCATCGCAAGGGCTCTTGCGATCGCGACGCGTTGCTTCATGCCGCCCGACAATGCGTTCGGATATGCCTCAGCAAAGCGACTTAAACCGACCTTTTCCAAATAGTGGTCGGCCCGTTCGAGAGCCTCGTTGCGGCCAAGGCGTCCGGAGACCCGAACAGGAAACGCCACGTTCTCGCGAACGGTTTTCCAAGGCGGTAGTTGGTCGAATTCCTGAAAGACAACCACGCGGTCCGGTCCTGGCCCGTTGACAGGACGACCGTCCAATAGGATTTCTCCTTCAGATGGCGCAACGAAGCCGGCGACCGCCTTCAACAGGGTGGATTTGCCGCAGCCGGAGGCGCCCAGAAGGATGAAGCGATCCGCTTCCCAAACATCGAAGCTGACATTCTGCGTTGCCCGCACAGTCCGTCCCGGCGCAACATATTCCAATGTCACGCCCGCGACTGAAAGAAGGGGTGGCGTCTTGCTGCTTGCGGATGCGGTTGATTTGCCGTCCATTCTCTCTCGCAAAAACTATGCGCGGCCTCAAAAGGCCGCGCCTTATGCAGAATCGGGTTTGCTCGATGAATTTCAGCTGCCGGCGTCGCCCTGTGCTTCCGGGAAGAAATAATCCTTCCAGGAGCCGGCCTGGTTCTTCAAGACGCCGATCTTGTACAGTTCCGAAGCGTATACGAAGGTGTTTTTGGGCACGATCGAAAAGTCGTTCTCTGGGTCGTTGATGATCTCGAGCACAAGTTTGGGAGAGAGCTTTGATTTTTGCTGACGGGTGAAAGTATCAGCGGCCTCAGCCTTATGTGTGCTTATCCAATCAGCGGCATCGCGAAGGGCTGCATAGAATGCAGCATAGGTTTTTGGATTCTTGTCATGGAAAGCGGTCGTGGCATAAAGGACGTTGAAGGTCGCCGGTCCTCCCAGGATATCGTAGGAGCTAATGACTTTGTGTACGGCCTTGTTGCCCTGCAGCGCCTGATAATAAAAAGGTGCTGAGGAGAAGTGAGAGTTCACTTCCGTTCCGCCTGAAATCAGTGCCGCGGTCGCATCCGGATGCGGCAGGCTGACAGTGATATCGTCGAGCTTCTGAAAATTGTCCTTGCCGAAGATCCTTGCGGCTTCGATCTGCAGCGTGCGCGACTGAAAGCCGACGCCGGCCGCGGGTACCGCGATCCGGTCGCTCGGCCCAAAATCCTTCAAGGAATGGATATTCGGATTGGTGGTCAGCAGGTAATTGGGCTGCGAGCCAAGAGCTGCGACCATCTTGACGTCCTGGCGACCCTTGGTCCGGTCCCAGGTAGTCAGGGCCGGCGGCACGCCCGCCGCGGCGATATCGAGATTGTCGGAAAGAAGCGCTTCATTCATCGCCGTCGCGCCGGACACTGTTGCCCATTCGACGTCAATGTCGAGGCCGGCTTCCTTGCCATGTTTTTCGATAAGCTTCTGATCGCGAATGACATCGAGCGCCAGGTATGAAATGCCGAACTGTTGCGCAATTCGGATCTTGCCCTCAGCAGCAGCTTGGCCCGGCATCATTGCTGCCATAAGCCCGATCGCCCCTGCCATCAGCAAGCAATTCCGCCGCATGGAATTACGGTATGTTTTAGACAATTGACGCGATGGCATGCAAGCTCCTAAGTGAAAGCAAATTCGAGTGCTCTTGGAAGTCCTGCGTGGTAGGCCTCATTGCTCGGCCCCACGCTGTGAAGACGTACAGGCATAAGGTTATAAATCACCACAAAATCGATCAACATAATGGTGTTTCGTTTTCAGGCGGTGGATGAGATCAGAATCCTTTAAAAGCCGCTATATTCGAAAATTAAGTGGCGCCCACGCCTGGGATCGTACCCAGGGGCGCAATCTTGAGAGGTTTCTTTCAAAGCTGTCGAGCTGCAGAAGGGGCCTACTCAGCCGCCGCGCGATTGGCTGTTATCGTTGGAAAGAAAGCGCCCACTTCGCTGACCGCTTCGTCGATGCGCTTGCCGAGTTGCTCTGACGAGACGGCGTAGTCTACGAAATCTCGGTCGGATGCGTAAACCGCAGTGGGCAGCGTATGTGCCATGAAGAATCCGAACAAGGGGCGGAGCTGGTGTTCGACCATCAGCGCGTGGCGATCACCGCCGCCAGTAGCGGTGATAAGGATCGGCTTCGACTTCAGTTCATGCGGTTCGATGAGATCGATCAGATGTTTGAAGAGACCCGGGTAGGAACCTTTATAGGTCGGTGCTCCGACAACCAGAATGTCGGCCTCGACGATTTCTTGGAAGACATGCTGGGCTCTGTCGTCAAGCTGCTTGCGCCAGAGAGCATTGCCGAGCGAGGGTCCGACCTCGACCATGTCGTAGGTTACGCTATCAAAGCCATAGCGATCGCTTATTCGCTCCGCGACATGCTGCACCAGCGATGTGGTTTTCGAGGGCCGGCTGAAGCTTCCCGATATTGCGACGATCCTTGGGGTTCCCATGTTCTTCCTTTCGGTCGGTTTGAAAGACAGCAGACAGGTTAAAGTGCAGCACTTCCGGCAACGATCGGGTAGATCTCGGCTATATCTCTCGTGCCCGGCTGGCAGCCTTCCAGCGCAAGCCTTGCGGCAGCCTGTTGGAAAGCTGTGTTGATAGGAGCCGCTACCCCATGGATGCGGCCCAGCCTGACGATTTCGCCGTTCAAGTAATCAACTTCGCTTGTGGTGCCGCGGGTGAAACTTTGCCAGGTCGATTGCTGGCCTGGCTTTATGCCGCTCTCTGGGGCGACGCGCCAGGACGAGATGTCGATCCTCCATTCCGAAGGTGCGGCCGGATCATAGCCGGCGGCCACGAGAACAGCGCGTGCCTCTTTCGCGAGGCTTGCTGCCGCTTTTGAACGAAGCTCAGGAGGACCGGCGAACAGTTCGACCGCATTGGTGACGTTGTGCTCCAGCTTGGCAGCCTTCCATCGCCGGATGTCCGGACGCGCTTCGGCCAGATAGCCGGCCTTCTTAAGATCCGCAACGATCGACAGGGCCGTATCGTCGAGTCCTTCGGGGTAGCGCCCAAGGGCAACGATGCCGACATTCGGCTGGCCCCCGACGACGACCTCGCCGGTGACCGTGTAGCGCGCCGGTATGCGAATGCTGGCCGCATAGACGCGATCGAAGCGCCGCAGAGCGATATCTTCCGCAGCCAGACCGTTTTGCAGCGTCACGAGGGGCAGTTCTGATGCAAAGCCTGACCCCTCGACCTCCCGCCACGCCCAGAACTCGGTCGTGGCCTCGACATCCTGCGCCTTGACCGCAAGGATGAGGATGTCGCCTCGCCGGAGCGCCGGCGGTGCGGCCGTATCGGCGGTGTTGAGCCGCACGATCCTGTTTTCCGCTGCGCGGCGATAGGTAAGGCCGTGCGTCGCGATATGGGAGATCTGAGCACCGCGTCCGACCAGGATATAGGGGATGGCGTGCGTTTCGAACTCGGCCGCAAGGCTCGCGCCGACTGCACCGGCGCCGATGATGATGTAGCGTGTCATGATCAGGCCGTTTTCAATACGGTGAGATTGAGCGGAGGAGCCGACGGCGCTTCCTTTTCGCTTTTCCAACGTTCGAAGGCGGCACGCCCGAGAATGGAGATGGACGTGTCTTCCTGCGGGGCATGGACGAGCACCGACTGAATGTCCCGGAAATGGCGCTCCAGTCCCAGTTCGCTCCCGAGGCCGGGATTGCCGATGCCGCGCACGGCGATATGCACGGCGTCGCGCAGTTGCCGCCCCGCAAGCAGCCGGGCCCGAATGTGCTTTTCTGCCTCGGCTTGCTTGTCCTTCAGCGCATCGAAAATGATCTGCCGGGCGCCGGAGACAAGAAGGTCGATTTCGCCGGAGAGCGTCACGAAGCGCTCGGTTCGAGCGATCGGATGGCCAAGGTTGGTCGGCACACGCTCGTGAGCAAAGCGGATGAACGCCTCTTGTGCTGCTTCGGCCACGCCGAGATAGAGCGCGGTGAGCGCCAGCGTGATCGCCGCATGCGCACGGTTGTCCTGCTGCGCAACGGATGGATCGACCAGATCGATGACATTCTCTAAGGGGATCTCCACATCGGTGTATTCGACGTCGTGGGAGCCGGAGGCACGCATGCCAAGGCTGTTCCAATTCTCGATGACTCGAATGCCCGGAAGCTTGTTCGGAACAACGAATGTTCCGACCCGGGCGGGTGTTTCATCAGTGTGTGCCCAGACCAGGAAGTGGGTCAGTCCGTGCGCGCCGGTGACGAAGCGCTTAGCCCCGGTGATCGACCAACCGGATGCGGTGCGGCGGGCAACCGTCGCTGGCAGGCCGCCACGGGCGGGCGAGCCGAGTTCCGGCTCGACACGCGCAGCGTTGAGCAGCAGCGGATGCTGCTTGGCCTTAGCAAGCAGGCGCTTGTAGAGGTCCTCGGGCCAGTGACTTTTGGTCGCCTGGCCTAGGTGATTGAAGATCGTCATGGCGCTGATCAACGCGACCGATGGATCACCGCGGCCGAGAGCCGCAAGGATCGTTGCAGCCTCGTGGAGCGTTGCGCCAGCGCCGCCATATCGCGAAGCGACGGTACTCTCGAGCAGGCCGCTTTGATGAACCGCCCGAATGCCGGTCCAGGGAAAATTCCCCGTTCGGTCCGCCTCGGGAGCTGCATCCGCGAGAGCGCTGCTCGTTGCGCTCAGCAGACTCGGATCGAAAACCGTGTCGCGCCCGCTCATCAGGCGGCGGCCTTCTTCTTTGCCTCCTCCCGCTCGCGTATGCCTTCGCGAACGAGGGGAAGAATATAGCGACCGTAGTCGACGGCATCGTTGAAGTTGTCGTAGCCACGAATGGAGATGAGATCGCAGCCGAGATCGATATAGTCGAGGATCGAATCGGCGATCGTGCGCGGCGATCCGACCAGCGCGGTGGTGGCGCCGGAGGCATTGGTCGCCGTGACCGTCGGATACCACAGCGCACGATCGTGAACGTCGCCGCGTGCAGCGATATCGAGGAGACGCTGGGATCCGACATTAGCGGGGCGAGGGGCGGAGGGCGGCGCACGATGCAGACCCTTTTCCCGGTTGTTCTTGAGCTGGTCGAGCACCCGGTGGGCCTTTTCCCAAGCCAGTTCGTCGGTTTCGGCAACGATCGGTCGGAACGTCACCCAGATCCGTGGCCGGTCCGTCCTGCCTGCCTTTGTCGCCTCGGCGTAGATGCGTTCGATCTGCTGCTTGGTTTCCGCCAACGGTTCGCCCCACAGACCGAAGATGTCGCAGAGAGAGCCGCCGATCCGGTAGGCCGCGTCCGACGAGCCGCCGAGCGAGATCGGGATCAGCCCGCGCGTCGGACGAACGGCGCTCCGGAACTGCTTGAACTGGTAATATTTGCCATCGAAATCGAAGGTCTCGGTCGAGCTCCATGCGAGGCGCAGGATACGGATATATTCTTCCTGCCGCTCGTAGCGCTGCTCCTTGCTGAGGAAGTCGCCTTCGCGCGCCTGCTCGTCATCGCTGCCACCGGCAATGAAGTGGACCACGACGCGGCCGCCGCTCAATTGATCAAGGGTGGCGAGCGATTTGGCAGCAACCGTTGGGTAGACGGTATTTGGCCGCAGCGCGACGATGATCTTGATGGCCTTTGTATGCGCCAGAACGGTCGCACCAATCGTGAACGGGTCGAACGACGAAGACGAGTAAGGGATCAGCGTATAGTTGAAGCCATAGTCATCGAGGGCGCGCGCGTAGCGTTCAAGATAAAGAGGATCGACCGGAGCGTCCGGGATGGGATTGAGGTCGTTCGAGGGGTTGGGAAAACTGACGCTGATGAATTCCGCGGACATGGGAGCTCCTCTGATTGTCGATGGTGATCAAAGCTAGGCGGCGGATGGAGATTAAGGAAGACAGGTCTTTCTATTTCTACTGAATCTATAGAAAATATCTCTACTGCGCGATTGCCGGGTTAAAGATCAGGCGTTGTTTCACCAGTCCGGCGACCAGCCAAGGCTCGGGCTGATGGTCCCGGCGAGGTCGGTCAGGAGCTTGATGTTCTCGGCCAGGCCGAAGGCCGGCGGCAGGAAGAGTACGATCTCGTCGGCCGCAGCGAGCCCGGGATCACTCAGCACTGCCTCGATCACCTGATCCGGTGTGCCGTGGAAGACCGGCGAGATCTGGCTTCCCGGCGGTTGGTTGGTCCGCGAGCTCGGCTCAAGAGCGCCTTTCGGCCTCGATGCGGCGATACCCTGAGTACGGCGCTCAAGATCATAGGCTGCGTATTTCTCCCGCAGTTCCGGCGTCGTGCCAACCAGGAGCGAAGCCGCCACGGCGACGGGCGGCGGCTCGCTTGTCCACTGCTTCCGCCAGTTGGCGCGGAATGCCTCGATGCAACGGGCCTGGTAGCTTCCGAAGCTCTCGCCCTCGGCGTGGTCGTGCTGTACGGTTCCGGCGATCAGGCCGATGCCGAGTTCGGCGGCCTGGATCGCGGACCCGAGGCTGGCGGAACCTTGACGGATGCGCGAGCGAAGCGTCGGACTGTGCGGTGTCACCCTCAACTGGCTGCCTTCCGCGGCACCCTGGCCGGGTTCTGCGACGGTGTGCAGAACTTCGCCTGCGACCGCGGAAAGAAAACGGGCCTGACGACGCTTGGCTTCCGTCCGGGCATCGGTTTCGACCGTGCCGAACACGGCATCGAAGGCGGCGTTGGAGCCGGTCGAAATCGCCAGTTCCAGCCTGCCGCCGATCAAGAGATCTGTCGTGCCTGCGGCTTCCGCCAGCAGGATGGGATCCTGATAGCGCATCGGAATGACGGCCGAGCCCAGCACGATATGGCTGGTATGCTGGCCGGCTGCGGCAAAGAAGGGGAGCGGCGAGGACAGATAATGGTCGAAATGGCGTTGATAGGCCCAACCCGACTGGTAGCCCAGACGTTCTGCCGCCTTGAAAAGCTCGATGCCTTCTCGCAGGCCGTGGGCGGGGCCGGCTTCATCGTTGAACGAGACGCGCGTGTTGAACCCGAGCCGCTTCTTCGGACGGAATGACGCGGACGGTGCCGAAGCGGGGGCGATGACGGTCATGCGATCTTTTCCTCATTGAAGTTCTGCCGCTGCTGCAGAGGCTGGGTTCGCGCAAAACGCGGGGTCCCTAATGGGATCGATTCCAGCAGCGAGCGGGTGTAGGGCTGGCGGGGCGTCTCGAAGATCTCTCCGACAGTACCGTGCTCGACGATACAGCCGCGCTGCATGACCGAGACCGTGTGGGCAAGCTGGCGCACGAGCGCCAGATCATGCGACACGAAGATATAGGTGAGGCCGAGCTTGACCTGCAGCGACAGGAGTACTTCGACGAGATCGGCCTGAACGGTGACGTCGAGCGCGGAGGTAGGCTCGTCAAGCACGATCACCTCCGGTTTCAGGACAAGCGACCGGGCAATGGCAACGCGCTGGCGCTGGCCACCCGACAAGGCGGCGGGCTTGCGGGACAAGAGATGCTCGGCCAGCCCGACGTCTGCGAGTGCCTTGCGCACTGCGGTTACCCGCTCCTGAGGCGTGCCTATCTTGAAGCGGTCCAGCGGCTCACGCACGAGTTTCTCGACGGTCCAGGTCGGGTCAAGGGACGTGAACGGGTTCTGATAGACAAGCTGCAGGTGCCGCCAGACAGAACGAAGTTGCTCGGGGGAGCGACCGTTCACCTGTTCGCCACCAACGGCGATCATTCCGGTATCGGGCTGTTCCAACCCGAGCAGAAGCCGGATTGCTGTCGTCTTACCTGATCCGGATTCCCCGACAAGTGCATGCGTCGTGCCAGCCTGAACCTCGAACGAGACGTCATTGACGGCCGTCAGCACCTTGCCATCGACGGTGAAGCTCTTCGTTACGCCGCTTACCTCGATCTTCGGGGGCTTCTCGCGGCTCGGGACAAGAAGCCGGAAGCCAGGCTCTCGCAATGGCCGGTAACGGTCCGGGTTGAGCGCCGGCACATCGCCATGGAGCTTTCTGGCGTAGGACGAGGAAGGGGCGGAGAATACCGCAGCGGTACTGCCGGCTTCCTGGATGGCGCCGTCCTTAAGGACCACAATGGAATCCGCGCGCTCGGCTGCGATCGCCAGATCATGGGTGATCAGGAGAAGGCTGATTTGCAGTTCCGCCTGCAGCTTCGACAGGAGGTCGAGAATGCGCTTCTGGATCGTCACATCAAGTGCGGAGGTCGGCTCGTCAGCGACAAGCAGCGACGGTCGCGGCAGAACGGCGAGCCCGATCAGGACCCGCTGGAGCATACCGCCGGAGAGCTGGTGAGGGTAGGAGTCGTAGACACGCTGCGGATTGTCGAGTCCCACCTGTGCGAACGTCTCCAGAATGATCGCCTTGCGTGCCGCCTTGTCCGATGGGTCCAGCAGTGCCGCGGCTTCTAACGCCTGCGCGCCGATCGTGCGAACCGGGTTCAGGGAGTTGCCCGGATCCTGCGGCACGAAGCCGATCCTGCGCCCCCTGAATGGGCGGAAGCGGCGCTCAGGAAGCCCCAGGACTTCCTGGTCATCGAATTCGAGGCGGCCGGTGGCATGTCCCGTTGCGGGAAGCAGCCGCAGGACGGCGCGGGCGATGGTGGATTTGCCAGATCCGGATTCGCCGATGAGCGCCAGACTTTTGCCGCGTCCAAGCTTGAAGCCGACATTGCTCACGACCCTGTGGGTGCCGTAGGCCACCGACAATCCCTCAGCCCGTAGTAACGGGGCAGTTGGGCGATTCAAAAACGTGGTCAGTCTGTCTTGCGGAGCCATCGGCTGATCCTGTTTACAGAGAGAACGGTTGTGATCGTGACGAGGGCCGGGGCGTAAACCAGCCACGGCCATTTGAGGTAATCCTTGCCGATCGAGATCATCAGGCCCCAGTCGGAGGCGGGCGGCGGGTCCCCATAGCCAAGGAAGGCAAGGCTGGCGATCACCAGAATGGAATCGCCGAATTGCAAGACGGCAAGCGGCAGCACCGATCGCGATGCGTTCGGAAGCACGTGGCGCCACAGAATGTGCCAGCGCGATCCGCCAAGCAGAAAGGACGACTCAACGAATGTTGCAGCCCGTGTCTTGATGACTTCGGAGCGCATGACCCGGGCAAAAAGGGCGACGGCGGAGACGCCTGTCGCGATTGCCGCGTTGGTCGTGTCAAAGCCGATGGCAGTGACGACGATGACGGCCAGCAGGAATTTAGGGATTGCCAGCAGGACATCGACGAGGCGGGCAAAGACAGTGTCGACCCAGCCGCCGAAGAAGCCGGCCAGCAGTCCGATAATTCCTCCGGCGAAAACGCCGATCACGACCGCGATCAGCGCGCTCGCCACGGATGAGGCCGTGCCATAAACGACGCGGGCGTAGAGGTCGCGGCCGAGATGATCGGTGCCGAACCAATGTGCCGCACTGGGGCCAAGCAGCTTTTGGGCGGGAGTGCCGTTTACCGGATCGTAGCCGGTGAACAGGCCAGGCGCCAAGGACCAGGCTATCGCCAGGGCGACGACCAGGAACGACAGGATGACGATCGGCGGCACGCGCAGGCCCGTCAGGCGGCCGATCAGCGTCACACGCGGGGTGGAAGAAAGCGAGGCGAGCGTCATGGGGTTACCGCCTTGGAGATGGGGAGAGAGCTGTCATCTGCGGCCGTCGGGCGACGCTGCTGCGTGCCGAGGAGTTTTACGCGCGGATCGAGCAGCGGGTAGGTCAGGTCGGCGATCAGGTTGACAACGACGAAGACGACGGCGGCGAGCGAAACGACCGCCTGCAGGACCGGCAGGTCCTGAGTGCTGACCGACCGTTGCACCAGGCTGCCAAGCCCATTCCGGCCAAACACGGCCTCGGTGATCAGCGACCCGCCGAGCAATTCGCCGATCGTAAGAGCGACGACGGTGATGACGGGCAGCGATGACGGCTTCAGCAGGTGCATGACGAAGAGCCGCGTTCGGCCAAGTCCCCGGCCGCGCGCGACGGCGGCGTAGTCCTGGCCGGACTCATGGTCGAGATTGGCGACCAGGACTTCGGCAATCTGCGCCGAGATCGGAATGCCAAGCGCAATCGCTGCGAAAAGCGTTGCCCAGAAGCTGTCGGGCTCGATGACGCGAAAGACGCCAAGTTGGAAACCGAAGAGGTGGATCAACACCAGGCCGATCACGAAGTTCGGAACCGACAGGAACAGCGAGGGAAAGCCGCGCAGCAAGCCCTGGCCGAACCGCCGGGGCAGAAACTGGGTGCCGTAAGCGATGATCGCTGCCAAGAAAAGTGCAACCGCGAGGCCCGCCGAGGCAAGCACGAGCGTCGATGGCAGAACCTCGCCGATCAGCGTCGCCACCGGCCGGTTGGTGCGCATCGACAGGCCGAGATCGCCGGTCACGAAGCCGGAAAAGGCGTTCCAGAGCTGCACGGATATCGGTTTGTCCAGGCCCTGCGCAGCGATGATCTCCTTGATCTCATCCGGCGTGAAGCCGTTCTGAGGGTTGTTCAGGACGTTGGTGATCGGATCGCCAGGCAGGATGCTAACGACGACAAAGGTGAAGACATAAGACAGCAGGATCACGACGATCGCCTGCAGGAGCCGCTTTCCGGCGTAGTCGAAATAGGCTTTGCTCATGCCCATCACCTCTGTGTCTGTTGAATGGCCGGCTATTCGCTCTTCGTCGCCGTGTAGTAGCTGGCATAGGCGACGCCGTTGTAGACCTCGCCCTTGAGCTTCGGCGACTGCACGTAGATGCGCTGGACGATCTGCGTTCGCGGAATGAAATAGCCCTGGTCGAGGACATATTTCTGCAGCTCGTCGAGAAGTGGCTTGCGAGCGTCGATCGAGCCGGCGCCGGCGATCTTGTCGCGCAGGTCGTTAAGGGCCTTGTCGCTCTCATCGAGCGCAAACCAGTTCTCGCCATTGTTGGCGTTGGTCAAAATGCTGGCGACGGTGCCAGCGTCGATGAAGGAGCGGGTCACCTCGTAGGCCGGCACTCCGGCGCCGCCATATTTGACCTTCTGGCCATAAGTGACGACATCATAGGCACGGATATCGACCTTCCAGCCGATCTTGCCGAGCTGCTGCGAAATCAGTTCGTCGATCGATTTCGATGTCGCGAGGTAGGGATTCGAGTTCAGCGTCAGCGACAGCGGCTTGCCGTCCTTGACGCGGATGCCATTCGAGCCCTTCTTCCATCCTGCCTCGTCGAGGAGTTTCTCCGCCTTTTCAGGATTGTAGGCCAGCAGCGCGCTCTGGTCTGTCGCGCCCGGAACGTTGCTCTGGATGAAGGACGTCGCGAGCTTCCAGTCGGGGGTATAGACGGTGTCGACGATCTCCTGGCGATTGATGCCTGCCTGAAGCGCCTGGCGAACCTTCACGTCGTCATAAGGGGCAAGTTTGGTGTTGATCGCCCAGCCGTTGACGAAGCCGAGATAGCGGGGTGTGGCGACCGTCAGGCCTTCCGACTTCAGGGACTCGAGCTCCTGAGGAGATGCATTATAGGCGACGTCGGCCTGGCCGGACTGCACTGCCGCAACCCGCAGCGACGGTTCCGACACGAGCTTGTAGGTGATCGTATCAAGATGGGCGGGACCGGTCTGGCCGACTGCCGCAGGCCCCCAGTTGTAATCCTGGCGCTTGACAAGCTTGACGTAGTCGCCTTCCTTCCAGGACTCGACGACATAGGGACCGCTGCCCGAGGTCTTGCCAAGATCCGCCTGGGCGCTCGCCGGCGACGCGAGGGTCTTCGGAGAGATCAGGATCGAGCCGTGGTAGCCGAGCGTCGGGATGAAGCCGAGGGTGGGTTTCTTGAAGAAGACCTTCACCGTCGTCGCATCGACGGCTTCGGCATGATCATAGGTCTTCGGGAAAAGGCCGATCGGGTTGATACCCTCGCTCTTGCGGCCGGCATACCAGATGTCGAGATTTGCGACGACGGCTGGCGCATCGAGCGGGCTGCCATCGGAGAAGGTCACGCCGGTCTTCAGATGCAGGGTGAATTCGGTCGCATTGTCGTTCTGCTCCCAGCGCTCGGCGATCCAGGGGCTGACCTTGCCGTCGGCATCGACATAAAGAAGCTTGTCGGTGACATGGCCCCAGATATGGCCCTGAAAGCTTGAGATCGCGCTGTTGTTGGGGATCCAGGTGTCCCCGAGGGAGTCGATCAGGAAGACGACATCTCCGCCATCATGGGCTCCGTCCTCACCCAATGCCGGGGTTACACCCGCTGTTGCGACCAGAGCGGCAAATGCCAATGCAGAGGTGGCGGTCAGCAGACGACGCCGGGAAAAATGCAGGTGGAAAGAGCGGTCGTTCATGAAGCGGTCCTGTTTGGTTGCCGGAATGATTGCAAACAGGAGCCTATGTGAGCAGATCGATTTCGAGAAAGACTGGTTGTTCTTTTTCTACCAAATTTGTAGATTATTTTATCAGCGCAATCTGAAACACGAGGATCAGGATTTCCAACGCTTGATCATCCAGCAGCGTGAGTACTCGCCGCCATTCTATCCGCCGGTAAACGTCATCCCTTCGAGAATGCGCACGGGCGGCAGTTCGCCGGTAAACCGCTCGACGTTGACCCTCGTCAGCTGTCCTGTGCAGGCCTGGGCAAGCTGCGATGTGCCGGCATCGCGGGTCAGGATGTTGGGATTGCCATGAATGCACATGGCCATCTCGGCATCCGCATTATCAGGCTCGAACCACGCGCCGGTGGCAAGCTGCATCACGCCAGGCCTTACATCCGCACTGATCACGGCAGCCGCCAGGCAACTGCCGCGCGCGTTGAACAGTCTGACGATGTCCCGGTCCGAAATGCCGCGTTCGGCCGCATCGGCAGGGTTGATGCGGACCGGCTCCCGGCCGTCGATCTTGGTCGAACGGCTGAAGTCACCATAGTCCAGCTGGCTGTGAAGGCGCGAATAAGGCTGATTGCAGACGAGATAGAGGGGGTAGTGGCTTTCCGCAGCCATTGCGTCCTCATCCGGTGCATACCATCGCGGATGACCGCGGCAATCCTCATAACCAAAACCTTCGATCGTCTCCGAGAATATCTCGATCTTGCCTGATGGTGTCGGCAGGGGATTTGTGTCCGGATCATCCCTGAAAACGCGAGCAGGTCCACCATCGTCCGGCCTAAGCGGAAGCCGCAATTCACCCCGATCCCAGAAGGTCTCAAAATCCGGCGCCGGATGACTGTCGGCGGCGAGCGCGTGCCGTGTCGTTTCGAAGAGAAAGGCGAGCCACTCACGGGTCGACCGGTTTTCGGTGAACGCTTCGCGCTTGCCGAGGCGCTCTGCGATATCAGCGAAAATCTCATAGTCGTCGCGTGCTTCGCCAACCGGTTCGATCAGCTTCTTCATGGCGAGCATCATCGGATCGCGGTCGGCGGCTCCGATGTCGTCGCGTTCGAGCGTGGTGGTTGCCGGCAGGACGATATCGGCGTGGCGTGCCGAGGACGTCCATGCCGTCTCGTGCACGATGATCGTCTCCGGCCTCTTGAACGCCTGGCGAAGCCCGTTGAGGTCCTGATGGTGATGGAACGGGTTGCCGCCAGCCCAATAGACGAGGCGGATGTTCGGATAGTGCAAAGCATGACCATTGTAGTGGAACGGGCCGCCAGGGTTGAGCAGCATGTCGGCAATCCGTGCGACGGGAATGAAATCCGGCACCGGATTGTGGAATTGCTTGAGCGTCGGCAGCGGGACGGCGAGCTGGCTTTTGCCGATATTGCCGAGCGCGCCGAGCGAATAGGAAAAGCCGCCACCGTCAAGTCCGATCTGACCCAGCATCGCCGACAGCACGATCCCCATCCAGACCGGCTGCTCGCCGTAATCGGCGCGCTGCAGCGAATGGCTGACGGTAATCAGCGTTCTGGCACTCGCCATGCTCCGCGCCAGATCCACAATCGTCCCGGCAGCGATGCCGCAGATACCGGAGGCCCATTGCGGGCTCTTTTCGACGCCATCCTCGCGGCCCAGCAGATAGTCCTCGAAGCGTGGATAGCCGACCGTATAGCGGTCGAGAAATCTTCTGTCATGCAGCCCCTCGCTGATGAGAACGAAGGCGATCCCGAGCATGAGCGCGACATCGGTTCCAGGGGTGACCGGCAGCCATTCCGCATCGAGATCGGTCGCAATATCATCCTTGAGCGGGCTGATAAGAACGAAGCGTGCGCCCCGTGCGCGTGCACCGCTTAATGCGGGGCGCACGACATGCCGGCTGATGCCACCCCCATGGACATCGGTGTTCTTGACCGCCATGCCGCCGAAGGCAACGATCAACTCGCTGCTGCGCTCGATCGCCTCCCAGGTGACGCTCTTTCGGTCAAAGCTATCGTAAGGGCCGAGCACATGCGGGATGATGACCATCGCCGCGCCCGAACTGTAGGTATTGACCGACCTAACATATCCGCCGAGCACGTTGAGGAAGCGATGGATCTGGCTTTGCGCATGATGAAACCGTCCAGCGCTGGACCAGCCGTACGAGCCGCCGAAGATGGCCCGTGGCCCGGATTCCCCATGAACGCGACGAAGCTCATTGGCGACAAGATCGAGCGCTTCCGGCCAGGTGACTTCGACATAGCCGTCGTTACCGCGCCTCTCCGCATTCTTGGGCTTGCGCTCAAGCCAGCCGCGTCTGACGGCGGGGCGCCGGATGCGGGCGGGGCTATGGGCGATTGCTGGCAGATTGCCGAGCAGGGGAGATGGATGCGGATCGGCCGGATGCGGCTGGATTTCGAGCTTTCCGTCCTGTTGCCGCCCATAGAATGCGCCCCAATGAGAGCTGTGGGTCTTGAAGCCGTCCATTGCATCGTGTCCCGCGACTAGGGTGGAAAGAGATCTCCAACGCTTACCCCGGCAGGATTTTGCCGGGGTTCATGATGCCTTTGGGATCGATGGCATTCTTGATCAGGGCCATCAGCTCGACGGCGTCTCCGTGCTCCTGACGCAGATAGCCGATCTTGCCGGTGCCGACGCCGTGTTCGCCGGTCGACGTGCCACCGACGGAGATTGCATGCTCCACCATCTTCTTGTTGATGGCCGCGACTTCCGCAAGCTCCGCCTTGTTGTCAGGGTCGACCGCGAAGACCACATGATAGTTGCCGTCGCCGACATGCCCGAGAATGGCAGCCGGAACACTGCAGTTCTCCAGCAGCGCGCGCGTCTTGAGAATGCAACCGCTGAGCTCCGACACCGGAACACAGACATCGGATGACCAGCCCCGGGCATTTGGCCGTTGCGAGACCACCGCGTAGAAGGCGTTATGGCGGGCCTTCCAGAGGCGATTTCGCTCTTCCGGTGCATTGGCCCATTCGAAATCCTTGCCACCGTGATCCGTCACGATTTCCGCAACCAGCTCGACCTGCTCCTGAACCGAGACAGGGGATCCGTGGAACTCGAAGGCAAGCGTATCTTCGATCCTGAGGGAGAGGCCGGAATAGGCGTTGGCGGCAGTGATCAAGCTACGGTCCATCAGCTCCATCCTAGCGACTGGGATGGAAAGCTGAACGATCGCGATTGCTGCGCTGACCGCCTGCTCCACGCTCTCGAACGAGCAAAGGGCAGCCGAAATGGTTTCCGGCACGCCCTGGAGCCGCAACGTCACCTCGGTGATGATGCCGAGCGTGCCTTCCGAACCAACGAAGAGGCGGGTAAGATCATACCCCGCAGACGATTTGCGCGCCCGCCCACCTGTCCGGATGACCTTCCCACTCGGCAGCACGACCGTAAGCGACAGCACGTTTTCGCGCATGGTACCGTAACGAACCGCATTGGTGCCCGATGCGCGCGTTGCTGCCATGCCGCCGATCGTGGCGTTGGCACCCGGGTCGATCGGAAAGAACAGGCCCTGGTCGCGCAGATGTGCATTCAGCTGTTCACGCGTGACGCCGGCCTGGACGGTGCAATCGAGATCTTCGGCGCTGACGCGAATGATCTGCGACATCTGGGAAAGGTCGATGGATACACCGCCGTGCACTGCGGTCAGGTGGCCCTCCAGCGAGGTTCCCGCCCCGAAGGCGATCACCGGCACGCCTGCGGCGGAGCAGAGACGGACGGTTTCTACAACATCGTCCGTGCTCTGTGCGAACACCACGGCATCCGGTATTGCCTGCGCATGATGGGATTCACCGTGGCCATGCTGTTCACGCAGCGCCTGCGAAATCGAGAAGCGGTTGCCGAATGTCGATAGCAGCTGATTGGATAGCTCGGCCGATAGGGCGCCCATTTATCAGTTCCTTTGTCAGCGGTGCCGGTGGCGGGAGAAATCTCGCCAAGTGTAGACGCAGCGCGTCTTCGCCAAGCCGCTTACGGTGTCAGACGGCGATCTTCTCGCCATTCAGATGGCGCTCCAGGAACGGCAGGCTGTCCTGTCCCCAGTAGAGCTCGTCCTCATATCGAAACGTCGGGAGGCCGAAGATGCCGGCGCTCTTGGCAGCTTCGATGTTGGATCGCCAGACTGACTGGATCGCCTCCGACTGGGCTCGTTCTTCGAGCCTTGCTCCATCGAAGCCTGCCTTTTCGGCTATCGCCTGGCGGACTTCGCTTCGGCCAATATCATCGCCATTCGTCCAGAAGGCGGCCTGGAGGGCGCGCGTCAGCTTGAGCCAGTCCAAGCCATCCTCGATGGCGGCAATGACCATGAAGCCCGCGGGAGTCGGATCGGAAAGGGCAGCGCGATTTTCGAAGTTGAGCGTCTTGCCGCGCAATGCCGCCCAGCGCTTCAGGTCCTTGGTCCAGTAGGCGCGCCGCGCCTCGGGCCTGTTGCGGGAGTAGATGCCGCCGTTGTCCTCTATCACCGAGATGGCGTGCGGACGGATCGAGACCCCATGCCTTTGTGCAAGTTCCGAAAAGGCATCGAGACCGATGAAGGACCACGGCGAACCGATGCCGAAGAAGTAGTCAATTGTCTTTGTCATGCTATGCGCTTCTCAGCCCTCTTGATCAGCGAAAGTGCGGCGTCGAAGACGAAAAGGGCGCAGTCTCTGGCGGTCAGCACAGCCCGGGGATCGCGGCCGACGGCCACTGTCGCCAGTGCGCCTTCGTATAGAAGGGAAAGATGAGCGGCCGGCTGACCTGTCTCTACGCCCGCTCTTGCCATGAGCGCGGCAAACATCTGGCTCACCGTTGCCTTGTGAGCGCGCGCGACAGCGACGACACGTTCTGAATCGCCGTGCTCGGCGACTGCAAGAGCAAATGCGCACCCTCGAAATTCAGGGCTATCTGCCTTCTCGTGCAAACGTTCGAAGATCAGCTTCAGCTGATCGCGCGGATCTGGTGCCTCGTCGAGGACGGTTTCGAGAGAGCTGATGACCCGCTCATGGCGGTCCTGAAGATAGGCCGCAACGAGATGATCCTTGGATGGAAAATGCCGGTAAAGCGTCGCCTTGGCGACATTCGTTTCGTAGACGATGCGATCAATGCCAACAGCGCGGATACCCTCCCGATAGAAGAGCGCGCCGGCTGAAGTGAGGATGTGATCTGAAATGGAAGCTTTCATAACTTTCTGGCTTGAAATCACTTGATTGGGCGCTGAGCCGGGGGCGTCTTTGTCTCTCTTCTAAATCGACCTTTAATGGGGAGAAAGACAGGTCATTCCCCTTCTGGGGTCGCTCAAAGAATTTTTTTCCAAGTCGGAGATCGTGCGGATGTGCGAGGGATGTGGGCTTCGCTTGCCAATCGTGCGACGGGAATAAGTTGTCGCCATGCCGCCCCGGTCTCTATTCGGGAACACGGACTTTGCGGTCAAGGCGGCCTCGAAGGCCGAAAAGCTGCGTCAGGCGATCTTTCCCTTGTTGCCTACAATCTGGCTGCCGGCCGGCTGGTTCACCCGCTGTCGGTCCGCCCAAATTTTTTTCACGCCGGCCGACACGGTCGAAAATCCACCGATTGCGAGTGCATGGGAATGGTTGATGGCTGAAGCGAAAGTCACCCCCGCTGGGACCAAGGTCCTTTCCAGCCCGGCGGGCGAGTCGGGTGACGACTCGGAAAGGCACGTTGGCGCGCCCGTGATTAAATTGAAATCGTTTGTATGCTTCTTCTATAGACTACAACGATAATTATCTTCGTGAGCCTTCTGCGTGGAGTAATTTCAGACGCGAGTGAGCGGCAGAGGCGAAGGTGCCAGAGGTTTCAGGAGAGTACAGTGATATACGATGTGGTCGTGGTCGGTGCGGGTTTTTCGGCGATAGCCGTGACCTGCAATCTCATTGAGCAGCTTCCCGCTTCGGCAAAGGTTGCCGTCATAGGCGACGATCCGGGTTTCGGCCGCGGGACGGCCTACCGGACGGAACTCTACCTTCATCGCCTCAACGTTCCCGCAGGCCGCATGAGCTTGCTGCCGCATCGTCCAGACGATTTCGTCGAGTGGTTGAAGAGCCGTGGACGTACGATGCAGGCGACCGATTTTGCCTCGCGCAGCGATTACGGGCTTTACGTCAGGGATACGCTTGCACAGCTGCTTCGCAAACGAGACGACCGTTGCCAGGTCGATTTCATCAAGGCCAAGGCGGCGGGATGTGTGGAGCGGTATAACAGCACACTGGCCTTCCATCTCGGCAACGGCGATGAGATCGCTGGCAGGAACGTCGTGCTCTGCCTTGGCGTCGGCAACGCCAGCCTGCCGGTCGATCCGGTTGACGTCCCGCCATTCTTGCGATCACGGATCGTCGAGAATCCTTGGCGGCTCTCGTGGCTGAGGCTCGTCGCGCCCTCCGAAAGCGTTTGTATCCTCGGCTCCGGCCTGACGATGATCGATCAGGTTCTTGCTCTTCGCGCCCATGGCCATCGCGGCAGGATCGATGTGCTTTCGCGTCGCGGGCTCGCACCGCTCGGACATGCGAAGACCCCTCCAGCGCCTCTGCTGATCGATGTTCAGACGCTTCCCGGGACAATCAGCGGTATATTGAAGAGCTTGAGGACGAAGAGCGGGGAGACTGCCGATTGGCGAGCCGTGATGGACGGCCTGAGGCCGATGACGCAGGTTCTCTGGCAGCGGCTTTCATCCGAGGAGCGAGCCCGTTTCCTGCGCCATGCCCTTCCCTGGTGGAACATTCACCGTCATCGGGTCGCCCCTGATGTGTTCGACAGGTTCGAGAAGCTAGTCTCGGAAGGAACAGTGCGCTTCCACGCAGGCTTCTTGAAATCGCTGGCAGCCGAGGAGGGCACGCTTCTCGCCGGATACAGGGTGAGAGGGACACGAGAGATCGCAGGGATCAGGGCAGATTGGCTGGTCAACTGTACGGGAATGGAGCGCGCCGGCATCAGCCATTCACCGCTTTTGAAAGAAATGAGCCGCTTTCAGTTGATCGCTCCCGATCCCCTTGGCCTTGGGATACAGGTGGATGCCACTTCTGAAGTGCTGGGGCCTTCCCGGATCTTGCCCACCCGGCTGTTTGCAGTCGGCGCTTTGACGGCTGGACAATTCTGGGAAATTACGGCCGTCCCTGACATTCGGGTGCAGGCCAAGGCAGTCGTCGAGGAGATCGCCTCGAACCGATCAAATCGAGACGCATAGGCCGCTGACGGTTGCAGTGTGGCCAGAACACGATTTCCAATTTCGGCTGTAGTAATGGGCTGTCGCATCAGTTGGCCAACAGAAATGTCTGCGGTCCAACGACGCGCCAAGTGCTGCTGATTCTTGGCATCGACATGCACCAGCATATCTCGCTGGCTGGAGCGAGATCACGCTGGATAATTTGCATCGGGCTAGTAACGCGGATTCTGAATGCTGAAGATCACGCTAGCGCTCACTTAGCTCAATCTTGTCGCTTCCCACTCCACGTGAGCAATGCCACACGAAACAATCACCGTTGGTCCATTGGGCCGCACGGCTCCGCAGGCGAGCACCAGCTTATCGCATAATTGGGGTCCATAGTGATCGCCTTGATCCGACGGCAGAACAAACGGGGGAGCGGTTCGAATTGGTTCAAGGCGACCAAGACAAGTAGACGTTGACCGCTGCAAAGCCCGCAACTTTCCCCTGACTGTTAGTAATCTTGCGGATAAAGCTGCATATTGCCATTGCCGAATCTCGGTTCCACTCCGAGCATGGGGGCTATACGTCCAACGATATCGCGCACCATTGGTGCTGCGGTCTGGGCCGCCATCGTCAGGTTATTTTCGCCGGTGCGTGGCTCGTCACAGAAGGTCAGGACCACATATTGCGGATCGTCAATCGGAAAGGCTGCGAGGAAGGCGTTGAAGTTCAAGCGGGAGTCGTAGCGACCATTGACCACCTTGTCCGCCGTTCCGGTCTTCCCGCCGACATGAAAGCCTGGGACGTCAGCACTTCGACCTGACCCCTGCTCGCCATTTAGCTTAAAAAGATAACGGATTGCGTCGCTGGTAGACGCCTTCACGACTGGTTGTCCTGCGGCCGTCGCCTCGGCGCGGCTTCGGGGCAGGAACGTAGGCGAGACAAGGAGTCCGCCGTTGACCAGTGCCGCTCCCGCCACTGCGGTTTGCAACGGCGTCGTCGAAACACCATGGCCAAAGGAGATCGTAATTGAATTGATCTTTTTCCAGACCCTCGGCTGCGATGGTGACTTAACCTCCGGAAGCTCGGTCTGCATTCTCGTGAGGAGGCCGAATTTGGTGAGATATTCGCGCTGCACTTCAACGCCGACGATATCGACCATTTTCGCTGTGCCGATGTTCGAGGAATATCTAAAGATCTCAGGAACCGTCAGCCATCGGCGCATGCCACCGTGAGAATCACGGATGGTGAACCCACCAATACGCAGCGGCTTCGTCGCATCAAAACTGTCGTTCAGCGTCACCTTGCCGGTATCGAGAGCAAGCGCCATTGAAAAGGTCTTGAAAGTGGATCCCATTTCGAATGTGCCGTTCGACATGCGGTTCAGCCATCCGTCGGTTCCGGTAGCGGCCGGATCGTTCGGGTCAAAATCAGGAACAGATGCCATGGCCAGCACCTCTCCGGTCCGGACGTCCAGGACCACGGCGCCGGCTGCCTTGCTTCGATAGTTCTTGAGGGCCGCAAGCACAACGTCGTGGACGACGTTCTGAACCCGCACGTCGATCGACAGCGTCACGGGCTCAAGGTCGGCTCCCAGGGTCAGACCTGCAGCGGAGAGATCCGAGAAACCTTGCAAATCGATGAACCGCTCCATTCCCGCTACGCCGCGATTGTCGATGTCGACATAACCAAGGATGTGAGCGGCGGTAGAGCCGCCCGGATAAAATCGGCGCATCTCAGGCCTGAAGCCGACGCCCGGAATACCGAGGCCGAGGATTTGGCCTTGCTGCTTGGGTGTCAGCTGCCGCTTGATCCAGGTAAACTTCGATCTCTTCTCTGACAACTTGCTGTAGACGTCCTTCATGTCGAGATCGGTTATGACGGTGGCCAGCTTCTCGACAGCTTCATCGACGTCGACAATCTTATAGGGCTCCGCATACATCGAAACCGTGCGGACGTCGGTCGCGAGAAGCTGGCCGTTGCGATCGAGGATATTCGGGCGGGAGGCGACGGCATTCAGGGGTGGTAGCGTTCCAGGGACGACGTCGTCTTTGACCCCATACTGCACGAGCCGGGCTCCGATCAGACCGTAGACAGCCGCAAACGCCACGACGAGGATGGTAATGCGTCCCCGCGTTCGAAGCGATTGGCTCTTTCGGCGCAGAGTCGGGACGGCTCCCCTGAGCCGACGCGACGAGAAGTGAGCTTTGCTTTTGTGCAGAATGATTCTTGAAAGGAATGACATCGGTCCGGGACGATTTCTGCTTGGTCGAGAATGTTAAAGTTCTTGGCTGAAACGTGCTCATTTCACGAAGCGGAAAGGCTGACCTATTATTCAGGAGTTAATGGCCAGTTACTTTTCCTTGTGCTTGCGCTATTTCCACAACCGTATTTTTGGCAATGGAAAAGGCCGCCCGCCGCCGCAGGACAATCAAGTCTATTGGCCGGCGAGCAATCCCCGATGCGCCGGAGCTAAGGGCGAGAGCATGTCCATGGCGTCAGGACGCTTCAGCCCCAGATGGTGACGCAACGTCCGCCCGGAATAGTCGTGCCGAAACAGGCCTCGACGCTGCAGCTCGGGAATGACGAGGTGGCAGAAGTCGCGCAATCCTCCCGGAATAGTCGCGGGCATGACGTTGAATCCGTCGGCGCCGAACTCTTCGAACCAGGCTTGCATTTCATCGGCGACTTGTGATGCGGTTCCGACGACGGTCAGATGTCCTCGGGACGCGGCCAGACGCTTGTAGAGCTGTCGGATCGACAGATTCTCTCTCCGCGCAAGCTCGACGACCAAAGCCTGTCGGCTGACCTGGTTGTTTGTCAGTGGTAGGTCCGGGAGCGGGCCGTCGATCGGGTAGTCGGCGAGCCTGACGGTTCGTCCCGCGAGTCCCTCGAGGAGGCTGAGGCCGACGATTGGTAGAATGAGATCCTGTAGCTCTTCGAGCTTCTCCTCCGCTTCCGAAACCGATTCTCCAACAACAGGGAAAAGGCCTGGAAGGATCTTAATGGCGTCCGGGCTCCGGCCAAAGCTCTGCGCGCGTGACTTCAGGTCAGCGTAGAAATCCTTTGCAGACGCCAACGTCGATTGCACGGTGAACACCACCTCGGCGGTCCGTGCCGCCAGATCCTTGCCGGCGTCGGACGAGCCCGCCTGGACCATGACGGGCCGACCTTGCGGGGAGCGCGGAGTGTTGAGAGGACCACGTACCTGAAAGAAATCGCCGGCATGATTGAGAACTCGCATCTTCGATTGATCGTAGTAGCTGCCGCTCGCTCTGTCGCGGACGAACGCATCGTCGTCGAAGCTATCCCATAGCCCTGCTACGACGTCCGCGAATTCCTCGGCCCGCTTGTATCTATCGGCATGCTGAACGTGCTCGGCGTGGCCAAAGTTCGGCGCAGCATTAGGATCCGACGACGTCACCGCGTTCCACCCCGCTCGTCCGTTGCTTATGTGATCGAGGGAGGCGAACTGTCTGGCGACATTATAGGGATCGTTGAAGGTGGTCGACGCGGTGCCGACGAGCCCGATGCAATTCGTCACTGCGGCAAGGACCGAAAGGAGCGTCAGCGGCTCGAAATGCGAGACACCGCTGTGGGCGGAGTGGGCGGCAGCCTCGGCCTTGTCGAGGCGTACCGCTGCGATATCCGCAATGAATACCGCGTCGAATTTGGCGGCTTCCGCCATGCGCGCAAATTCCGTGTAGTGCTCGAGCTGATCGCCCGCCCACGTGTCCGGGTGGCGCCAGGCCGCCAGATGATGACCGGTAAGATATAGAAACGCTCCCAACTTGATTTGGTCCCGACGTGCCAAGATCTTCGCTCCACGTTTTTCGCTCATCGAGCGGTGTTGGTGATTGGATAGAAGGCCTCACGTTCGCTCCACGACGGGCGTATCGTCGACGAGGCCGAAAGCTCGTTGATCAGGCGGCGAGATTAAAGCGGCTGACCTTGGATACGCATTGTCCCTGAACGAAGCCGCCGTCATAGTTTTCGGTATCCACCGTAACCCGCGTGTCCGTGCCAATGATGTCCGCTATCTTGTCCGCAGTTTCCTCCTGGAAGCGGTTCGGCAGGTCACTGGCGGGCAGGAGCAGTTCGATCGAAGCAGTGGCCTCGCTCGGAGCGTATTGAAGAATGTAGTGGAAGATGGGCGTTTCCAGAGAGTAGAGCAGATCGTCGATTTTGTTTCTCTTCACGAGCTTTATGGGGAAATCGTCTTTCCTGCCCAGGTGTCGAAAGGTCCAGCTTCCGTCAGCGCCAGGAATGAAGTTGAAGACGTCGCGGGTGGCGTACCTCACGATGGGCATGATGGTTGGCGTAAGGCCCGTGACCAGCAGCTCTCCAATTTTTGAACCAGGGGCAACTGAATCGACATAGTCCGTCTCGACTTCCAACGGCATGCATTCGAAGACGAAATCTCTGGCGATTGCTCGGTAGGAAAAGTCGCGCTCGGCATACATCATCATGCCGATTTCGTTCGCCCCATAAATGATCGGGGCGATCCGGCACTCCCGGTCGATGAGACGCTTGATATTTGTCGCGCTAGCCTCCGAAAAATACTCCCCGGTGACCAGTATCTGATTGACGGAGCCAGGAAGCTTCAGGCCCAGACGATCAAAGTTGAAGAGGATCTGGTAGACGATTGATGGTGACGTCAACAGCGTCGTCACTCGGTTCTGGCTTAGGATGTGATGGATCCGCTCGTAACCGCACAGGCCGGGTATCGGAAACAACGTCATCACTCCGACACTGAGATCCTGCAAGGCGCGGACAGTAAGGTCTCTGAGCGGGCTCAAGATCGACGGGTGAATGAAGGCCACCCGATCTTCTCCGCTCCGGACCACCGTCCCGTAGGCTTCGATGTAGTTTCGAACCCCGTTTATCAGGTCGGTGCGGGTTCTTGGTATCTGGAGCGGCGCGCCCGTCGTTCCAGAGGTTTCGGCAAACAGCAACGCCTCGGAAAGGTAGGTGTTCGCGTTCTCGTTGCGGAAAGCGATCAGGGATTCCTTCGTTGAAATCGGGAGCTGACTAATCATCCCGGAGAGCGCGGATGCGCCATTTGTGGTTGAGTTTTCCGAAGGCAATGAATAGTTGAATCGTTTGGCGGCGTCTCCAATCGCACTCGTGGCGATAGTAGCGTCTTCAGTCACCAACAGCATGTTCTGGTTTCTCTCTAACACACTTATAATAATGATATATTTCCGCTATCTCTCGATAACGGAGCGCTGTCCGATGGACAGGATTCATTCTTCTTCAGCGCGTTTCGACCCCCGAAGCGCAACGTATGAGTTGCATAGGTGCGTTCGCTGGCTGTTTTTTGTCAAGTCAGAAAATTCATTGGACAATCAAATTTCTCGTGAAGGTAGAATTCCACTTGCCAAGCCGAATTGGTTCGGCCATCAATGTCATAGCGTGCAATTGTTGATGGCTGTGTGACTATAAGTCGAAAATATCTACTTTCCGTAGTAGCGTTGTCGCTTTAGATGCATAGGCTGTGGCCACGTTGACCGCCCGCTGCCATGGGCCGGGGGGCTCTCCGGCGGCGGAATTGGATGGGGTAATTTAGGGATATCCAACTGGAGTTTTCGACAAGATGGCAAATGATGCCTTGGTCTTTGATACGCTGATAATCGGGAACGGCGCGCTCGGTTTGGCACTGGGCTTTCGGCTTGCCCGGCGTGGGCAACGCGTTTCGATCGTAGGGCCGGCCACTCGGCGATTCAGTGCATCCCAAGCTGCCGGTGCGATGAACGGCACGTTTGGCGAGGTGACGCGCGATCTGCTTTCAAGTTCTCACGGTCGCCAGAAACTTGAGATGGACATCGCGGCTACGGACCTATGGGACCAGTGGTGCGATGAAATCCTTGATGTCGTCGGACCTTCTCAAGGGGCGCTGAGGCGCAAGGACGGCACGACCATCATTCTCAACGGAGGTGGAACCGACGCGGTCGACACTGAGAACTTCGTAGCCATCAAACAGGCTCTCAACCAGTACCAGCGGTCCTATCAGATGCTTGAGGGATACGAAGTGCCGTGGGTAACAGCCCAAGGGGGCAATCGTCCGTTCCAAGGCCTGCACATTCCCGACGAGCACTCCATCAACACGCCCGCCTATCTGGCTGCTCTCGAGCAGGCCTTCTGCAAAGCCGGAGGACGTCTGATTGATGGAACGGTTCACAAGATCGTCGCTCCGGCTGCGGCGGGACAAGGTTCGATAAAGCTTTCCGATGGCCAGCGGATGTCTGCCGACAACATCGTCCTGGCGGCCGGCGCGTTGAGCCACGACCTGCTCGCCTCGGCGCTTCCCGACGTTGCGCCCTACGTGCCACCCGTTACAAGCGGTTACGGTGCCTCGGTTCTGTTGAGCACCGGCGCAGTTCCTTTGCCCCCAAGTGTCATCAGGACACCCAACCGAGCATTCGCTTGCGGACTGCACGCGGTCCCGCGCGAGGATGGGATCTATGTCGGTGCCACCAACAAGATCCAGGAAAAGCCGCAGCTATTCGCGCATGTTCCGGATCTGCACGCGCTCCTCGAACGGGCAATGCGTCAGATGCATGCGGGTTTTGGGACGAGCGGCGTCCTTGCGGTCAATGTCGGCAATCGCCCTGTTCCGGTCGATGGCTTTCCATTGATCGGCATCATTCCGGACACGCGTCTCTGGATGCTGACCGGAACTTATCGTGACGGCTTTCACCAATCCCCGTTCCTTGCCGAGCGGATGGCGGCGGCGATTCTCGACGGGGCGGACGAGCCTCTGTTTCACTCTTTCACTCCGGTTCGCGCACCAATTCAGAGCGGCCGTCGAAGCGATCTCATCGCAATAGCGGTTGAGCATGCGTTGGCGGTCGGCTTCGAAGCGGAATGGCGGGTGTCGGTGCGCTGGCCGAGTCGCATCGCCGATCTTCTGACGTCGAAATATCGATCGGCTGCTGACGAACTGCACGAGTCGATAACGCCGCCGCCAGACGTGCTCGTGTGCATGTCTGACAACGACTGGCTGAAGCGCAAACTCCGCGGTTACTACGACGTCTATGGCCGAAAGCACGTGCGTCAGGATTCAAGCCCGCAGTTCGACGTCGCCTGACCATCTGACGGTCCACCTCCAGCCCCCATTTTTCTGGGGACGTCACCATTCTCGTTTCGAACGGCATCGTAACGCCTGTGCGGTTGTTACGACAGGAGAAGCATTCCCATGCGGTTTGCTTGGCGGAGTTCCTATGAATCAGCATGCAGTAATTCTGGGCGACGGCACAATGGCGACGGCGCTGGCAACGACAGTCGCCCGCAACGGGCACGACACCATCCTGTGGTCACAAGATGCTCAACTCGTCAGTTCGATCAACCATGATCACCGTCATAGCAGACACTTTCCCTCTCAGCGTCTTCCCGACAGGCTAGGCGCCCGAAACGATCTCGCAGCAGCGGTCGCAAACGCTGCTGTCGTCATCGTCGCCGTCAGGTCGGAGAGGGTAAGACAGGTTGCCGAAATGGCATTTCCGCACCTTTCCAAAGAGGCCGTCGTGCTTTCGGCGACGAAGGGCGTCGACGTCCGAACGAAGCATTTCATGTCGCAAGTGATCGGCGAGGCGCTCCATACCAGCAGGCTCGGCATCATTTCCGGCCCCAACATCACGATCGATATTATGAACGGCTCGCCGACCGCCATTCTCATTGCGGCCGAGGATCCCAAGGTCATCACTGTCGGGCAGGCATATCTGGAGAGCGACTCTCTGAAGGTCTTTGGAAGCACCGACCTCAATGGGATCGAGATCCTGAGCGTCGTCAAGAACATCGTCGCAATCGCCGCGGGCCTGGCAGTCAATCTCGGCGACAACGCCCGATCTTATATCATCTCCCTGGGCCTGGCTGAGATTCAGGCGCTGGCCCAAAAAATGGGTGCGCGACCCGAGAGTTCCGGCGGCCTGGCTGACGTTGGGGAGATCTTCCTCTCATCGACGAGCAAATACTCGCGCAACCATATGATCGGCGTGGACATCGCCAATGGCGCTCGGCTGCCGGCGTTGCTGGCGGCACTGGAGGCAATCAACGAAACGGCAGAAGGTGTTAACGCGGTTATGGTCTGCCGAGACCTAGCGCAGGCCGCTCAGATCGAAATGCCGCTCGCCGATTGCGTATACCGCATCCTCTTCGAAAATCTGCCTGCCGAGGAGACCCTGCGAGCGTTCCTCAGCGACAAGAAGGCCGCGAAATGGCTTCGTCTGGCTGCGGCATGAACATGTTGAAGACGCCGCCCAGCAAGGCATCTTCTCGCAGCGTCGTTCTGCACGATTATTCCTAGGGAGGACATCGTCAATGACTACCAGGACGAATGTCGCAGTCCTTGGAGGCGGCATTGTCGGACTTTGCTGCGCTCTGCATCTGCAGAAGAGGGGCCGCGAGGTTATCCTGATTGACCGGTCCGAAGGTGTGGGCCGGGAGACATCGTTCGGCAATGCAGGTCTCATCCAGCCTGACGGCATGATGCCGATCACGTTTCCAAGGGATCTTTCTGCGCTCATCAGCTACGCGGCCAACAGGCGACGGGACTGCTACTATCGGGCGTCGGCTCTTCCAGATCTGGCCCCCGCTCTCTTTCAATACTGGCGCCAAAGCCACCCCGATAGAATGGCTGTCACGCTCCAGGGGAATATCCCGCTCTTTCGACACAGCGTTCCGGAACATTTCGCCCTCGCAGAGGAAGCGGGTGCGCTCGACATGTTTCGACCAATCGGCTGGACGAGGGTGTTCCGCCGCGAAAAGACCTTCGACTCCCATCGCCAGAAGCTTGCGGTCGCTGCCCTGTACGGCGTCGCCGCCGAGGAACTGTCGCGAGCCCAACTTCGCGCCTTGGAACCCCGACTGAGTCCTTCCGTGATCGGAGCAATCCGATTTACCGGGCAGTTGAGTCTGCCGAGCCCGGTCAAGTTAAGCGAAGCCTATAGGGAGCTTTTTGTCCGCCGGGGCGGCATCGTTGCGCAAGGCGATGCTCGTACCATCTCGGCGAACAAAAACGCGCGCTGGGAAGTTCGGACGACGACGGGCCTTGTCGACGCCGACGAAGCCGTCGTCAGCCTGGGACCCTGGTCCGGTGACACGCTCGGCAAACTGGGCTACGCGTTGCCATTTTTCGTCAAGCGCGGATACCATCTCCATTTTACACCGCAGGCTGGCGCAGAACTTCGCAATCCCATATCGGACGTCGACGGCGGCTATAGTCTCACGCCGATGGAGAATGGAATTCGTCTGAACACCGGCGTCGAATTCGCCAGGCGAGACGACCGGCTATCCAGCGTTCAAATCAACCGCGTCCTTCCATGGGCGCGGGACTTCTTCCCGATCGGCGAGCAGGTCGAAAGACAGGCCTGGGTCGGGAGCCGGCCATGCCTGCCCGACATGCTTCCCATCATTGGGCCGGCCCCCCGCCATCGCGGACTTTGGGTGGCGACCGCACACGCCCATCACGGACTGACGTTGGCTGCCGCAACCGGGAGGCTGATTGCCGAGATGATGAACGGTGAGACGCCGTTCATCGACCCGTCCTTCTACCGGCTCAATCGCTTCTGAATTGACCAGCGAGGCACCGATGTACCGTCAAGTGGGCGTACCATGACAGCAGATCTCATTGTCGCAGATTCAATTCCGGCCGACGTCTATAACGAACTGACGAAAACCTTTGCGGTCTTTCCTCTGCGGGAAGACGGTGTCGACGTTCGCATTCCCGAGTCAGCGCGTGCGAGCCGCTTCATTCTCGCCGGCTCCGACGAAGCCAACAACCGCAGGATTGGCGCGGAAATCATCGAACAGCTGCCCGAGCTTGAACTGATCGCAAATTTCGGCGTCGGCTATGATCGGATCGACACGGGGGCGGCACGGGCGCGCCGAATAGTCGTCACCAACACCCCGTCTGTGCATGAGGAAGAAGTCGCGGATTTTGCCATGGGCCTTCTGATTGCGACGCTGCGCGAGATTCCCCAGGCTGACAATTTCGTTCGAAGCGGTAGATGGACCAAGGGGTCCTATCCGCTCAGTCGTGGAACGCTGCGCGGACGCAAGCTCGGCATCGTCGGACTGGGCCGGATCGGGCTCGCTTTCGCCCGGCGCGCCGAGAGCTTCGGCCTGTCGATCGCCTACCATAATCGTCGCGCGCGCAGCGATGTTCTCTATGAGTACCATTCCAACGTTCAGTCGCTCGGCGAAGCCGTGGATACGTTGCTGATCAGCGTCCCCGGCGGCAATGCTACCACGCGCTTGATTGATGGCGACATATTGGACCGCCTGGGACCGGACGGCGTCGTAATCAACATCGCCCGTGGCAGTGTCATGGACGAGGCGGCGCTCGCCAAAGCGCTCAGGGACCGCCGCATCCTTGCTGCGGGCCTGGACGTCCACGCGTCCGAGCCGAACGTCTGCCAGGAGCTCTTGGCATTGCCGAATGTCGTGCTTCAGCCGCACATCGCGTCGGGGTCGATCTACACCCGGCAGGAGATGTGGCGCCTCGCTGTCGACAACCTGCTTGCGTGGCGCGCAGGGAGAGGGCCGATCAATCCGGTGAGGGAAACGCCTTGGCCGGTCAAGTCGGATCCGGCTCTGAACGCAGCATTCGAGTTTAACATGAGGGTGGACCATGCGTGATAATCTTCTGCAAAATATTGCGAGCGGCCTGATCGACCAGCCGTATGCCCTGATAGCCAGACGATCTTCGAAGGATCAGCCGGCACATGTAGACGTCGTCACAGGCTCCGCTCGGACATTCGAACGCCTAGCCGATCTGACGACCGTCGAGGCAGCCACGCGGGGAGCCGTAGGCGGGGAAAGGCTGCTCGTCCTGGTTCCGTTTCGACAGATCGCCGAGGTCGGCTACGACTGCATAGACGACAATGAGCGATTGCGGGTAATTGCAATCGAAACGCAGGAATCCTTTGACGTGCCGCACGTGCTCGAGGCGCTTCCACGGTCCGGAGTCCAGCTTGACAACGTCGAGTTCGATGTCGCCGACGAGATCTATGCTGCGCGGGTGGAACGACTGATCGCAGAGGAAATAGGCCGCGGGGAGGGTGCGAACTTTGTGCTGTCCCGTTCGCTCTGCGGAACGATCAGGAATTTCTCGCAGTCCCATGCCCTGAGCATCTTTAGAGAGCTCCTCTTGAAGGAGACGGGAGCCTACTGGACGTTCTTGATCCGGATTGATGGCAGAACCTTCATCGGCGCAAGCCCGGAGCAGCAGATCACGCTGCAAGGCGGGACGGCAGTGATGAATCCGATCAGCGGAACATACCGCTACCCGCCTTCAGGGCCAAAAATCGATCAGGTGCTGGACTTTCTTTACAATGAGAAAGAGACCGACGAACTGTTCATGGTCGCGGACGAAGAGCTCAAGATGTTTGGGCGGTTCTGCCCGGACGGCGGTCGGTTGAGGGGACCTTTCTTGAAAGAAATGTCCCGTCTTGCCCATACGGAGTATTATATTGAAGGCAGGACCTCGGCGAGCGCAGCTGCCTTGTTGAGGCACACGATGCTTGCGCCGACCGTCACCGGAAGCCCCATCAAGAACGCCTGCCGCGTTATCGCAAAATATGAAGAGAGGGGCCGCGGCTACTATGCGGGGGTCGTGGCTCTCATAGGCCAGGATCCGGAGGGCGCGGAAACCCTGGATTCCGCCATCCTCATCCGAACGGCCCATATATCGGACGAGGGCGAGGTCCGAATCCCTGTTGGGTCGACGATCGTTCGCCATTCCGATCCCGCTCAGGAGGCCGCGGAGACGACAGCTAAGGCAACTGGTCTGCTCTCGGCATTCACGAGCGCCAGGATGGCGCCGCTTGGAAGCGACGACGCGGTGCGACGCGCCCTGTCCGACAGAAACCGGCGCGTCGCCAGCTTTTGGCTAGCGAGGCCTGGAGGCAGCGGCGTTGAAGGCTCACTGAAGGGGAAGGTGCTTGTCCTTGATGCTGACGACGATTTCACCCAGATGCTCGCCCATCAACTGAGGGCTCTGGGACTCGAGCCGTCTGTTTATCCAGCGACGAGGGCAGAGGAGTTGGGCGACGAATACGAGCTAACGCTGCTCGGTCCCGGACCCGGCAATCCGCTTGATGACGGGGATGGGCGTGTTGCCGGAATTCGGCGTGCCTTACAGGCGAGGCTGACATCCGGGAGACCTTTTGTGTCAGTGTGTCTCAGCCACCAAATCCTGTGCCGGCATTTCGGATTGACTGTCGGCGCTCTGGAAAACCCCAATCAAGGCGTTCAGCGTAGGATCGACTTTTTCGGACGTAGCGCGACGGTCGGCTTCTACAACACATTTGCTGCAAGATGCGCACCAACAAGCTTTGTCAGCGCAGGTGCGCTCGTGCAAGTTTGCAGGGATCCCGAAACGGGTGAAGTACATGCTCTCAGGGGTTCCCATTTCGCATCTATGCAGTTCCACCCTGAATCCGTTCTCAGCATCGATGGCTTTGCAATCATGGCGGAGGAGATCTCCAGATTGTGTCGATGGACCGAACCGAGGCACGGGCAACACGCCTTTCCCGTCTCGGTCGCGCGCTAGCGGATGCCCTCGAGGCTTGCCCTTCGCTCCGACCCGGCGATGGCGTCCCGCGAGAGCAAAAGCACGGTGGAAATTGAACTCCGTCATATCTGCGCATCGAATGAAAAATTTCAAAGGAAAGACACATTGAACATGCCGTCGCTTCCGAAGATCCGGCTTGTCAGCATTGCTGGTAGCTTTAATCGTCCTTCAAAAACTGCAGCTTTGGTCCAAAATATCGCGCGTCTTGTGTGCGACAGCTACGACTTCCACCATTCGTTCTACGATTTGGCTGATGTCGGTGCATCCCTTGGAGTAGCGTCGCGTCGACAAGACCTTGATCCCAGTGCGGCGCGGATTTTCGAGGCGATCGTCGCCGCCGACCTTTTGATCGTAGGATCGCCCACCTTCAAGGGCAGCTATCCTGGCCTTTTCAAGCACCTGATCGACCTTCTCGATCCTCATGAACTGAAATCGAAACCGGTTATCATCGCTGCGACCGGCGGAGGGGAGCGGCACGCGCTCATGGTCGAACATCAACTTCGCCCTCTCTTTGGTTTCTTCATGGCCCATACCCTTCCAACGGCGGTCTATGCCTCGGATCGAGATTTCACGGACTATCAGGTCTCCTCAGGGCAGCTGGCCAGCCGAATCAATTCGGTTGTAAGCGAACTGGCAGCCTTTTCCCCAGGCGGCAGCCGTAGCATCTGCGCGGAGACAGAGGCTTGATGCGACTGACAACATTAAGAGCGCATCTCGTGGCTACAAACGGGGGATTAAGGGGCAACCTCAAAAGCCTTCTATCGTATAGGGTGCATCGCTCGATCCGAAGCGAGGCTGGACGCCGAGCAGCGGAGCTGCCCGACCAATGATTTCCTTCACCATCGGCGCGGCCGTGGATGCGGCCGTGCGTCCTCCATGCTCGCCGGTCTTCGGCGCATCGATGATCGCGAGGACCATATATTTCGGCTTGTCCATCGGAAAAGCCGCAACGAAGGCATTGAAGTTCAAGTCACTGGCATAACGCCCATTGACGACCTTGTCGGCAGTTCCGGTTTTGCCGCCGACATTGAAGCCCTCGACCTGAGCAGCGCGGCCTGAGCCCTTCAGTCCGTTCCAGCTGAAGAGATAGCGCATATCGGCACTTGTGCTTTGCTTGACCACGGTTTTCGCCAGCGTCGCGGCCTGTTCGGGCGACCGTGGCAGGAAGGTTGGTGGAATGAGATTGCCGCCATTGATAAGAGATGCGGCAGCGGACGCCGTTTGCAGCGGGGTTGTGGCGACGCCGTGGCCGAAGGAGATCGTGACCGAATTGATCTTCTTCCAGGTGCGTGGCTGTGTCGGCGTTGCGACGCCCGGCATCTCGGTCTCCACCTTCGACAAAAGTCCGAGCTTGGTCAGGAATTGTTGATGCCCCTCAATGCCGACCATGTCGGCGACCGCCGCGGTTCCGATATTGGATGAATACTGAAAGACCTCCGGGATCGACAGCGGCCTGTTCTTGCCTTTGAAGTCCTTGATCGTGAAGCCGCCCATGCGGATCGGACGGGATGCATCGACGACGGAGTTCAGGGTGATCTTCTCGGCATCCAGCCCCATCGCCAGCGTGAAGCTCTTGAAGGTGGAACCCATTTCGAAGGTGGCATTGCTGATCCGGTTGAACCAGCCTTTCTCGTACTCCTTGTCTACGCTGCCGTCCGGCAATGTGCGCGACGGTTCGTTGGGGTCGTAGTCGGGGACCGAAGCCATCGCCAGAACTTCGCCGGTCTCGACGTCCAGAACGACGGCACCGGCCGCTTCCGCCTCATAGGCGCTCATCGCTTTGGCGGCGACCTCGCGCGCGATATTCTGGACGCGAATGTCGATCGACAATTTGACGGGTTCGAGCGAAACGCCTGACGTCATACCGATGGCCCTCAGGTCCGCGAGGCCCTGCTGGTCGAGATAGCGTTCCATGCCCGCTAGGCCCAGATTATCGACATTCACGTGACCGACGATATGCGCCGCCGACCGACCACCGGGATAGAAACGACGTTTTTCCGGCCTGAAGCCTATGCCGGGAAGGCCGAGAGCCAGGATGTCAGCTTGCTGTCTCGGCGTCAGTTGGCGCCGTAACCACTGAAAGCCGCTGTCCATCCTCAGCTTCTTATGGGTCTCCCGCCAATCGAGGTTCGGGACCACGGCTGCGAGTTTCTCCACCACTTCGTCGGCGTCGACGATGCGACGGGGGTCTGCATAGAGGGAGACCATGTTCAGGTCGGTTGCCAGGAGCTGGCCGTTGCGGTCGATGATATCAGGCCGGGATGCGACGACATTGGGATTGCCCAGAGAGGCGGTGGTGGGCTCCTCGGCAAGTCCGTATTGGATAAGGCGGCCGCCGATCAGAAGGAACCCACAGACGAAAGCGCCGATCAAAACCCCCAGGCGCTGCGTTGCCTGGCCGCTTCGCTTCTTTTTCGTCCCTAGGATCCTTTCCGAAAACCCGTTCGGCTGGCGGGTAATCAGGATATGGGATCGGCTTTTGACCTTCAAAACGCGGGCAATGAGACTCATCGAGTTGATCCAGAGATGAAGGCTAAAGTCAAAGAAACACCCTCCCGAACGCGCGATGCGTTTCAGGGCTGTCTTTCCTGGGGCAACTGATGAGTAGAAAAGCACTTAATCCGTTAGGAGATCGTTAACGCCCTGTGTTTCCAGATCGCCCCCATCGCCATAGGCGCGACACTTCACGCGGCTTGGTAGCGTCGGCATGACACTTTTCCTAGTAGCGGGAGTTCCATAAATCGCATTATGCCTCAGGCCTATGTTTTCAATGGTTTAGTTGAACGACTAGAAACGCCGTTCAAATCCCATTAGGGCGACCGGATGGTCCTTACTTGGCAAAGTGCTCTCTGCAGGCTCTCTCGACCAATTCCCGCAAGATCTTCACGCGCTCGACGAGCCACTCCAATTCCTCCGCGCCGATCGCATAGTTGGGCGAATAGCGCGCCTCGACATAGGCGCGCGAGAGAAGCTCGAAGCGCCGGCGTCCAATGCGGCCATCGCGCGGCCAAGCCTCGATCAGCCTTTTATCCACCTCCTCGGCCTTGGAGCGCAAGACCTTGATGCGGTGTGATTTCGGGCTGTAGAGCGTGAGGGTCAGCAGGAGGCAGTGATATAGCGCTTCCGTCGCCTGATGAAGGAAGAAAGCGCGCTGTTTGGGATACTCATCGCCTAGGGCTTCCTCTGCCTTCAGGAACCCCTTCGCGTTTTCGTTCCACTCGCTGAAGTTCCGCTGTGCCTCGATCTCTGCCTCCTCTCGCGTCAGCGGCTTCGGCTCGACGAGGGGATGCCCTTCCTCTTCGTAGAGGACCTTGCCGTCCCGCGCGATATCGACAAAGAAGGGCCGGCCGCGTGACAGCTGGTCGTTGACGTCATGCAGGCTATGGACGATCGGAATGACCGGCGTTTCGATCCGGTGGGCAATCTGTTCCTGTAGGAATCTTTCATCGAGCGAAAGCCAAAGTTCCTGTTCCTGAGCGAAGCTCTCCGAATTGACGACGATCAGCAGATCGTAATCGGAGCGATAGCCACTCAGCCGGTCTTCCACCCAGTCGCCGCGGGCGTAAGAACCGTAAAGGATGACCTTGAGGATCTTGCCATTGGCTTTCTTTGCCGATTGCTTGGTTGACCGAAACTGCTCGACCTCGAAAAAGATGATCTCCAGCACGCGGGCAAGTTCGCGTCGCTTGTTGGCCGGCAGATGATCAAGGGTGTCGGTCAGTGTCAAAGCCACATCAAAGCCTTCGGTGGGAATCGTATCCATCGTAACGGCTCGCCCGATATTTCGCATATAAACGTTTTACGAGAGCATAAACATAAAAGCAACCACAGAATGTGCGCGGCCTGGATTTTTAAACGGTGCATCCTCCACGGCACAGATGCTGATGCCCACCGGTCTGCGCGATGTGCCCGAAAGCCCTAAACGTCGAGTTTGATCGACGCCGTACCAAAAGGCGCAAGCGCCATGCTCTTGTCTTGCGAGTCCGAGCCGAAGGCACTGATATCGATGCTTTGCTCTTGGGCCGTCAGATTGACGATATGCAGCGTCGACCCCGACAGGAAGGCCAGAACCTTCGACGGATGCGAAGACGTGCAGCCAATCCAGGCTGACCCGGCAAGGCTGGACAGCTGCTTCACGATGTTAAAAAGCGGCCTGTTGCCGCCTTCTTCCGTTGGCTCTGCCTTACCGGCAATAAGGCCAAAGGGGCCTGTCAGCGCTGCAAGCGTCAGGCATTCGATGTTGGCGTCGAGTACGCGGATGGCGTAACCGAGTGCAAAGGCTTCCCCAAAGCGGCCATTGTGACGTGGATCGCGATTTGCCATCGGAATGCGGCCACCTGACGGATTGTCCATGGTGCGGCTGCCATAGGGGTTTTGTCGCATGGGAACGGTCGATGGGCCGATCCGGTAGGGTTTGTCGCCATAGATGGCGCGCACCGAACCGGTGATGAAGGGCAGCGCCTCCAAAGTCTGCATGACGCTGAGATCATCGGCGGCATGGACGATCGGGTTGGTGCAGTGGCTGATAAAACCGAGGCGATCGGGAGGCACGCGCTTGCGGTTGAGCTCGGTGAAGTAGCTCAGCATGCCGCCGCCGATGCGAATACCGGCAAAGGCCTCGTGCGCTGCGGCATAGACCTCCTCAAGCGGCGGGCATTCGGGCCACTTGCTGCCGGGAGGCGTCGACTGCCGGTCGACGGAAGGGGAGATCAGGATGGCATCGGGGCGGAAACCCGCAGCCTGCATCTGCTTGGCAATTTCGGCGGTTTCGGATCTTGGCGACTGCTTGCAGGGCAGGGCGATCTCCAGTGTCGACCGTCGGCGATGAAGCGCGGCAATCGCGGCAAAATCCTCCAAGACTTGCGCACCATGTCCGGCATTGGGGTCGAAGTGGAAGAGCAATTCCTGCGGGGCAATCTCGGAGAGCAGATCACCGGCTGCAAGCACGGCCTTGGCTTCATCGGGCGTAACGATCAGGCCAATGGCCGGCATAGTGCCGCTGCGCTCCCCCGGTTCGAGCCGGATGGCGCCAGCGGTCGAGCCGGCGGTGGGCGTCCGTCCGCTTCTGGTGTCGCGGATGGAAAGGACGATCCTCTGCCGCACCAGTTCATGTGCGGCGATCTGATAGGGCCAGGGCAGCGCCAGTGGGCGCACGTACGTCTTGTAGGAGGCGTCGGACCAGTTGCGCTGATCCTCCATCTCGAACGTATCGCCTTCCATGCGGCATTCGGCCGAAACGCCCGGCAGCACCTGATGGGCAATCGCCCGCACATCCTTGAAGGGTTGCCAGGGCTCTATCTGGTCGGGAAAACGCGTCTCGTTCACGCTGCCGTCCACATGCTCGACCCTGGCCGGCCTTCCGGCAATGCCGACGATCGGATGCAGGATGCAGAAGCCGCAGCGATTGGTCTCGAAACCGGTTGGCGAAAGGGCTCCTGCCTCGAAGATCAACTCTCCTTCCGTGGCCGCAATATGCACCGAAATGGCAAGCCTTGTGTCTTCTGGTCCCTTGCAATGGGCGACATAGCGGACGGAAAAGGTACCGTTGCCCTGCTCGACCCAGAGATCCTCGATCCGGGGGGTATAAGTCCCCCAGTCGCGGTCGCGCACCAGATAGGAGACGGCACGCAGCACCTCGATGCCGTCATAGCGGATCGTCCGCAGATTGCCGTTGGCAAGATCGGCCGAAAGACGCCCGGCAGTCAGGCGGACCGGATGCGCTTCGGCCTCGTGCGTGCCGTAGAGGGCGAAGGCGTCCGTGGTCATCTGAGCATGGCCTCCACGTCGATGGTCTTGCCTGACGCGGCACTGTCATAGGCCGCTTCGACAAGGGCAAAGGTCTTGAGATTGTCGACGCCTGACGTTGCCGGCTCGCCTCCATTTTTCAATCGGTCAACCCAGTGCTTCTGGATTGCATAGACGCTTTCCTGGATGTTGTGCCAGGGACGTGATGCCCAGGAGAGCAGCTGCGGCGAGGCATCGGAAACGACCGTGCCGGCCGCATTGGTCACTTCGAGCCGATAACCGGCCGAAAGGCGGATCGTGCCATCGGTGCCGTCGAGCTCGATCAGCGTTTCCGGGAAAGGTTCGGTGCCAAGCTTCGTCGCGTAGCTGACGTCGACGACGGAGGTCACGCCGCTTTCGTGGTCGAGCAGGATCGTCGCAACGTCCTCGCCCTTGATGTTAGGATTGACGCGCTTGGTGCGGGCCGTCAGCGTCTTGACGTCGCCGAGGATGAAGCGGGCGATATCGAGCGTATGGATGCCGAGATCCTCGATGATGAAGCGTTCGCCTTCGGCGAGATAGGGCTGGCCCGAAAACACGTCGTAGCCGGAGCGGAAGGAGAAGCGGCCCCAGAAGGGTATGCCGATCGCCGTGCTGTCCAAGAGTCGGCGCACGGCCTGGATGGGCGTCTGCCAGCGGAAATTCTCGTGCACCATCAGCGGGATGCCGGCCTTCCGGCATGCCTCGACCATCGCCTTGGCATCGACAAGCGTCCTGGCGAAGGGTTTTTGGCAGATGGCGGGGATCTTGTGGCTCGCCGCCATTTCCACCAGCGCCCGGTGGCTTTGGACCGTGGTGGCGATATCGACGAAATCGAAGCCGCCATCGGCAAACATCGCCGCCGCATCCGTATAGCGCCGTTCGATGCCGAACTGCTCACCGACGATATCAAGCCGTTCCGGATCGCGGTCGCAGATCGCCACGATTGCGGCACCATCGACATCCTTCCATGCGTGCATCTGATTGATCGCAAAGAAGCCGCAACCGATCAAAGCACCTTTCAAGTCAGCCATTTCAACCTGCCTTTGCCATCTGCATGAGGGTCACGCGCTGCTGCAGCCGGCGCTGCGCCTGGTCGACGACGACGGCGATGATGATGACCAGGCCCTTGATGACCATCTGCCAGAAGGAGGAGACCCCCATCATCACGAGACCGTCGGAGAGAATGCCGATCACGAAGGCACCGATGATCGTTCCTCCGATCGTGCCACGTCCGCCCGACATCGAGGTGCCGCCGAGAACGGCTGCGGCAATCGCGTTGAGTTCGAAGCTTTCGCCGGTTGCCGGATGCGCGGCCATCAACTCCGAGGAGATGACGATGCCGACGATCGCGGCACACAGGCCGGAGAACATGTAGACGAAGATCTTCACCAGATCGACACGGATGCCCGACATGCGCGCGGCCCGCTCATTGCCGCCGACGGCAAAGATGTGGCGGCCGATCGGCGTCGAGCGCGCGACGTAAGCGGCTACCAGCGCCAGCACGATCAGGATCCAGATCGACACCGGCAGGCCGAGAACGCGGCCGGCACCGAAGAAATCGAAGCCCGTCGTTGCATATTCCGGCCGGCCGACGAGGTTCGGAAAGGTCTGGCCGTCGGAGGAAAGCAATGCCAGGCCTCGGGCGACATAGAGCGTGCCGAGTGTGGCGATGAAGGGCGCGACGTTGAGCTTGGTAATCAGCAAGCCGTTGATCAGGCCGATGAAGAGGCCGATCGCCAGTGTGATCAGCACGATTTCGATGAGGTTGAAATAGACCGTATAGCCGATCGGCAGTTCGATGCCATAGAGGATCAACCCGCCGGCGACCATGCCGCAGAGACCGACGATCGAACCGACCGAGAGATCGATGCCGCCGGTGATGATGACGAAGGTCATGCCCATCGCGAGGAACGCGTTCAGCGCCACATGTTTCGACATCAAGATCATGTTCGCCGTCGAGGTGAAGTTCGGCGCGAAGATCGAGAAGAAGATGATGACGGCAAAGAGCGCGATGAAGGTTCGAAGCTTCATCAGCGTCAAGAGGAAGGAGCCATTCGCGCCCTTCGGCGCGGAAGTGGATGCGGTAGCGGCCGTCATGACGCGAGTTTCCCTTGATGTTCGTGCCCCTTGGCGGAGGCAGCGATGATGGCGTCTTCGGTTGCTTCGGCGCGGTCGAAGACGGCGATGAGATGGCCGTTGCTGAGCACCGCGATGCGATCGGAAAGCGCCATGACCTCTTCGAGGTCGGAGGTTGAAAACAGGATGGCAAGGCCATTGGCGGCAAGCCGGCGCATGGTGCGGAAAACATCCGCCTTGGCGCCGACATCGATGCCGCGGCTCGGCTCGTCCATCAACAGAACTTTGGGATTGGTCATCAGCGCCTTGCCGATGACCACTTTCTGCTGGTTGCCGCCGGACATGGAGGTGACCTCGAAGTCCGGGTTCGGCGCCTTGATAGACAGATCGCGGATCGCCTCGGAGATGGCGTTCTTCTCGGCCCTGGAATTGATATGGAAGAGGCGTGTGAAGCGGCCGAGGCTGGCAAGCGTCAGGTTGGAGGCGATGGAGAGAACCTGCACTAGGCCCTCGCGCTGCCGGTCCTCGGGAATGAGCGCCAGACCCCGGCGGATGCGCCGTGTCGTATCCCGCGCCCGCACTTGCCTGCCGTCGATAAAGATCTTGCCGGTCGAATGCGCATGGCGACCGATGACGCATTCGAAAAATTCGCTGCGCCCGGCGCCCATCAGGCCGTAAATGCCGAGGATTTCGCCCGCCTTGACCGACAGTGAGACATTGTCGACGGCAAGCCCGCCGGTCGAACGCGGCAGGCTGATGCCTTCGGCGCGGAACATTTCCTTGCCGAGCGCATGATCTTCGGATTTCGCAAAATCCTTGGCATCCGATCCGATCATCGAGCGCACGATCCAGCGTGTGTCGATATCCCTGACCATGGCGTGGCCGGTAATCTGCCCGTCGCGCAGCACGGTGATGTAATCACCGATCCGCATGAGCTCTTCGAGGCGATGCGAGATATAGACGATCGCCACCCCTTGCGCCTTCAGTTCGCTGATCACCTTGAAGAGGATCTCCACTTCTGCTGCCGACAGCGCCGATGTCGGCTCGTCCATGATCAAGATGCGGGCGTTCAGCGACATTGCCTTGGCGATCTCGACGAGCTGCTGCTGGCCGATCGGCAGGTCCTCGACCATGGTTTCGGCATCGATGCCTGCGTCGAGACGCTCCAGGAATTCATTGGCCTTGCGGACCTGTTCCCTATGGTCGATGCCGAGCACGCCGCGGGTCAGTTCGCGCGTCGCAAAGATGTTTTCGGCAACTGACATATTGGCGAAGAGATTGAGCTCCTGGAAGATCATGCCGATGCCATGTGCCTGCGCCTCGGCGGGGCTGGCGAAGGAAACGGTTTCTCCATCAAGGATGATGTTCCCGAGCGTCGGTCGTTCGACACCGGCGATGATCTTCATCAGCGTCGATTTGCCCGCACCGTTTTCGCCGACAAGCACATTGACGGCGCCGCGGCGCAGCTCGAGATTGGCGCGCTTGACGGCGACGATACCGGAATAGACCTTCGACACATCGTCCAGGCGCAGGATGATATCGTCCTTTGGAGCCTCGCTGATAGTCATGGTGCCACCGTCAGCGCCGAAGGGGTCACAAGCGGCAGATCGCTGCCCGAAGGCAGCGGGAAGGCGCCGGTCACGGTCACCGTCTTGCCGGCCAGCCCGTCGCGCGGGATCGCCGATAGGAAGGCGCTGTTGGCTTTCTCATTGAAGGACTTGCCGAACTGCGCCCATTCGATCTGGTTCTTGAATTCGTTGAAATTGACGAAATCCAGCGTGTCGCGCAGCGCCGTGCCGCGAATGGCAGGCCCGATTTGCACCTTGGCGTCCGCCTTGTCGTCGCCATCGGCATCGACATCGAGCGTTGCCGCACGCGAGGCCGTATCGGCCGCGACGACCTTGCCCTTGAATTTCACCGCATAGGTCCAGGGCGAGCTCGCCTGCTTGTGCGGATTGCCGTATTTCTCGCCGGCCTGGTCGGGGCTCGAAGCGGCAAGTGCTGCGACATCCTTCAATTCGCCGGCGCGCTTTTCAAAATAGGGAACGACCTGCGGCTGCCACATCGCCTCGACCTTGGCATTCGGATCGAAAGCGCTCTTTGCGGCCGCTGCGGCTTTTTCTTCCGCAGTCGGTGTCTTGATGATCTTGCAGCCGGGCAAAGCCGCCGCGACAAGCGCGGCAATCAGGGCGCCCCTGATCCTCAACATGCTGTCAACCTCGAAATCCATGAGAATAGGCTACAGGGAGCGCGGTCTCCCGGGCTCCCTGTAGCAGTTGGTCCGCCTTACTTTGCGATGGCAAATGTCTCGAGCTTGCCCGCATTGTCGGCATTGATGAGAACGCAGTCCATGAGCTGCTTTTCTTCCTTCGGTGCCGTCTTGTTCTTGATATAGGCGTCGGCCTGTTCGACAGCCATCTGAGCCTGCGCATAGGCCGGCTGCAGCACGGTTGCCTTGATGCCGCCCGACTTGATGGAGTCGCGCACATCGTTCGAACCGTCGAAGCCGACGACGATCACGTCCTTGCGGCCGGCAGCCTGAAGGGCGGCGATCGCGCCCATCGCCATCGTGTCGTTGCCGGAGATCACGCCCTTGATGTCGGGATTGGCCTGCAGGATGGTTTCCATCTTGGCATAGGCTTCCGTCTGGCTCCAGTTGGCCGATTGCTTGGCGACCGACTTCAGGTCCGGATAGTCGTCGATGACGTCATGATAGCCCTGCGAACGGATGCCGGCATTGGTATCGGATTCCTTGCCGACGAGCTCGACATAATTGCCCTTCTCGCCCATGAGCTTGACGAATTCCTGCGCACCGAGCTGGGCGCCCTGATAGTTATTGGACACGATCTGGGCGACGGCGACACCGGTCGCATTGATTTCGCGGTCGATCAGGAAGGAGGGGATGCCGGCATCCTTGGCCTTCTTGACGGCGGCAACCGAAGCATCGGCGCCGGCATTATCGAGGATGATCGCCTTGGCGCCGCGACCGATCGCGGTATCGATCATTTCCGACTGCTTGTTGGCATCGTCGTCATGGGTCATGAGGAGCGCCTCATAACCGAGTTCCTTGGCCTTGGCTTCAGCACCGACGGCTTCCGCCTTGAAGAAGGGGTTGTCGTGGGCCGGCGTGATGATGGCGATTAGATCGGCCGAAAAGGCCGGCATCGCAATGCCGAGCGAAAGCGCGCTTGCGAAGGCGGCAAGGGTCAGTCTACGTGTAAAAGTCATGGTTTCTCCTCCCAGGTTTGACGCATGGCCGAACCAACCCCGGTTCGGCTAATCCATGCGAAAAAAGAAAACCGGCCCGCTTGTCCCCTCCGGGCCGGCAGAGCGACAGGGCAAGACCCCGCCGCGGCAGTGTCAGGTGATGCGCCGGATGCTGTCGGCGATCTCCTGCGGTTCGAAGACCTTCTTCCAGTCGTCGCGCATGAGGGCCGGAATGCCGAACTCGATCGCCTTGTTGCAGGCATCCGAGAACACGCCGTCGACTTCCTTGAAGATCACGGCGCCGAGCACGTTCATATGGCCGAGCAGGAAGTCGCGGGCAGCTTCCGCCGGAACACCACGGGCGACGCATTCGTCCATGGCCTGGCGCATGATGACGAGAAGCGAGGCACAGACGGTTTCCGAAAGGCCAGGCTCCAGCATCGCCATCTGCTCGACGGTGACGCGGTGCGAGCGCATGACCGGCGCCCAGATCACCTTGGCGATCTCTTCGCCGAGGCCATAAGCGCTTTCCGGACCCTGCATCAGCGCCGAGACGATGTGCTGCTTGGCGAAGAGGCCGCCGAAATGGTCCTTCTTCGCCTGTATGTCCGTCTCGTCGTTAAAGATCGGCGGGTGGCAGGGATGGGTCACGAAATAGGTGAGGTCCGCGCGCTCAGGCAGGTGGCCGGCAAAGGGAGCGGCCGCATCGAGGGCCACGACCATCGTACCGGGCTTCAGCTTGTCGACGATGCTGGCCGCGACCTTGCCGATCGCCGTATCCGGTACGGCGAGGATCACGACGTCAGCACCGTCGAGCGCGGCATCGGCCGGCGTGCAATCGATGCCGAGATCGTTCTTCAGGCGCGCCTTGCCGGCATCGCTGACTTCGACATGACGAACATCAAAACGGGAACCTTTGAGATTCTTGGCAAGCCGGTATCCCATTTTTCCGCCGGCGCCAAAGAGGGCAATTGCTGTCATGTTTCCTCACTTCGTATGCGGGATTGGTATCGTAACTGGTATGATGAGTCAATCACCATCCCATTGTCCTTTGCGGACGGAAGCGACCTGATTGGCCATCAGCCTTTTCTTCCATCCCGGATCTGCGCGAAATAACCGTCAGCGCCGACCTGCCCGCCTTTCAGTGCAATCTGCAGTCCGTCCGTCGGCCTATAGCCCCCATGGGCGGTGCAGAGCGGCGAGCCAGGGGTCTGCGGCAGTGGCAGCAGGGTCGTCAGCGCATCGACGCGCAGTTCCTTCAGCGCATGGCTCGACGTGTCGCCACCGGCAATGACGGCGCGCGAAAGCCCTTCGGTTTCGACAAGGCGGCGTAGGATCGTGCCGAGCGCGCGACCCAGCCGATGGCGGGCGCCGGGCAGCTGATCGATATCGGCGCCGCGGTCCGCCGAGAGGCCAAGGGCGGTGTGCAATATAACGCTGCGGCCGGCTTTAAGGGCGGCAAGGCCTGCGGCGACCGCGACGTCCAGTGCCGCCACGGCATTGCTGCCGACCAGTGCCAGGGGATCGAGCGGAATGTCGTGAAAGCCGTCGCCAATTGCCGTGCGGATCTGCCGTTCCGTCGTCGGCGAGACGCTGCCGGAGACGACGGCAAGCCGATCCACCTTACTCGGCGACGGGAACTCGACGCTCTGGCCGATCAGCCCCGTTTCGCGCCAGGTATTAATGAGTGCATATTCGATGCCGGAAGAGCCGGCCACGAAAGCCCCCATGGCGGCCGTGATCCGCTGCAACTGCCGACCGGCGGCAGCCTGGCTCTCGGCGGAATCGACATCGAGCAGCAGGATGCCTGCCGCCTCGGCGATCAGCTGATCGGTTCTCGCGTCCGCATCGGGTGATGCAAGGAGCGTCAGGTCGGCGAGCGAAACGGCAAGGTCGGTCTGTTTGCCGAGATGAACGGCAAGATCCGCCTCATGCATCGGTGTGACGGGATGACGGCTCATGACCGGGTGGCGGTCGATGCGGAAAACGCGTCCCTGATAGGCGGCAAAGAGATTGCCGAAGGCCGTATAGCGCTTGAGTTGCGGCGCGCCGACGATGACGGGCACCAACGACTGCTCGAAGATCTCTTTGCCGATCTCAATCGCCTTGCCGATATTGCCGACCTCGGGTGCGGAATCGAATGTAGAGCAGACCTTGTAGTGGCAGATATTCGCCTGCAGGCCCTTCAGCCATTCAAAGGCTGGCGAGAGATGCTCCTGCATCCAGGCCGGGCTCTCGCTGCGGCTCGTTCCGGCAATACCGATGGCCCGGCAATCCTGGAAGCGGTCAAGCAGCGCCTGATCGGGAATGCCGAGAAAGAGCACGGTCGGAATGCCGTTACTGGCGAGCGCCTCCATCACATCGGTGGAGCCGGTGAAATCGTCGCCGTAGTAACTGACGAGCAGGTCTCGCATCGTCACGCAGCCTTCCCGTCGCCGAACTTGGCGATCGATGCCGCAAGTTCCGGATGATCTTTGGCATAATCGTCGAGCGGAATATCCGCCACGGCCGCCTGCCAGGCCTGCTGGACGGCACGCACGCCGGCTGCCGGTCCCTGCGGATGGCTAACGATGCCGCCGCCGCAGAGATAGAGAAGATCGGTGGTGCGGCCGGTGCGCTGATAGGTTTCCGGCGCCTGGCCGCCCCACTGGCCGGAACCGGCAACGGGAAGCGGGCAATCGGAGGGAGTAAAGAGCGGCGTGCTGATCGCCTTGAAGGAAGCAACGAAGCTTTCGTCCGGCTCCCAATATTTCACGCGGATGCCGTTGATCTGGAACTGGTCGACGCCGAGCAGCCGCCAGAGCTGTTGATAGACCTTGAAATCAAGGCCGATGCCGGGATGGCGCGTCAGCACGTCCCAGCCGTTGCGATGCGCATGCAGCACGAGACCGGAGCGCTTGCGCAGGAAGCTCATGCCGCCGAAACCGATCGAATTGATGTTGACGACGGCGCAGTTCCCGCCGGCTTCAAGCACGAGATCGTGGTTGCGCATCATTTCGTCGGGATCGGCATGCGAGATGCCGAAGGCATACATGACCTTCTTGCCGGTCTTCTGTTCGTGGTCGAGAATGCGGGGCATGATCGCCGCCACGCGCTCTTTCAGCGGCGAATAGGCGGGGCTCATCAGCTTCTCGTCGTCCTTGATGAAGTCGACGCCGGATTCGATGAGCTCACCGACGAGCTCGGCCGTTTCATGCGGTCGCAGGCCGAGGGCCGGCTTGACGATCGTGCCGATGATCGGCCGCCCCTCGACGCCGGTCAGGCGCCGGCTGCCGGGAATGCCGAATTGCGGGCCGGGATGGGCTAGCTTGAAAGCCTCCGGCAGCTTCATGTCGACGACGCGCAGGCCGGTCATGCCCTTGATGGAAAAGGTTCCGCCGATCGCGATCGTCATCAGCGCCGAAAGATCCGTGCCGATCGCATCGAGCGGGAATGCGATATCGACATCGGCGCGCTGCAGCCGCACACCGTCGGGCGCTTCCGGCCAAGAGGGATGGCTCGCATCCTCCAGCGGACGGATGGCGAGCACCCGGGCGGCGACCCGCGACTTCAATTCCTCTGTCTCGCCCGGAACCGGAACAAAAGTGCCGGTCGATTGATCGGAAGCGATCTTGTTCGCCATCGCTTCGACGCTGCCAGGCGTCTCGATGCGGTAGGTGAGGGTTATCATCATGAAATTGCCGGTTGCTCCTCTCGCCACGTCAAGAAGCCATGGCGTCAACTTGTAATCTGGTATAATGAGTATTCCATTTTCTGCAATGGAAATTTTTCAACAGGTGTGAATTTCGCTTGGCGCGCTTTGTCGTCGGTCGGTGAAAATGCTAAGGGGAGAGAAGATTTGAGCCAGCGAGACGTCATGACTTCAGCCATCGAGCCAATTGTCCGTCGAAAACTGTCTGACGAGGTTTTTGACCGGCTGGAGCGGCTGATCACGTCAGGAGAGTTGCAACCGGGCGACGAGATGCCCTCCGAGCGCGTTCTGATGGAACGCTTCGGCGTCGGCCGCCCGGCGATCCGCGAGGCGATGCAATCTCTCGCCAACAAGGGCCTCGTCAGCATCTCGCACGGCGAGCGCGCGAAGGTCCTGAAACTGACCGCCCAGTCGATCTTTCGACAGGTCGACCTCACGGCGAAGATCATGCTGTCGCAGTCTGCGGATTCGCTGGAGCACCTGAAGAGCGCTCGTATCTTCTTCGAGCGCGGCATGGCGCGCGAGGCCGCCCAGCGCGCCAAGCAGGCTGATATCGAGGCGCTCCGCGAGATCATCGACCACCAGCGCGCCTCGCTTGGCCACGCGGAGGAATTCATCTCTGCCGACATGCGGTTTCATACGCGCATCGCCCAGATTTCCGGCAATCCGATCTATGTAGCCGTCAGCGAAGCCATGCTGGCATGGCTGAAGGAATATCACACGGAAATGCTGATCTGGACCGGCAAGGAAAAATACACGCTCGCCGAACATGAAGAGATCCTGGAGCGGCTTGCGGCCAACGACGCCGATGGCGCCGAAGCGGCGGTGCTCAAGCATCTCGAGCGCTCTCGTTCGCTCTATATGAAATAGACAGCCGCTCACGGCAATTGGCGTGGCAATGCCATTCGCGTGCGCAGAATGTCAGTGATGACAACAATCCTCAGCCACCTCAGCCGCCGGCGGAACGTAAGCGGCAAATTCCTGCTCGAGAACCTTGATGACGCCGGTGCGCCAGCCATCGGCAATGCGTTCGGAATAGGGATCGGGGAAGATATCCTCTTCGCCTCTTTCGAAGCCGTCGAGTATTCCCGCCGCCACAATGGCGGGCGGCGACTTCGGCACTTCGAAACCGCGTGTCATGTCGGTGTCAACAGGCCCGGTGAAGCAGTTGTGCACCGCCACACTGCGCGCCGACAGGAGTGCGCGGAAGGCCTGCATCAGGTTATGTGCTGCCGCCTTCGAAATCGAATAGGCCGGTGTGGACGCGACCGGCACGAGCGCCGACAGGGAAAGATTGTTGATGATCGCGCCTTTCGACCGCGTCAGCGCCGGCAGGAAAGCCTGGGTCACCCTTAGCGGCCCGAAGAAATTGACCGCCAGATGGCGATTGATGATGTCTGCATCGCCGAGATCGTCGGGCATGAAGATGCCGGCATTGTTGATGAGGATATCGAGGTTCCCGACGGTGGCGGCCGCCTTCTCAACATCCCACTCGTCGGTAATATCGAGGTTGAGGAAAGCCACGCGCTCATCCGCATGGTGCTGCTCGCCGCGTGAGCCCGCATAGATGCGTTTTGCGCCGCGCAGCAGCGCTTCGTCCATGAGAGCCCGGCCGATGCCACGATTGGCGCCGGTGATCAGGACCGTTTTGTTTTCGATGTTCAAGGCCTGCTCCTGTAATTGATCGTGCCATCAGAAGGGGTTTCCTGATGGTCATCGGGGAGCCTAGGCCCAGGTACCGACACGCGGGAGTAACAAGTCTGGCGGGATTTCCACCGCCTGGGCGGATCGCCGAACCCCCGCGCAACCGACAGTCCCACAGGCGGCACAAGAGCGAACCGAAACAGCCGATTAGTTTTCGACCTGCTGCTCCGAGACGACGCTGACGATGACTTCGTCGTGTCCATTCGGATAGAGGGGCAGGTCGAGCGTAATCGCTTGCCTGCGCTCGGAAGACGAGGCCTCGAAGAATTTCCTGATACGCCCCTGACCATTCTTCGTGCCGGACGCCTTGGCGCGCGTCTCATCGACGAGGCGACGCTCAAAGGCTGCAGCGTCGACTTCCGCATAGGCCATGGTGCAGCTTTCCACCTTGCTGTCGCCTACAGCCGCCCGTGCGACCACGAGGGCCTCGAACGATCCATCTCCTTCCGCGGTCAGGTTCCAGCCTTCCAGCGCGACCGGATTCTCTACCGGCGTGAGGCTGGTGGTCATGTCGGTTGCGAGAGCCGGCCAGTCCCGGTCCTTGGCAGCGGCGACGGTGCGCTGGAAGTCCGGCCCCCGCCCAAGGCAACGTTCACTGAATTGACCAAACGGATCCGGCTGGTCGGCCGCCGCAACGCCCGCAAGGCCGGTGAGAAGGATCGCCGTCGAAAGGCGGTCTGTGATCCTGTGCTTACTCGCCATATGTCAGCCTCAATGCCTCCCCGGATGTTTCGTGCTGCCACCATCCACCTTACCATTGCAATGAAAAGGGAGAAATCGTGGCCGTAGCGCCCCGGAGCTTGCCGTGGGTGCATGTCGATTGCGGCGAGAAGGCTCGATCGCGGCGTTAACCATCCAGGGCCTTGCCCCTGGCAAAGATCGTCAACTCGCAATATTCATGCCCGGAGAGGATCACCATGAGAAAACTTATTTCGATCGCTGTCAGTGTCCTGGTTGTCGGCGCGCCTGTGCTTGCCCAGTCGAGCGTGACGGCTACGCATACGAACCGCCCCATTGAGCACTACCGCGCCTATATCGGCGAGGCCGATCTTTTCAATTCGAAAGGAACGCGGCTCACACAACCTTGGCAGATCATCCGCCAGGATCGAGCGAATTTCCATCAGTACGGTATTCGCGACAATGACGACCAGTCGGACTCCTTCTTTGCCGATCAGGCCAATCGTCAATCGCTTGAAGCCATGCTCCGCAACGGGACCATGACCCGGGAAGCTGCTGCAATGATCGTTCACGGCAATGTCTGGATCGATGTCGATATCTATGGCAGCCAAGGGACCGGACGCTGGATCGATGTAACCGTTTCCGACTGATGGCCGGACTGACCGCCGCCCAGGGCGCGCTCGCCATGGGCATCGACTTCGCAATGCGGCTCACAGATCGGGGCATGGTCTCCGCTGAGTAGCCGGGTCGCGCAGCCTCCTGGTACCGACACAGATCGCCATTGATGTACTGCCTGCCCACAGCTTGCGGTTCGCAATGTTGACATCCAGTTAGCATTAACGCCCTGTCAACGGATGCAATCTAGAGTCGCTTCATCATCGCGACTTCGCGGGCATGACGCCGCAGCTCTTTTCAGGACCGCTCACCGATGACGGTGGTCTGGTTTTCCGAGGACACAAGCCATGACTGCCCTGCCTTCTTTCGTCATCAATGCCTACGCCTCTTTACGCCTGATCAAGCCGAACTGGCCAGCCAGCGGCTCGGTCGCGAGTTTTTTGTCTTCGTCCGTGTACAAGGCGGGCACGCCGGCTGTCGCCGAGGCAATTTCCAAGGCCTTCGCCGGCAGCGAGGGTCTGCGAAAAGCTTTCTCGCAGACCTACGATGCGGTGATGCAGTTGGACGCTTCGAAGTATGGACAATTGGCCCACCCGAACAACGTGCGTCACATTGCTCTTGTGGAGACAATTACTGCCAACCGGGGAGACTTTCCGCCGGAAGAATTCACTATTCACACAGACCTTCCCGATGGCGCTTCCATTACGTCGACCATCCCGTCGGCTGCCGCCATGAAGGGCGAAACCTTCAAGGCGTGGATCGCACAAAAGCAGGAAAGCTTCAATGCGGCAAAAGCTGCGGACGAGCAGCAACCGGCCGCCGGTGACGGCACGGGAATTGCGATCGATACGCTTTCCAAGGTGATCGAAAGCCTTGTCCTCAAGAACGGTGACGCACCTCTCGACCTGCTGGATGGAGAGGATCGTCAATCCGCCGTCTCAAGCCAGTTCCTCATCCACTAGGATCTCGGGCACGGTATCAGGCGCGAGCGTCGGAAAGCCCGTAACCTACGCTTTGCTTTCTCCGGCCGGAGCAACCTGCGCCCGCAAGATGGCATTCTCGGCTTCCAGTTCGGCAAGGCGCTGGCGAAGCGGTTGGACGGCGATGGTGATCTCCGCCTCGGTGTAACGCGGCGTAATATGCTGCGGGCAGTTCCAGTCGAAAGCTTCCAGACGCAGTCGGAAGAGGCGTTCCGGCTTTGCCCGATAGGAGGGCGTGGCGACGAGCTCCGTCAGTGCAGGATCGGCATCGAGCGCCAGCTTTTCGGCATGGGCATAGATCTTAAGCCGCGCGCGGCGGGGATAATCCATGAGAAAGAGGCAGACCCGCTCATTCGCCGCCAGATTGCCGACGCTGATGTACTGACGGTTGCCGCGATAATCCGCAAAGGCGAGCGTGCGATCGTCGACCACGTTGAGGAAGCCTTGCGGGCCGCCCCGATGCTGGACATAGGGCCAACCGGTTTCGGAAACGGAGGCCATATAGAAGCTGTCGCGCGACGCAATGAAGGCGCTCTCGTTTTCGGTGAAGCGGTCGAAGCTCCTGTCGGTCGGCAGGTTGGTCCAGAAGTCCTGGACGCCCATTTCTGCCTGGGCGGCGCGCACGCTGGGCGTCGAGGCTATGTCGAGAAATCCGTAGGACATAATCCATCTCCTCAAGGTTTTGAGGGAGCGGAGCTTTAGGCCCGCTCCTCATCCGTCAGGCAGCATCGGCCGCGAGCACGACCGGGAAGTCGATATCGGTCTTGGCGACTTCATTCAGATAATTGGTGAAGGTGTTTTCGGCGACCAGAGCGACGATTTCAACGATCTGCGCATCCGAAAAGCCGGCAGCGCGGACGTTCGCGATATCAGCATCGGTTACATGACCGCGTGCCTCGGCGATCTTGACGGCAAAGCTGACGGCAGCGTGCGCCCTGGCATCAGCCGAGACACCCTTCCGATTGAGGGCGATTTCTTCCGGGCTGATCTTTGCGAAGTTGAGGCCGAGATAGGTATGGGCGGACAGGCAATAGTCACAGCCGTTCACTTCAGCGACGGCCAGCGCGATCCGTTCGCGCGTCTTCACATCGAATGTTCGGGAAAGTGCGTTCTGGAAGCTGGTGAAGGCCGTCAGCGCAGCCGGGCTGTTGGCGACAAGGCGGAAGATATTCGGAACAGAGCCCAGCGCCTTCTGGATGGCGTCGAGCGTTGGCTTTGTTGCTTCCGGTACGTCGTCCTTGGCGGGAATGGAAATGCGGGACATGGAGATCTCCTTCGCTGCTCGGCAGGCCGTGATTGGCTTGTCGATGCAAATGTGTCGATTTCCATCCACGAAGAGAATATGCTTAAAATGAAAGTTATTTTACCGGAAAATGGAAGAATAGATTGGACCGGTTCGAAGCCATGTCGATGCTGTTGGAGGTGGTGGACAGGGGAAACCTGTCGGCGGCCAGCCGGTCGCTGAAAATTCCCCTGCCAACGCTGAGCCGCAAGATCACCGATCTGGAAACGCTGCTCGGAACCAAGCTGCTTACCCGTACAACCCGCAAGATCGCCTTGACCGATGCAGGCGCGACCTATGTCGATGCCGCCAGGCGCATCCTCGAGCAGGTGGATGAGGCCGAGCGTCAGGCATCCGGCGAATTCGCCATGCCGAAGGGCGAGCTGGTGATCACAGCTCCAGTGCAGTTCGGCCGCCTTCACGTGCTGCCTGTCGTGGCGGACTTTCTGGCAGCCTTTCCGGCCATCAACGTGCGGCTGATGCTGGCGGACCGCAATATCGATCTCGTCGACGAGCATGTCGATATGGCCGTGCGCATCGGCAATTTGCCCGACAGCGCCATGGTCGCCACGCGCATCGGTTCGGTTCGCAGGGTCGTCTGCGGCAGTCCGGCCCTCTTTGCCGGCCGGGGTGCGCCGAAGGAGCCGGCCGATCTCCTGGGCCTGCCCTGCATCAGTGTCGAGATCCTGACGCCAACAGCCGGCTGGCAGTTCCAGAAGCCCGGAGCTGCAAAGGCCATTGACGTGCTGATCAGCCCGCGGCTTTCCGTCACCACCACCGAGGCGGCCGCCGAGGCCGCCATCCGCGGCGCTGGCGTCACCAGGCTGCTGTATTATCAGGTCGCAGGGGCGGTCGCAGCCGGCGCGCTGAAACTCGTGCTTGAGGACTTCGAACCGGAGCCCGCTCCCATCCACCTGGTCCATCTCGCCCGTGGCCAGATGCCGCTCAAGATGCGCCACTTTCTGGATTTCGCCGCACCCCGGCTACGGGCGAGCGTCGCTGCCCTGTAATCCTCTTCCCTGCACAAAAAATCCGCTGTACGCCCATGGTGAGGCGGCGGGCATGTCGAAAGCATAAGAATGCTTGAGCCAAAGAAGGTCTAGCCGGTGAGAGAGTTTCGGTTAAGGACCGTCACTATTCGGGTACGACTGCCGGGTTCGGGTGACATTACCAATTCCACAAGCAATGGAAGACTTTTCGAAAAGTATGGAATCATGCTCGATGTGGAGCGCTACGATTGTGATGCGGGTTATAAGCAGATCGCGTGGCAAGATCTGGCTCTGCTCTGCGCGTCTAGCGCGTTCTGTTGACCCGCGTGTCAGCAATCAGTTTACTGGCCACACATACAAGAGTGCCGGCATGCTGACGATAACGATCAGAAACGACAGCGGAAGACCGAGGCGCGGGTAGTCGGAGAATTTATATCCTCCTGGGCCGAAGACCAGTGTGTTGCACTGATGGCCGACCGGGGTCAGGAAATCGCAGCCAGCGCCGATCGCCACCGCCATCAGGAAGGCCTCCGGCCGGAAGCCGAGATCGGTGGCAAAACCGACGGCGATCGGCCCCATGACAAGTACGGTGGCAGCATTGTTGAGAAAGGGCGTCACGGCCATCGCTGCCACAAGGATCAAGCCCAGCGCGCCCCAGGCCGGCAGGCCCTTGGCGAAGTCGCCAAGCCCATGGGCAATGAGGTCGCTGCCGCCTGAGGTGCGCAGGGTATCGGAGACGGGGATCAAGGCTGCAAGCATGATGAGGATCGGGCCGTCGACCGACTTGTAGATATCGGCAAGCGGGATCGCCCGGAAGACGACCATACCGAGGGCGGCTGCAAAGAAGGCGACAGGTACCGGCGCAATGCCGACCGCCGTCGTCGCCATGGCAAGCGCCAGGATGACCAGCGGAATGAAAGCCCGCCGGCGCGTGCCAAGCAATATCTCGCGCTGGGCAAGTGGCAGCAGGGTAAGATCCTGCATGACGACCGGCAGGTTCTCACGGCTTCCCTGCAGCACCAGCACGTCGCCGGCGGCAAGTGTCAGATTGGCAAGGCGCTCCTTCAATCGTTCGCCATGCCGGCTGATGGCCAGCAGATTGACGCCGCGCGTATAGGCGAGTGCAAGTTGCTTGACGGAACGGCCCTTCAGGGGCGATTCCTGGCCGATCACCACCTCGATCGAGATGACCTCCGCCTTCATCTGCCCGCTCCCTATGATTGGCTTGCCGGAGAGCTGCAGCTTTCCGGCCGATACGATGCGGTCGAGCGCGGCCGGCGGACCTTCCAGCAGCACGATATCGTTTTCCCGGAGTGTCAGATCAGGGAAGGGGGACATGCGCGTCGCGCCACGCAGGACGGCAGTGGCAATCACCTCGCCGTCGCCAGGTTTGACGAGAACGCTGATCGGCTTTTCCAAGACAGCCGATTCAGCCGTAACCAGCGCTTCCGAGGTATAGTTCTTGATTTCGACCGCTTCCTCGATCGAGCTGCCCTGTTTCGTACGACTTGGCACCAGCCAGTGAAAGAAGATCAGAAAGGTGATGCCGACGATCGTCAGGACACCGCCGACCGGCGTGAAATCGAACATGGTGAAGGAGCTGCCCGTCATTTCCGCCCTCAGCCGGGAGACAACGATATTCGGCGACGTACCGATCTGCGTCATCAGGCCGCCAAGCAAGGCGGCGAATGACATGGGCATCAGATATTGGGACGGTGAGACGCTCGACTTCCGGGCAAACTGAAAGGCGACCGGCATCATGATCGCCAGCGCGCCGATATTCTTGATGAACGCGGAAAGCAATGCCACGGCAATCATCAGCAGCGCAAGCTGGCTGTGCAGCGTATTGAGGTTCGGAAAGAATCGCTTGATCGCCATGTCGACGACGCCCGAACGTGCGACCCCGGCTGAGACGATCAACGCGCTGCCGACGATAATGACGATATCATCGGAGAAACCGGAAAATGCCTTGTCCGGAGGGACGATCCCGACCGCGACGGAGAGAACAAGCGCGCAGCAAGCGACGACGTCATATCTGAACCGATCCCAGATAAAGACCCCCATCATCATGGCGATGACGGAGAATGCGAGGATCTGCTGTGTTGTCATCCGGCTCCATGGGTCTGCGAATTGTCGATGAGTTCGAAAGTCTGCAGGCGGGGATGCGCAGGAAACGTCCTTCGCGGGAGATCGGTTCCAAGGACATATGGTATATCGGATGGTAGCGCGTCAGACCGCTTCGTATTGGTCCAAAGGGGCGTGATCAGCAGCGCAGTCTTGCGACCAGTTCAGCTTGCCTTCCAAGGGTTGATAATCTCCAAACCGATCTTCTCGAAATCAGCCTCGTTACGCGTCGCAAGCGAGGCGCCGCGCGACAGCGCAATAGCAGCAATCTGGGCGTCAAATTGGCTAATGGGCCGACCTGCCGCGCGCCGTACTGTCGCTATTGTGGCATATATATCGGCCGCGTCTCGATCGAACGGTAAGATGCGCCCGTACAGATCGTCGTTGAAGATCGGTAATATTGCGGCCTCGAGATCGCGACGTCTGCGCCCTTCTGGAAGCAGCCGCAGTCCAAAGAGGATTTCGGCCTCTGTTATGGCTGTCGTGAATATCGAAGCCGGTTGCTGGTTGGCCAACCAATCGATAACGGTCGTGTTTGGAGAGGGGACAAGTAGCTCGGAAAGGACGTTTGTATCGAGAATGATCACCGTTCGAAGTCCGGCGCGTCACGAATAGGTTCACGTGTGGGAATATCGAGTTCTACTCCACCGGTCGATTCCAAGCGGGCTCTGATGGATTGCACCAGACTGCGAGACGGTTCGCTCGTGGCCAGCGCGGACCGCAGAATATCACGCGCTTCGTCTTCCATGGATCGGCCATGGATAGCAGCACGGATTCGCAGCCGCTTTTTCAGCGTCTCATCGAGATTTCGGATCGTCATGCTAGCCATGAGCACCTCCATTCATCATTGATTGCATATAGGGCAATGATCGCAAATTTGCAACTTACTGGCTTGCGGATGACGTCTGATGCCAGCATTTGACATGGGGCGTAATCCTGTCTCAATCGAGGTGAAACACTTCAGCCATCATCGCCCACCATTCGCCCTCCTTGCGGATCGCAAGCGGTTTTTGGCAGGGCATGCAGACGGCCCACCATGCCTGGTTTGTCGGATCGGCGGCCATTTTGGACATATCGACTTCGAAATCGTCGCCGACATATTCCCAGTAGCCGAACAGCAGGTTTTCCGGCTCTTTCAGGAAGATCGAATAGTTGGTGATGTTGCAGGCCGAGAGCAGCGCCAGGATCTCCGGCCAGACGGCGGCATGCAGCGCCTTGTAATCTGCGACCTTGTCCGGCTCCAGGCCGATCACCATGCCCATGCGCTGCATGTTCTACCGCCCTGGCCTGACTTCCGTCGTGAACTCGGCGATGCTGCGGGCCTTCACGGCATCCCAGTCCCATTCGATGCCGATGCCTGATTCGGAAGGGGCGACGGCGCGGCCGTTTCGGATCTCCATGCCCTTGGTCGTCAGTTCATCCAGCTGCGGGATATATTCGACATATTTGCCGTTCTGGATGGCGCAGACCAGGCTGACATGCAGCTCCATCAGGAAATGCGGGCAGACGGGGATATCGAAGGCTTCGGCCGCATGCGCCACCTTCAGCCAGGGTGTGATGCCGCCGATGCGGGCAACATCCACCTGCACGATCGAGCAGGCGCCCTTCTGCATATATTCGCGGAAATGCCGGATCGAATAGAGGGATTCACCGACGGCGATCGGCGTCGGGGTCGAGCGCGACAGCCGGATATGGCCATCGAGATCGTCGGCCGGCAGTGGCTCTTCGATCCAGGCAAGATCGAGCTCCTTCAGCCGCGCCGCGCGGCGGATAACTTCATCGACGGTAAAGCCTTGATTGCAGTCGGTCATGATCTCGAAGCCGTCACCGAGCGCGGTGCGCATTGCAGACAGACGGGCATAATCCTCTGCGCCATGCGGCTTGCCGATCTTCACCTTCGAGCCGGAAAAACCCTTCGCCTTCGCCTGCAGGGCGTCTTCGACAAGCGCCTCCTTCTCGATATGCAGCCAGCCGCCCTCGGTCGTATAGAGCGGGCAACTTTCCTTGGCACCGCCGGCGAGTTTCCAAAGCGGCAGCTTCTGTTTCTTCGCTCTGAGGTCCCACAGCGCTGTATCGACGGCAGCAACTGCCAGTGCGGTGATCGCACCGATCGTCGTGGCGTGGGTCGCAAATTCCATTTTGTGCCAGATCGCCTCGATGCAATCGGCATCCTCGCCGATCAGGAGCGGCGCCAGATGATCCGACAGAAGCCGCATGACGGAGGAGCCGCCAGTACCGATCGTGTAGGAATAGCCGGTGCCCGAGGCACCGTCGGAATCGGTGATGGTGACGATGGGCGTTTCCTGGCTGACGAAGCTCTGGATGGCGTCGGTGCGCTTCACCTTCGGCGGCAGGTCCACCATGCGCAATTCGATCTTCTCAATGCGGGCCATGGTTCCTCCTAACGTGCCGTGCGGGTTTGAACGGGCTCGGCCGCGTGGATTGCCGACATGATGGCGCGGCTTGCCGTTTCATATTTGCGGTCGTTTTTATGCTCGTGGACGATCCTGAAATCGTGCATGACGAGGATACGGTCGGCGAGCGCCACCATTTCCGGCATGTCGCTCGATATCAGCAGGATCGCAATGCCCTTGTCGGCAAGGCCGTTGATAAGCTCATGGATATAGGCCTTGGCCTTGATGTCGATGCCGACGGTCGGCTCGTCGATAAAGAGGATATCGACATCGGCGGCGAGCCACTTGGCGAGCGAGACCTTCTGCTGGTTGCCGCCCGAGAGATTGCCGACGAGCTTTTCCAGATTGGGCGTGCGGATTTCCAGCTGCCGGGCAAGTGGTGCGGCGGTCTTGCGCTCCTTGCCGGCGCCGATCAGCCCAAAGGTCGAGGCGATCCGGTCCCAGACGGTCATGGCGATATTCGAACGGATCGGATGGGCGAGAACGACGCCCTCGTGTTTCCTATCCTCGCTGACATAGCCCATACGGAAGCGCTTGATCGCCTCCTCGACCGAGCCGATGCGCACCGATTTGCCGTCGATCAGGACCATGCCAGACTTGAGTTTGTCCTTGCCGATGATAGCGCGGACAAGCTCGGTGCGGCCGGCGCCGACGAGGCCGTAGAGGCCGAGGATTTCACCGCGATAGAGGGAAAAGGAGATATCGCCGTGGCCGGCTGCTGTCGCGACCTCGCGAAGCTCGATCTTCGGTGTGCCTTCCTGCGGTTTGCCGGAGCGAGCAATCACCGGCCGCTCGGCGCGGCCGATCATCGCCTCGATCAGCGTCTGCCGTGTCATGCCGGCCATCGGGGCGCCGCACAGCGTCGTTTCGCCGTCGCGCAGAACCGTGACCCGGTCGCAAAGGCTCAGGACCTCTTCGAGCTTGTGGCTGACGAAGAGGATCGCCGTTCCCTGATCGCGCAGCTGCCGCACGAGTCTGAAGAGGATTTCGGTCTCGGCATCGGTGATCGACGCCGTCGGCTCATCGAGCAGCAGAACCTTGGCCTGGTGGCTGAGCGCCTTGGCAATCTCCACCATCTGCATCTGGGCGACGCTGAGGCGGCGCACTTCCGTTGCCGGATCGACATCGAGGCCGACCTTGCGAAGGTGTTCGCGCGCCTCATCGTTGGCGCGACGAAAATCGACGAGGCCGTTTCGAACCGGCAGCCCCTCCAGGAGAATGTTTTCGGCCACAGAGAAGCGGGGAATGAGGTTACGCTCCTGATGCACCGCCGAAATGCCGAGCGCGATTGCATCGCGAGGCGAGGAGAGGGATAGAGGCGCGCCGCCCAGCGTCACTGTCCCGCTGTCTGGCCGATGGACACCGGTGATGATCTTGATCAGCGTCGATTTGCCGGCGCCGTTTTCGCCCATCAGTGCGTGGATCTCGCCGCCATTGAGGCTCAGCGACGCATTGTTGAGCGCCCGCACGCCCGGGAACGACTTGCCGATTCGGTCCAGAATGAGTGCCATCTCAATCCTCCCCGACCCGGATTGCGCGGTAGCGGTTGACCCAGACCGCGGCGAGGATCAGCGCGCCGAGCAGGAAGGTGACCCAGTAGGGATCGACCGCCAGCAGCACCATGGCATTCTGGATCAACCCGACCAGCAACACGGCGATGAGGGTGCCGAGGATGGAGATCGAGCCGCCGGCAAGGCTCGCCCCGCCGATGATCGGTGCCGCAAAGGAAATCACCACCCAGTCCGCTCCGATCGTCGGCTGCGCTGAACCGAGCTGGGCAACGGCCAGCACGCCGGCGGTTGCGGCCAGCAGGCCGGAGAGCACATGCGCCATGATGGTGGCGCGGGCAACGGAGATGCCCGACAGCTCCGCCGCATGGGCATTGCCGCCGACCGCCAGCATGTAGCGGCCCTCGACCGTGCGGGCAAAGAAGATGACGAGCAGCACGGTCACCAGCAGCGGCACGATCAGCAGCAGCGGAAAGGGTCCGAAACGGCCATTGCCGAAGGCGACGAAGGCAGGCGAAAGATTGTAGAAGGGGATGGCCTTGGTGATCCCGAGATTGATGCCGGCAAAGGCCGATCCCGTCGCAAGTGTCACGATGAAGCCGTTAATGCCGGTCCTCACCGTCAGCCAGCCATTGATAAAGCCGGCAAGGCCGCCGAAGACGATGCCGATGCCGATGGCGACGATCGCCGGCAGGCCCCAGACATCCATCAGTCCGCCGGTAACGACGGCGACGAGCCCACCAAGTGCGCCGACCGAAAGGTTCATCTGGCCGACGCCCAGCATGACCATCTGGCTGAAGGCGACGAGCAGCGAAACGCAGATGCTGCGCAGCATGACGAACCAGTTGAATTCGGTCATGAAGGCAGGCGAGGCGAAGGAAAGTGCAATACCGCCGGCAATGACGCCGACAAGGATGCCGGACCATTGCGTGCGCGCTGCGAAGGAAAGCAACGTTTTCATGCGCGCCTCGTCTGTTCGCGGATGGCGAGTTTGGCGCGGTAGCGCTCGAAGAGGATGGCCGAGAGCAGGAAGACGCCAAGGAACAGCTGCAGCCAGAAATTCCCGACCTGCAGCACAAGCAGGCCGCTGCGGATGGTCGCAACCAGCAGTGCTCCGAGGATCGTGCCGATCACTGATACCATGCCGCCGGCAAGTGCGGTGCCGCCGATGACGGGGGCGAGGAAGGAGGGCAGCAGCCAGTCGTCACCGGCAACGGCGGGCATGGCGGCCGAAAGCCTCGATGTCAGCATCAATGCGGCAGCGCCGGCAAGCACACCCGAGAGGACATGCACGAAGATCGTGATCCGCCCGACAGGAATACCGGACATTTCCGCCGTACGCGCATTGGCGCCGACGGCGAGGATCTGGCGGCCGAGAACCGTATGCTTGAAGAGAATGTAGAGCAGGGCGCCGATCAGGAGGGCAACGATTGCGAGCGATGGCACCGGGCCGACGCCGCTGCGCCCGAAGGCGCCGAAGGTTGCCGGCAGGCCGTTAAGTGGCACGCCCTTGGTGAAGATCAACATGCCGCCGGAAAAGAGGCTGGCGCTCGCAAGCGTCACGATGAAGCTGTTGACGCCGGTCTTGACGATTGCCAACCCATTGAGCGCGCCGAGCAAACCGCCGAAGGCGAGCGTGAGCAGGATCGAGACAGGGATAGGCAGGCCGGCCGCCTGCATGAGATAGCCGGCAATCATGACGCAGCAGACGCCGATCGCGCCGACGGAAAGGTTCATGCCGCCGGTCGCCAGCACCACCATCTGGGCGAAGCCGACGACCACGTCGATCGCGACCGAGCGGCCCATGGAATTCAGGTTGAAACGCGACAGGAAGCCGGGCGCCACGCTGGTGAAAACGAACCACAGGATAAGAAGGATGATCAGCAGGCCCAGCTGCGTGGGCCCTCTGGTCAGCAGTCCCAGCAGGCTGTGTCTGCCCGCATCGGGGACGGGACTATCATTGTCGATGGGTGCCATGCGCTCGGACGACCGGTCTCGTGGAATAGGAATGGTCAGGCGCGGGGTGGATTGAACCCCGCGCCGCTCCTGTTACTTGCAGGAAAGGTAAGTGTCCTTGAAGCTTGCCTGCAGCTTTTTCGTCAGCGCCTTCAGATCGTCCTTGTAGCTGTCGACGTTCTTGGCGGAGATCAGCAGCGTGCCGGAATCGACGAAATGCGCCGTCTGCGGCGTGGCGATCCACGGGGCATCGGCCTTGACGCTGCAGCCCCCGGCCATCTGGTCCAGCGCATAGGCGCCGATATAGGCCTGACCATAGGGGTTCTGCGCCATGGTGCCGGCGACGAAGCCGTCCCGGATTCCGTCGAGGATGATCTTGTCGTCATCGATGCCGACGAGCTTGATCTTCTTGTCGCCGAGGTTCTTGAGCGCGGTCGCAGCCACGACCGAAGAAATATAGCCGGTCGCGATCAGGCCGTTGATCTTGTCTTTCTGCGCGGCAAGCAGGGCATTGATCTTCTGGTCGCCCTGTTCCTGGCTGTCGGTATCGCCGACGGTCTGCAGCAGGGTTACGGCGCCATTCGTTTCGCCGACGGCCCTTTCGACCGCCTTGACACGCAGCGTCGTGTTCGGATCGACGAGCAGGCCGGCAAGATGGACGATCGTGCCCTTGCCGCCCATCGCCTCGATCAGCGCCTTGGTGCCGAGATAGGCCGATTGCGAAACATCGGTCGCCAGGCAAAGGCCGACATCGGTCGGATCCTGTGCGCAGCCGCCGAGCGCGACCGAGGGAATGCTGTTGCTCTTCATTTCCGACAATATGGCGTTGACGCCGACTGCGTCACCCGGAAACACGCCGAAGCCGTTTGTGCCTTGCGCCGCGAGGCTCTCCAGAAGCTCGGTCTGCGCCTCCAGCTTCCATTCGCTCGGCACTTTGTATTCGACCGCGGCGATGCCGAAATCCTTGGCGGCATCGGCGGCGGCCTGTTCCCAAGGCGCAAAATAAGGGTGCGGACCGCCGGGAACCAAGGCGATCTTGTTGTCCGAGGCGAAAGCGCCGAGCGGCGCAAATGCCACAGAGCATGCAAGGCCTGCAGCAATGAAACTGCGAATTGTCATGACATCCTCCCGTTTGGGCAAGCCAGTCCTCTTCCAGCATTGCCATACCCAATCGCTAACATGATCGAATATCGCATGCAATATTCGATCATTGACTTTTTTGTCATCTTCCGGTTCCATCTCGGCAGGCAATCGGCGGGAGGAGTTGATGAAGCCGCAAGAAAACCAGGCCCCGGTCGATCGATCGAGGCTCCTGCCGGAATATCGAACCCTGCTGGAGGAGATCGACGCATTGGGCGGGCCGGCTCTGGAAACGCTTTCGCCCCAGGAGGCGCGTGCCGATTCCGAGGTTCGGCTGGCTCTTCTTTGGGGGGCAAAGGACGAGGTTGCGGGTATCGAGAACCTCGAAATCCCAAACGGTGAAATGAAGCTGAAGGCAAGGCTCTACCGCAGGTCCGACGCCAGGCGGACCATCCTCTTCTTCCATGGCGGCGGCTGGATGGTCGGCAGTATCGAAACCCATGACGGGCCGGTGCGAACGCTTTGCAATGCGGCGCGGGCCAACGTGCTTTCGATCGAATATCGCAAGGCGCCGGAGGCGCCGTTTCCGGCGGCATTGGAGGATGCCGAAGTGGCACTCCTGTGGCTTCGAGCAAAAGGAGAGGCACTCGGGCTTGATGCAGAGAGGCTGATCCTTGCGGGCGACAGTGCCGGCGCCAGCCTTTGCGCATCGCTGGCGATCAGGGCACGCGATCTCGGCATCCCGCTTGCCGGACAGGTTTTGATTTATCCGGCTACCGATCTTTCCGGCGTGACCGGAAGCCGCCAGGAGTTCGCGAACGGGTTTTCACTGCAACAGTCGACGATGATCTGGTTTGCGGAAAATTATCTTTCGGGCGGCACGCTACCCTCCGACCCTCGCGTCTCGCCGCTGCTCGCCAGTGATCTTTCGCGCCTGGCGCCGACCCTGCTGATCACCGCTGACCATGATCCGCTGCGCGACGAGGGCCGCGCTTATGCACAGCGCTTGATTGCCGCCGGAAATGACGTCTGTTACGAGGAATGGCAGGGAACCATCCATGGTTTCTTCATTATGGATCGCGCCGGAAAAACCGCCCGCAAGCTGATAGGGCGCATCGGGGAATGGGCAGACGGGCTTTGGAACAGACATGACGATGGCAAGCGGGGTGGAGGCTGAAACCGCGGCCCCGGCTGTGCGGTCCGAGCCGATCTATCTGACGATCTATCAGGTTCTTCGTGATCATCTGGAGCGGGGTGCGCTGGAGCCCGGCCTCATTCTCGGGCAGGCAAGCATTGCCCGCGCCTTCAACGTCAGCCGTATCCCGGCCGGTATCGCGTTGGGGCGGCTCCTGTCGGAAGGCCTGATCCAGACTTTCGAGGGGCGCGGCTATATCGTGCCGGGCGGTGAGCCGCAGCGCGGCGACCTTTTTGCCGCGGGTCTTAATCTGCCACGTTCGGTCACCGTGCCGGTCGTCAACCGAAGGGAGCAGATCTATCCGGAAGTCGAACATGCCGTTGCCGTCTGTCTTGCCTATGGCCGTTTCCTGTTGAACGAGACGGCACTTGCCCAGCATTACGACGTCAGCCGCACGATCGCCCATGAAGTGCTGACCCAGCTGGAGCGCAGCGGTGTCATCGAGCAGGACAGCAATAACCGCTGGTATGCCGGCCCGCTCAGCGCCAAGGTCTTTCGCCATCACTACGACATGCGCCGCCTGCTGGAGCCGGAAGCTCTGCGGCAGGCTTATCCTTTCCTTGAGAAGGAAGGTCTTGAGGAGCGCCGGCAGAGATTGAAATCCCTCGGCCCCTATCCGCAGTCGCCGGAAAAGCTGGAGCGGGCGGAAGCAGACCTCCATCTCGATTCACTCGCGCCCTGCCCCAATACAGTGCTTCTTGCGGCCGTGCGCCGAAGCCAACGCGTCCTCATCGCCACGCACTCGACTTTCGCCAAGCTTCGCACCGAAGCGGAAATTTCCATGATGATATCAGAGCATACGCGCGTTTATGACGCGCTGCTCGCCGACGATATCGACAAGGCCTGCGCAGCACTTGCAGATCACCTGCGCCGGGCGCTGGATCCCAATCTGAAGATCCTCCAGCACTTGCCCGCCATGCCCTCGGGCCTGACGCCGCCTTATCTGATCCAGGTCAAGGGCGAGCGCTGAGCGCGTTCACCCAAGAAGAGCTTTAGAGCGTTTCCGTGTTTTTCTGAATCGAATGCGATTCCCAAATCAGTTTTGTTCTGATTCATTGATGCTGGCTGGATGGAGGCCAGTATCCGATGACCGCACCGATATCGAATGATCTTCGAGAGCGCGTTGTTGCCGCCGTGCAAAGTGGCGAAAGCGTTCGTTCAGTGGCGACGCGGTTTGAAATTGCCGCGTCTTCAGTCGTGAAATGGTCGCAGCGCCATCGTGCGACCGGATCGGTTCGTCCCGGCAAGATGGGCGGCCATCGCAAGCGGATACTCGAACCGCATCGCGATATCATTGTGCAACGGCTCGCCGAGAACCCGCATCTGACGTTGCATGGCCTGAAGGCGGAGTTGTCCGCGCGAGGTATTTCCGTCTCGCACAATACGATCTGGGAATTCATTCGCAACGAAGGGCTGCGCTTCAAAAAAAACGCTGTTCGCCCTTGAGCAGGCTCGTGCCGACGTCGCTCGCAGAAGACAGCGATGGAAGGCCCTGCAAAATCATCTCGATCCCGAACGGCTGGTCTTCATTGATGAGACCTGGATCAAGACCAACATGTCGCCGATCAGGGGCTGGGGTCCAAAAAGCAAGCGACTGCGGGCATTTGCACCGCATGGCCACTGGCGCACGCTGACATTCCTGGGCGCCTTGAGAAACGATCGGCTTACCGCACCCTGTGTCTTCGACGGACCGATCAACGGCCACTGCTTCCGCGCCTATGTCGAGCAGCAGTTGGTGCCGGTGCTCAAGCCAGGCGACATCGTCGTCATGGACAATCTCGGCAGCCACAAGTCGGCAACCATCCGTCGATTGATCAAAGCCGCCGGTGCGCGGCTCTGGTTCCTGCCACCCTATTCGCCGGACCTCAATCCGATCGAACAGGCCTTCTCCAAGATCAAACACTGGATGAGAAATGCACAAAAGCGGACCATCGACGACACATGGCGTCATATCGGCAGGCTGGTCGAAACCATCCAGCCCGCCGAATGCCAAAACTATCTCGAAAATGCCGGATATGGTTCCGTCAAAAGATGAAACGCTCTAGGCGCCAGGGACGATCGGTGCATAGGCAGCTCCGTCAACCGTTGCCGGGCGCCCGTCGAGATTGAGTTCGGCAATCCGCGGTGCCGAACGCGCGATGACCTTGCCGCGGCGGATCACGGTCAGGCGGTTCGCCTTCAGCCTGAGCGCTTCCACCGGATCGCGCGCCTGCAGGATGACGAGATCGGCATTCCCACCCTTTTCCAGGCCGTAGCCTTCGAGGCCCATGGTTTTTGCCGAATTGACGGTCAACGCATCGAAGATCTTCTTCTTGTCCTCGATGCCGGCCATCTGCGCGACATGGACCGCCATATGGCCGACCTCCAGCATGTCGCCTGAGCCCATCGAATACCAGGGGTCCATCACGCAGTCATGGCCGAAGGAAACGTTGAGGCCGGCTTCCATCAGCTCGCGCACTCGGGTCATGCCGCGCCGCTTCGGGTAGGTGTCGTGGCGGCCCTGCAGCATGATGTTGATCAGCGGATTGGGAATGACGTTGATCTGAGCCTCCGTCATCAACGGAATGAGCTTCGAGACGTAATAATTGTCCATCGAATGCATGGAGGTCAGATGCGAGCCGGCAACCCGGCCCTGCAGGCCGAAGCGCACCGTTTCGGCGGCGAGCGTTTCGATATGGCGTGACATCGGATCGTCGGTCTCGTCGCAATGCATGTCGACCGGCAGACCGCGGTCGGCAGCGATGCGGCAAAGAGCTGCGACCGAGGCTGCACCATCGGCCATGGTGCGCTCGAAATGCGGAATGCCGCCTACGATATCGAGGCCCATATCGAGCGCGCGGTTCAGGGCATCAACGCCGCCGGGCGAACGATAATAGCCATCCTGCGGGAAGGCGACGAGCTGCAGGTCGATATAGGGAGCGACCTTCTCGCGCACCTCGATCAGTGCCTCGGCGGTCACCAGCCTGGGATCGCTGGTATCGACATGGCTGCGGATGGCGAGAAGTCCCTGCGAGACGGCGAGATCGCAATAGCGCAAAGCCCGCTCCACCAGGGCCTCGCGGGTCAGGATCGGCCGCAGTTCACCCCAGAGCGCAATGCCCTCGAGCAGCGTACCCGAGCGGTTCATGCGCGGCAGGCCAAGCGAGAGCGTTGCATCCATGTGGAAATGCGGATCGACGAAAGGTGGGCTGACGAGGCGCCCGGTTGCGTCGATTTCCTCGCCGGCCTCGGCCTCGATCCTGGAAGCCACCTCGGCGATCTCGCCATTTGCTATGGCGATATCGATGCCGCTGCGGCCATCGGGAAGATTTGCGTTTCTGATGATCAGGTCAAACATGGCGGCACCGGTCTGTTGTGGTTCTTAAGGATGGGATCACCGCTCGCCGCGGCGATAGGGCTGCATGAGCGCCTGCGGCACGCGGGCGCGCCGCGCCGTCACGGCAAGCGCTGCAATCGACAGGAGATAGGGCGTCATCAGGAAAAGCTGATAGGGCACGACACCTCCGAGTACCGTCTGCAGCCTCAGCTGGAAGGCATCGAAGAAGGCAAAGAGCAGGGCGCCGAGGAGGGCCCGGCCGGGCTGCCACGAGGCGAAGACGACGAGCGCAATGGAAATCCAGCCGCGCCCCTGGACCATGGTCGGGAAGAAGCTGTTGAAGGCCGAGAGCGTCAGAAAGGCGCCGCCGACCGCCATCAAGGCGCTTCCGGCAATGATTGCACCATAACGGATCCGGATCGGGTCTATGCCCTGCGCCTCGGCGGCATGCGGGTTTTCGCCGGTCATGCGGATCGTCAGGCCAAGTGGCGTTCGGAAGATCAGATAGCCCATCGCGAGTGCCAGGAAGATCGCCAGATAGGTCGGCGCCGTCTGTGCAAAAAGGGCCGGGCCAAGGAAGGGCAGGCCGGAGAGGAGGGGAATATCGATCGGCTGGAAGGGCACGATCGTCGGCGGTGTGCCGGCAAGCGGCACGACCAGCCGGAAAATGAAATAACTGAGGCTGGAGGCAAAGAGCGTGATACCGAGGCCCGTGACGTGCTGCGACAGGCCAAGGGTGACGGTTAAAAGCGCGTGCAGCAGACCGAAGACCGCGCCGGCGAACGCTGCGATCAGAAGGCCGGTCCAGAGATCGGCGCCATGAAAGACCGCAAGCCAGCCGATCATCGCCCCGAAGGTCATGATGCCTTCGATGCCGAGATTGAGCACGCCTGCCCTTTCGCAAAGCAGCGCGCCGAGCGTGCCGAAGATCAGCGGTGTGGCGATGCGCAGCACGGCGGCCCAGAGGCCTGCAGAGGAGACAATGTCGATCAGAGCCATCATCTGCGGATCCTGTATTGGGTGAAGAACAGGGCGATTAGCATGGTGAGCAGAGAGACGGCTACGGTCACATCGGCAATATAGGTCGGTATGCCGAGCGCCCGGCTCATGCCGTCGGCGCCGACGAACATCGTGGCGGTGAAGAGGGCTGCGGCAATCACGCCGATCGGGTGCAGGTTGGCAAGCATGGCGACGATGATGCCGGAATAGCCGAAGCCGGGCGAGAGATCGGTCGTTACATAACCCTTGACGCCCATCACCTCGATCGCACCGGCGAGACCCGCAAGGCCGCCGGAAAGGCAGGCGACTTTCACCAGCGTCATGCCAAGCGGAACGCCGGCAAAGACGGCGCCGGCAGGATTGAGACCGGCGGCGCGCGAACGCAGACCGAAGACAGTGCGCGACTGAAGAAAATATACGGCAAATGCAATGGCGATGGCGATGATGAAGCCGACATGCAGCCGCGAGCGCGCCACCAGCTTCGGCAACAGCGCGTGATCGCTGACGGGCATGGATTGCGGCCAGCCGAAGGCAAGCGGATCCTTCAAGACGCCATCGATCAGCATGGAGACGAAGAGCAGAGCGACGAAATTCAAAAGCAGGCTGGTGACCACTTCGTCGACGGAAAAGCGCAGCCGCAGCCAGAGCGGCACAAGGATCAGCACCATGCCGGCAACGGCGCCCGCAACCAGCAGGGCAGGGATAAGCAACGCTGCGGGCAGTCCCGCCAGAAGCTTGGAGCCGAGTGCGGCGACGGTGATGGCGCCGAGATAGAACTGGCCCTCGGCGCCGATATTCCAGAGCCGGGCGCGGAAGGCGACGGCTGCGGCAAGGCCGGTCAGCATCAACGGTGTGGCCCGGGTCAGCGTCTCCGTCGCCGAAAGCCGCGTGCCGAAAGCGCCGGTGAGGATACGCCAATAGGCTTCGAACACGGGGGCGCCGGCAAGCGCGATGAGGACACCGGCAATCGCAAGCGCTGCAATGACGGCAGCAATGGGAGCGGCCACGACCAGATAGAGCGGGCGGTGATCGCGGCGTTCAAGACGCATGCTGGGCCTCGGACGTCCATTCGCCTGACATCATCAGGCCGAGTTTTCGGGGATCGGCGCTTTGCGCATCGATGGGCGGCGATAGGCGCCCCTTGACGATGGCCTGGATGCGATCGGCAAGGCCGATCACCTCGTCCAGATCCTCTGATATCAGAAGCACGGCCGTGCCCTCCTTGCGTGCCTGCAATATCCGGGCGTGAACCGCGGCGACCGCGCCCTCGTCGAGCCCGCGCGTCGGCTGCGCCGCAATCAGGATCTTCGGTCTGTCATGCAGGTTGCGTCCGAGGATTAGCTTCTGCATGTTTCCGCCAGACAGAAGCCGCGTGCGCGTCGACGGTCCGCCGCCGCGAATATCGAATTCGCCGATGATCTCCTGGGCAAAGGCCATGCCGGCCTTGCGGTCGACCAGTCCGCGGCGCGAAAAGCGCGATGAACCGATGCGCTCCAGCACGGCATTTTCCCAGACGGCGAGCTCGCCGATCGCGCCTTCCTTGTTGCGATCCTCGGGGATGCGGCCGACGCCGGCAGTAATCAGGCTTTCGACGCTGATCTCGGTGACCGGCTGTCCGAACAGCAGGATCTCGCCGCTCATCCAGCCGGTCAGGCCGCTGACGAGATGGTTGAGCGTTGCCTGGCCATTGCCGGAGACCCCGATAATGCCGAGCGTTTCGCCGGCATGAAGCTGCAGGCTGATATCCTTCAGCCGCTCCTGGCCGCCATCGGAAACGGTGACGCCGACGGCTTCGAAGACGACAGCGCCGGGCGTTGACGCTTCGCGCACCGGGCGTGTCACCCGCCGGCCGACCATGAGTTCTGCGAGTTCCGACTTGCTGGTCTCACCGGTCAGCCGTTCGGCGACGACCTTGCCGCCGCGCAGCACAACGACGCGGTCGGCTGCACCGATCACCTCATCCAGCTTGTGCGAGATGAAGATCAGCGAAAGACCTTGCCGGGCCATTTCGCGAAGCGTCCGGAAGAGACGTTCCGCCTCGATATTGGTCAGCACGGCCGTCGGCTCGTCGAGGATCAGGATGCGGGCGTCGTTATAGAGCGCCTTGAGGATTTCGATGCGCTGCTGTTCGCCGACCGAGAGGTCGCCCAGCCGGGCATCGGGATTGACGTCGAGGCCGAAGCGCAAAGAGATCGACAGCAGTTTAGCGCGGCCAGCGGTCTTGTCCGACTTCCAGGACCAGAGCTTCTCCGTTCCCGTCATGACGTTTTCGAGCACCGTCAGGTTTGGCGCGAGCGAGAAATGCTGGTGCACCATGCCGATGCCGGCGCGGATCGCCGCACGCGGCCGGCCGGCCGGCAATTCACTGCCTTCGATATGGATCGTGCCGGCATCCGGCACATAATGGCCGAAGAGGATGCTCATCAGCGTCGTCTTGCCGGCGCCGTTTTCGCCGAGCAGGGCCAGCACTTCGCCCCTGGCGAGGCTCAACGAAATATCGTCATTGGCCTGGATTGCGCCGAAACGCTTGCTGATATTGTCGAGCTGGAGCACGGGAGCTGATGTCATGAGGCAAGTCCCGCAATGGCATGGGGGTGGGTCCAACGTTGCTCTGCTTCCAGCCGCAAGGCAAGGGCAAGCAGTAGCGGTTCCCGGCCCATCGGTGCCAGCAATTGCGCAGGCAGCGGCATTCCGTCCGCATCGCTTCCAAAAGGCAGTGTCAGCGCCGGAAAGCCGGAAATATTGGCAAGACAGGCAAGTGGCGCAAAGCGCGCCATGCGGTTCAGATGCAGGTCAGTATCCTGATGATCGGTCGGGAAGGAGCCGATCGGCAGAGGGGCTGTCGCAAGCATCGGCGTCAGCAGGCAGTCGATATCGTCGAACAGGTGCCAGAGGTCATGGCTGACATGCGGCATGGTGCTGAGGCTCTGCCAGAGCGCAGTCGGCGCAAGTCTGGCCCCGCGCACCGCAAAGGCTGCCGTCAGAGGTTCGGCCTTCGAGAGGTCAAGATGGAACCTATCGACGAGCCATGCCAGATTGATTGCGATGATATCGGCGAAAATGACGGTACTCGCGATGACACTTGCTTCAAGCCGCTGCCATTCCACAATAACGATCTCATGTCCGTCCGCCTCGAGGCTGCGGGCCGCAGCTCCTACTGCTTGCTGCCGTGCAGCCTCGGTCGGAAAGTCGCTGCCGGTATCCGTTAGCAGGCCGATGCGCAGGCGGGATTTTTCGCTCCCGTAGAGCGCCGGCTCCGCGTAAGGGCCGGCGGGTTTTCCATGAAGCGCGTCGAATATTGCGCCGGCATCGCGGACCGAGCGGCAGATTGACAGCTCGCTGGCAATGCCGCCAAGATGATTGCCGAAGCCCGGGCCACCCGGAATGGCGCCGCGACTGGGCTTCAGGCCGATTAGACCGCAACAGGCGGCGGGCACGCGAATGGAACCGCCGGCATCCGTTGCATGGGCAATCGCCACGATCCCGGCTGCGACCGTAGCAGCCGCACCACCGGAAGAGCCACCCGCCGTGCGGGACGGATCGAGCGGATTGCGGCAAACGGGTCCGCGCATGGGTTCGCTTGCGAGCGAGAGGCCGACTTCCGGGCTGGTCGTGAGACCGAAGAGGCTGAAACCGGCCTGACGAAAACGGTCCGCCAGATCGGAATCTGCTGACGGATCGAGCATGCCGTCGAAGAGCCGTGAGCCGGCGCGAACCGGAAGACCCTTGAATGGGCCGCCGAGATCCTTGGCAAGTGTCGGCACACCGGCAAACGGCCGGACGGAGAACATGGCGGGATTGTCCCGATACTCGCGATCAAGCGCGGCAGCATTCGCCAGGCCAAGGTCTTCGTCGAGATGACAGATCGCGCCCAGCGCATCCTTCGCCCTCGCAGCGGAAATCGCAGCCTTCATCGCTTCGGTGCAATCAAATGCACCGCTCCTGATCCGGGCGGCGAGCGCAATCGCGTCGCCGCCCGGTATCGAGATCTCGCTTTTCTCAATCCCGTTCATGCAGATGCCGGCTTACTTCGGCTCCTCGGGCATGATCGGAACCTCGAAGGCGCCGGACTTGATGGCGGCGCGTTTGGCTTCCATCGCCGCTTCGGCGTCCGCCGGTGCGACGCCCTTGACGTAGACGATATCGCTGCCGCCTTCCTTCATCAGACCGAAGCGCGTGTAATTGTTGCCGGTCGGCTTGCCGGCCTTCACATCGGCGATCGCCGCATTGAGGATCGGGCGGAAACCCCAGATCGCATTGGCAAAGACGGTGTCGGGATAACGCGGCGTATAGTCGATCAGCGAACCGACGGACTTGATGCCGCGCTCCTTGGCAGCGTCTGCCGTGCCGATACGCTCGCCGAACAGGATGTCGGCGCCGGCATCGATCTGGGCAAGACCCGCTTCGCGCGCCTTCGGCGGATCGAAGAAGGTGCCGATGAAGGCGACGAGATGCTTGGCATCCGGGCGGACTTCCTTCACGCCGGCAGCAAAGGCATTCATCAGCATGTTGACCTCGGGGATCGGCAGCGCGCCGACAGATCCGACGATGCCCGACTTCGTCATCTTGCCGGCCAGCATGCCGGCGAGATAGGCGCCGTCATGGTTCCAGGTGCCGAAGACGCCGAAATTGTCGCCTGACGCTTCGCCGCTCGAACCCAGCATGAAGGCGGTTTTCGGATAGTCGGCAGCAACCTGACGAGCCTCGCGCTCGACGGCATAGGCCTCGCCGACGATGAGGGCTGAGCCCTGTTCGGCATATTCGCGCATCGCACGCGGATAGTCGGTGCCCGAGACCCCTTCGGAGAAGACATAGTCGATCACGCCTTCCGAAGCGGCGTCCTGCAGCGCCTTGTGCAGACAGGAATTCCAGGCATTTTCCACCGGCGAGGCGTGAATGCCTGCAACCTTCAGTTTTTCCTGTGCCCGGAGCCTGGGCGCAAAGGCGGTTGCACCGAGTGCCATGCCGGAGGCAAGCACCGTGCGGCGAGACATAATGATCTGATTTTTCATGAGTTCCCCTCTTTTTACCAGATGGATAAAACTCTATGGACCGCCCAAAATTGTGTCAAGTAATGCTGCTGCGCAAAAACTAGACAATGACTGTGAGCGCCTGCACTCTGAGGCCGTGGAAAGAGGGAAGGGGTTCGCTGTTACTGGTGCTGCATGACGCTCAAGCCGCCGTCGATCGTCAGGCAGGTGGCATTCATGAAGGTGCATTCGTCCGAGATCATGAAGACCGCCGCCATGGCGATTTCCTGCGGCGTGGCGATGCGCCCGCCCGGATGCAGCTTCATCGTTTCGGCCTTGGCCTTTTCCGGATCGGGGAAACTGTTCCAGTAATCGATGACCTTCTGGGTCGAGACATAGCCCGGCGCAATCGCGTTCACCCGCACGTTTTGGGCCGCATATTCGATGCCGAGAGACTTGGTCATGCCGAGCAGCGCATGTTTGGCGAGCGGATAGGGGAAGGTGTGGGGAATGATGGTGAAAGCGTGCGTCGAGGCAATGTTGAGGATCACCCCGCCGCCTTCCGAAATCATGTGCGGCAGAACCGAACGGCAGCATTGCCATGCGCCCTTGAGATTGATGTCGAAGCAGCGCTGCCATTCTTCGTCTGTCGTCTGCAGAGGCTCGGCAAAGACGTTGACACCGGCATTGTTGACGAGGGCGTTGATGCGGCCAATCTGCACTTCCGCCTTGGCAACGGCCGCCTTTATGGCCGAAGCATCGGTGATGTCGGCCGCCTGATAGCCAAGCACCGTGCCCTTTGATGCAAGCACTGCGGCTGTCTCTTTGAGCAGCGTTTCATCGCGGTCGACCAGGAAGAGGTGGGCATCCTCGGCAGCATATGCTTCGGCGATCGCCTGTCCAATCCCCTGCGCGGCACCCGTGATGAAGACCCGTTTTCCGGAAAGGCGGTTTGGCATCGTCTGTTTCCTCTTTACGCTCGTTCTCTCGTGATCAGGATATGGCCTGCGGCTGCAGGCGGATCGCGCCTTCCATGCTTTCGCCCGGCTGCAAGACCTTGAGATCGCCAAGCCCGGGAAGATTATGCCCGTTGGCGAGATGGGACATCGGTTCGAAGCAGAAATAGTCGCGGCGGAATCCGGGGTCGAAGCGCTCGTCCGACAGGAAGATGACCGCATTGCGGAAGATCGGGTCTGTCGTCAGATCAAGCGCTGTGCAGGCCTCGGGCCAGGTAATGCGTGCCTTGCCGCTCCAGCCCTCGAAGCCGTTATTGATCCAGCGCTGCGGGAGGGGCGCGGGCTGCGAGAAATCGAGATCGGCAGGGATCTCGGCCGGTTCGCCCGGCAGCCAGCCCTCCGTCTCAGTCCAGAAGCGCTGTGCCTCGGCAAGAAGTGTCGTGCCTTCCGTCAGCGGAAAGAACGGATGCCAGCCGAGCCCGAAGGGCAGGGCCGCCTCACCGCTATTCTCCACGCTCATATGCAGCTTCAGCCCCTCGCCCGACAATGTGAAGCTCTGCTTCGCCTCATAATTATAGGGCGTGCCGTCCGCCCGGTGGCGGAGACCGATCTCAACGCCTGTGGCGCTCTTGGAAAGAAGCGTCCATTCCGCGAGCCAGCCATCTCCGTGGAGGTAGTGTGGGTCCCAGGACGTGTTCGGCTGCAGGCTGTAGTCGCGTCCTTCGAAACGGAAGCGATTGCTCCTCACGCGATTGCCAAAGGGCACGAGCGGATAGCAGGCCGACGACAGTGCATCGGCATCATCGCCTGACGATCTCAGAAGCGGAATTTCCCGGCCATCGCGCCTCCAGGAGAAATCAAGGAGCACACCGCCGGTCGTCGAGACACGGGCCGATAGTGCACCGTCCTGCAAATCGATGATCGTCATGAAGCAATGCCTTCCCCTGATCGGGGCTGATCCGGACTGTGGCGGCACCCTATTATCGGTCGATCGAATGTCAATATATATAGGATTTATTTTACCGCTCTGACGACATTTTGCCCCGATTTTCCGGTGGCTTTGGCACGCAGAGCGGCGTTAATATGAATTTAGTCGGCTTTTCACCCGCTGAATCGCATAAATAATCATACATAAATCTTGACTGGTATGATGTTTATTTTTATCCAATGGCTGCTGCCGAGTGAGCGGCAGATCGAGATTTTAGGGAGAGAGATTATGCGCTTCTTCAAAGCAGCCATCCTCGCTGGCGCCTTTGCCGTTCTGGCCGCCGGCTCCGTCTTGGCGGAGGATGTCAAGATCGGTTTCATCGTGAAGCAGCCGGAAGAGCCCTGGTTCCAGGACGAATGGAAGTTCGCCGACCAGGCCGCCAAGGAAAAGGGTTTCACCGTCGTCAAGATCGGCGCCGAGGACGGCGAGAAGGTCCAGTCGGCGATCGACAACCTCGGTGCGCAGGGTGCGCAAGGCTTCATCATCTGCACGCCTGACGTCAAGCTTGGCCCCGGTATCGTCGCTAAGGCAGCCGCCAACCAGCTCAAGCTGATGACCGTCGATGATCGCCTGGTCGGCGCCGATGGCAAACCGCTCGAAGACGTGCCGCATATGGGCATTTCCGCGACCAAGATTGGCGAAGGCGTCGGTCAGGCGATCGTCGATGAGATGAAGAAGCGCGGCTGGGACATGAAGAATGTCGGCGCGGTCCGCGTTTCCTATGATCAGCTTCCGACCGCCGTCGACCGCGTCGAAGGCGCAATCTCGGTTCTGAAGGCTGCCGGCTTCCCGGCCGAAAACATCTATGACGCGCCGCAGGCAAAGACCGATACGGAAGCCGCGCTCAATGCCGCGACGACCGTTCTCAACAAGCATGCCGACGTGAAATATTGGGTCGCCTTCGGCCTCAACGACGAGGCCGTGCTCGGCGCCGTGCGTGCCTCTGAATCGGTCGGCATCCCCACCGACAACATGATCGGCGTCGGCATCGGTGGCGCAGAATCGGCGATCAACGAGTTCAAGAAGCCGTCTGCGACCGGCTTCTTCGGCACGGTCATCATCTCGCCGAAGCGTCACGGTTATGAAACCGCGCTCGACATGTATGACTGGATCGCCAACGGCAAGGAGCCGGCAAAAGTGACGCTGACCTCGGGTTCGCTGGCGCTGCGCGGCGACTATGAAAAGGTTCGCAAGGACCTCGGCATCGAATAATCATCCTCCGATGATGATCTCATCCCGGCGGCGTTTCGTCCGCCGGGCCTATTCTCGACGGAGCGATGATGGCTTTCCTCGAATTCAATTGCATTTCCAGGGGCTATCCGGGCGTCCAGGCGCTGTCCAACGTCTCCTTCGGCGTCGAGAAGGGCGCCGTGCACGGGTTGATGGGCGAAAACGGCGCCGGCAAGTCCACCCTCATCCGCGTCCTCTCGGGCGACCAGTCGGCCGATGAAGGCAGCATTCTCATCGATGGCGTCGAGCAGAAATACAGCTCCGTCCGCGATGCCTTTCATGCCGGCGTCATCGTCATCCATCAGGAACTGCAACTCGTTCCGGAACTGACGGTTGCCGAAAATCTCTGGCTCGGACGCTTTCCCGGCAAGGCCGGCGTCATCAACGGCAAGACGCTGGTCGAGACCGTTCGCGCCAAGCTCGATGAGATCGGGATCGACGTCGATCCCTCGGTAAAAGTGTCCGCGCTCTCGATCGGCGCCCGCCAGATGGTGGAGATCGCCAAGGCCGTCATGCTTGACGCCCGCGTCATCGCGCTCGACGAGCCGACCTCGTCGCTCTCGTCGCGCGAAAGCGAAATCCTGTTTTCCCTCATCGGCAAGCTGAAGGCCAAGGGCACCGTTATCCTCTATGTCTCCCATCGCCTCGACGAGATCTTCCGGCTCTGCGACAGCTTGACCGTCCTGCGCGACGGCAAGCTTGCCGCCCATCACCCAAAAGTCGTCGAGACGACACGCGAGCAGATCATCGCCGAAATGGTCGGGCGCGAGATCAACAATATCTGGGGCTGGCGCGAACGCCCCCTCGGTGAGGTGCGGCTCGAGGTCAAGGCCCTCTCCGGCTCGAAACTGCGCACCCCGATCAGCTTTTCCGTCCGCAAGGGTGAAATCCTCGGCTTCTTCGGCCTGATCGGGGCCGGGCGAAGCGAGATGGCCCGCCTGCTCTATGGCGCCGACCACCGCCATCAGGGCAATGTTGCAATCGATGGCGTTGTCGTTCCTCCCAGCAATCCGAAGGCTGCGATCAATGCCGGTATGGTTCTCTGCCCGGAGGACCGCAAGTTCGACGGCATCATCCAAGGCCGGTCAATCGAGGAGAATATCGCCATCTCCTCGCGTCGCCACTTCTCGCCCTTCGGCGTCTTGAACCCGAAGAAGGAAGCCTCGGTCGCCGAGCAGTTCATTGCCAAGCTTCGGGTGCGCACGCCCTCGCGCAAGCAGGACATCATCAATCTCTCCGGCGGCAACCAGCAGAAGGTCATCCTCGGCCGCTGGCTCTCCGAACAGGGCGTCAAGGTGCTCGTCATCGACGAGCCGACGCGCGGTATCGATGTCGGGGCCAAGTCGGAAATCTATGAGATCCTCTACGAACTCGCAGCCGGCGGCATGGCGATCGTCGTCATATCGAGCGAATTGCCCGAGGTCATGGGCATTTCCGATCGCATCATGGTCATGTGCCAGGGCCGCGTCGCCGCCAACGTGGCGCGCGCCGATTTCGACGAACGCAGCATTCTGACCGCGGCCCTGCCCGACAAGAACGCCGCCGGCACAATTTAATTTCAGGAAGAGCAGTCATGAACGCGTTGAAAAAAGTCCTTCTCGGCGAACAGGGTCTGGTGGTGATCTTCGCGATCGCCTTCGTGATCGTCTCGCTGACCGTGCCGAGCTTCCTGACCGAACGCAACATGCTGGGCCTCCTGCAGTCGGTGGTGACGATCGGCATCGTCGCCTGCACCATGATGTTCTGCCTTGCCTCGCGCGACTTCGACCTCTCGGTAGGCTCTACTGTCGCCTTTTCCGGCATGATTGCCGTCATGGTATCGAACTCGACCGGCTCCATTCCTCTTGGCCTGCTGGCAGCCCTGATCTGCGGCAGCATCGTCGGCGTCGTCAATGGCGTGGTCATCGCCCGCTTCCGCATCAATGCGCTGATTACGACGCTCGCAACCATGCAGATCGTCCGCGGCCTGGCATTGATCGCCTCTGATGGCCGTGCCGTCGGCATCAACGATCCAGCCTTCTATCAGCTGGCGCTTTCGCGTTTCCTGACGGTGCCGACGCCGATCTGGATCATGATCCTGCTCTTCATCGTCTTCGGCTTCGTGCTGAACCGCACCGTCTTCGGCAAGAACACGCTGGCGATCGGCGGCAATCCGGAGGCTTCGCGCCTTGCCGGCGTCAATGTCGTCACGATGCGCATTTGGATCTTCGCGTTACAGGGCCTCGTCTGCGCCATCGCCGGTATTCTGCTCGCCTCGCGCATCACGTCCGGCCAGCCGAATGCGGCGACGGGCCTTGAATTGTCCGTCATCTCGGCCTGCGTGCTCGGCGGCGTGTCGCTTGCCGGTGGCCGCGCGGCGATGACCGGCGTGATCGTCGGCGTGCTGATCATGGGCATTGCCGAAAACGTCATGAACCTGCTCAACATCCAGGCCTTCTATCAATATGTCGTGCGCGGTCTTATTCTTCTGATCGCCGTCCTGCTCGACAATATGCGCTCGTCGGCCGCCGGGCGCGGCAGCCGCACATGATGATCAGATTTCTTGGGAGAAGCCTGCTGAGCCTGCGGTTGCCCATTGATGAGAAAGCATGGCGCTGCTCATGGTGACAACGAGGCCAGTGGTACGGGGGACGTTATGAGTACGCGATCGGGACTTCTGCGAACGGGAAGTACGTCAGCCAACCCGGAACAGGGACGGCGTACCGTGCGCGAGGAGCTGTTGAAGAAGCTCATCAGGCAGATCGTGTCAGGCGATATTGCCGAAGGCTCGCTGCTGCCGAACGAAGCCGAGCTTTCCGAAGTCTATGGGGTCAGCCGCACCAGCTTGCGGGAGGCGATGCAGTATCTGTCGGCTCTCGGCATGATCCGCTCCCGCACACGTGCCGGCACCAGTGTTTTGCCGCGCGAGAGCTGGAACTATCTCGATCCGATGGTCCTCGATGCAACGCTCGAATTCAGCGACGACCGCAGCTTTTACGATTCGCTCCTCGACGCCCGCCAACTGCTGGAGCCGGCAGCTGCCGCACAGGCGGCGGCGAACGCCACAGCCAAGCAGCTCGCCCAGATCGCCGAAGCGTTCGAGGACATGGTGGCCGCCAACGCCCGCGACAACGAGGCCTGGAGCCAGGCGGACCTCGAATTCCACACCGCCATCATCAATGCCAGCGGCAACTGGGTGTTCCGCCAGTTCGCGACCGCCATCCGCGCCGCCCTGCTCGCAAGCTTCCGCCTGACCAACCGGGCAAGCCAGAGCCATGACTACGCCATTGCCCGGCATCAGGATGTGCTTGATGCCATCCGCATGCGGCGGCCCGACGCGGCGCGTTTTGCCATGGAGCAGCTGATCGGCACGGCGCGGATGGAATTGAGCGACGCCCTCCGCGTCGGCAAGCCGGGCAAGCAGGAATAGGCATCGTCCGTCTTCCTGCCGAGGTAGAAGGAACATTCAAAATTCCGCCTGCCGACAGCAAGTATATTAAGTTTGAAGTCCCTTTTCGGATTCGCTAGTAACTGGGTGTAAACTCGGCTGCTTGAAAGGACGATGGGCGCGTGGACGAGACCGAAAAACTGCAAACGCACAGGCGCGGCTCCGGTGTATCGACGGTCTATGAGACGCTTCGAAACGAGATCATCGAGCTGAAATTGCCGCCCGGCAGCCCGATCGACGAGCAGCAGCTGTCGGATCGTTTTGCGCTGTCGCGCACGCCGATCCGCGAAGCCCTGGTGCGGCTTGCCGCCGAAGGCCTGATCACCACGCTCACCAACCGCGCGACGATCGTCTCGAACATCGATTTCCTCGGCCTGCCGGAATTTTTCGATGCGCTGACGCTGATGTACCGCGTCACGACGCGGCTTGCGGCTGCCAATCACGCCGAAGGCGATATCGCCGCCATCCTTGTGCAGCAAAAGGCTTTTGAGGCAGCGGTCGAAAACCGCGATGTGCTCGGCATGATTTCGACCAATCGCGACTTCCATATCGCGATCGCCCAGGCCGGCCGGAACAGATATTACGTCGAGCTTTTCACCCGGCTGCTGGATGAAGGCCGCCGCATTCTAAGGCTCTACTATTCTTCCTTCAACGATGTGCTGCCGCGCCAATATGTCGGCGAGCACGAGGAGATGATCCAGGCGATCATCAATCGCGACGTGACGCTGGCCGACAGCCTGGCATCTGCTCATGCTCATCAGATCGTCGGCCAAATCCGCTCCTACATCACCGCCGATTCCCGCCAGAACGCGACGCTGGCGCTCTAGCCGGCCCAAAAAATGCTCGCACCACCTCGCGAGCATTGCAGGAAAATTGCTCTCTGTATTTTTCTTGTCGACAAGAAGTCGGCAGGGTGCTACATGCCTCATCAACCCCGCTGTCCGGGGAAGTTTTTAAGAGAACGAGAGATTGGCGATGACTGGTTCCGTATTCCAAGGCTGCATCCCGGCGCTCATGACGCCCTGCAACGACGACCGCAGCCCAAATTTTGACGCGCTTGCCCGCAAGGGCAAGGAACTGATCGGCCTCGGCATGTCAGCCGTCGTCTATTGCGGCTCGATGGGCGACTGGCCGCTCTTGACGGACGAACAGCGCCAGGAGGGCGTCAAGCGCCTCGTCGAGGCGGGCGTTCCGGTCATTGTCGGCACCGGTGCCGTCAATACCAAGTCTGCTGCAGCCCATGCAGCCCATGCCGCGGCGGTGGGCGCCAAGGGGCTGATGGTCATCCCCCGCGTCCTGTCGCGCGGCTCGTCCGTTTCGGCCCAGCGGGACCATTTCTCCGCGATCCTCGAAGCGGCCAAGGGCCTGCCGGCAGTCATCTACAACAGCCCTTATTACGGCTTTGCAACGCGCGCCGATCTGTTTTTCGATCTGCGCTCGCGCTTCTCGAACCTAGTCGGTTTCAAGGAGTTCGGCGGCAAGAGCGACATGACCTATGCGGCCGAGAACATCACGTCGGGCGATGACGCGCTGACGCTGATGGTCGGTGTCGATACCGGCGTCTATCACGGCTTCGTCAACTGCGGTGCAGGCGGCGCCATCACCGGCATCGGCAATGCGCTGCCGAAGGAAGTGCTGCACCTCGTCTCGCTCTGCGAACAGGCAGCCAAGGGCGATGCGGCCGCCCGCAGCGCCGCCCGCGAGCTCGAAGAGGCGCTGATGGTTCTGTCGACCTATGACGAAGGTCCGGATCTCGTGCTGCACTACAAGTATCTGATGGTGCTGAACGGCGAGAAGGAATACGCGCTGCACTTCAACGAGACCGACAAGCTCAGTAACTCGCAGCGCCGTCACCTCGAAAACCAGTATCGCCTGTTCAAGACTTGGTACGCCGTACGTTATCCGAACGCCGCCTGAGGCTATCAAAGCGCTACTGGCCTCGCAGTCCTGTTGCGAGGCCGTTCAAGACAGGCGCTGCCCCATCACCTGTGCACCGCGCCCGAAGCAAACGAATTGCTTCCAAGCTTCAGACACCGAAGACTTTAGCGATCTGCGCATCTGATGAAGGGCGCAATGACGGTGGAACTGGCTCGATTCAAGAACTACCTTTGAATGTCTCATGGCGGAAGCGCCCACGGTAGCCTCTCGCGGAGAGAGCGAGCCGACCTGCATTATCGCACTCTTGATCGTAAAATGCCGTGGCCTGTGTCAAATCGCATTGATCATCGATTGGGTGCTGCCGGGACACCATGCGGCGGAAGCTCGGAGGCGATGATCCTCAGACCATCGCCAACAGTCCGTTCGGAAACTCGCGAACGCGATTGCCTCCATTGCCAGGAGATCCTGGCATTTTCACGCGGAACCAGCGTTTCAGTTCTGAAGCGAGCCTGGCCGGTAGCACGTGCGAAACGCCAATTCCTGAACACCGATTGCTTCTCCCTTAACCGCTTGTTTGCTGCCGAGATTTCGAAAGCCGCGTTGGCCGCGGCCGCGGCGGCGTCAAGGATTGTATAATGATTGATCTAATTAATGTGTACGCAAAGTACACAATTTATTGACTCCTGACGCAACCGGTGTATCGTCTGCCGCAAGGAACGAGGAGCGAGCCCGAATGGCCAAGGCGACCAAGAGCAACCTGTACGAAGATTTGAAACGACAGATTCTGACGATGGAACTCGATCCCGACGCCGATCTCGACGAGGTCAGCCTGAGCGAGCGCTACGGCCTGTCGCGAACGCCGGTTCGGGATATTTTCCGCCGGCTGGCAGGGGAGGGCTATATAGACATTCGTGAAAATCGCGGCGCGCGGGTCATTCCGATGAATCATGCGACGCTGCGCAACTTCTTCCTCGTCGCTCCAATGATCTATGCCGCGATCGGAAGACTGGCCGTGCAGAATTTCAAGCCAGCCCAGCTCGCCGACCTCAAGCAGACGCAGGAACGCTTTCGGACTGCCAGCAGCAATATGGACGCGCTGGCAATGGTTCTGGAAAACAATCGCTTTCATGAGATCTTCGGCGAGATGTCGGCGAATGCATATCTGCAGCCGAGCCTAGGTCGCCTCCTCATCGATCACGCCCGGATTGGGCACACCTTCTTTCGTCCGCGCAACGAAGACATGAAGAGGCGTTTACAGCTGGCTGTCGACCACCACGACGGCTTCATCGAAGCGTTGGGCGCACACGACGAGGACACTGTCGTCGATCTTGTTTTCGAACATTGGGAACTCTCGCGCGAGAACATGGAGATGTTCATTGCTCCGCAGGGGCTGAAGGCGGATTCCCCGGTTGGCGGTCCCGTCACGCAATCATTGGAGAAGTCATCGTGAAGTTCGAGGGGATATATACGCCGGCCGTGACGCCGCTCGACGACAGCGGGCAGATCGACCGGAAAGCTTTTGCGGCCGTGCTGGAATCTCTCATCGAGGCGGGCGTTCATGGCATCATCGTCGGTGGGTCGACAGGTGAATACTATGCTCAGACCAGTCAAGAGCGTTTTGATCTCGCGTCCTACGCAAAGGACGTCCTCGGCGGCCGGACCCATCTCATCGTCGGCACCGGCGCTACCCGCACCGAGGATTCTGTCGAGTACGCCAAGGCTGCCAAGGAGATTGGCGCAGACGCCATCCTTGTTTCATCGCCACCTTACGCGCTGCCCACCGAGCGGGAAAATGCAATTCATGCGCTGACCGTCGATCGCGCAGCGAACTTGCCCATCATGCTCTACAACTACCCGGCGCGCATGGGCATCATGATGGGTGAGGAATATTTCTCGCGCGTCAGCAAATCGAAGAATGTCATCGCCATCAAGGAAAGCTCCGGCGACATGGGCAATCTGCATCTTCTTGCCCGGAAGTTTCCGCACATCTCGCTTTCCTGCGGCTGGGACGATCAGGCGCTCGAATTCTTCGCATGGGGTGCAAGGAGCTGGGTCTGTGCGGGTTCGAACTTCCTGCCCCGCGAGCACGTCGCTCTCTATGAGGCCTGTGTCATCGAGAAGAACTTCGATAAGGGCAGGGCGATCATGGCCGCGATGCTGCCGCTCATGGATTTCCTCGAATGCGGCAAGTTCGTTCAGTCGATCAAGCACGGATGCGAGATCATCGGGCTGAGGACCGGCTCTGTGCGCGCTCCGCTCCGTCCTCTCAACTCTGAAGAAAAACGAACATTGCAGACCGTCGTCTCCACCTTGAAGCGCACGGTCGGCCAGATAACGTCGGGAGCCAATCGCCATGCATGAACCGTTGACTGCCGCTGAATACAAGGCGATCGCCGCCGACCTCAGATTTCCGGCAAATGCCTTCATCGACGGCTCTTTCTGCCCGGCGAAGTCGGGCCGTGTTTTCCGCTCCACGAACCCCGCGACCGGTGAACTGCTCGCCGACATTGCGGCATGTGATGCGACCGACGTCGATCACGCTGTGCTCAAGGCCCGTCAATCCTTCGAGGACGGACGCTGGCGGCTGCGCTCGCCCGGCGAGCGCAAGGAAGTATTGCTGAAGCTCGCCAAGCTCATCGAGCGCAATCGTCATGAACTTGCCGTCATGGAGAGCCTCGACAGCGGCAAGCCGATCCGGGAGTGCCAGACCGTCGATATACCGGATACGATCCATACGCTTCGCTGGCATGCCGAACTGATCGACAAGCTCTACGACAACGCGGCGCCGGTTGGAGCGAATGCGCTGGCCATGATCGTGCGCGAACCGATCGGCGTGGTCGGATGCGTTTTGCCTTGGAACTTTCCGCTGCTGATGCTTGCCTGGAAGATCGGCCCGGCACTCGCTGCCGGATGTTCTGTCGTCGTCAAGCCTGCCGAAGACACGACGCTGACCACGCTCCGTGTTGCCGAACTCGCCCACGAGGCCGGCGTGCCTGCAGGCGTTTTCAATGTGGTGACGGGAAGCGGCAAGGACGTCGGCGAACCGCTCGGCATGCACATGGACGTCGACATGATCGCCTTCACTGGATCGACGCCGACGGGCCGGCGGTTCCTGCGGTATGCCGCGGATTCCAACCTCAAGAAGGTGGTGCTCGAATGCGGCGGCAAGAATCCGGCCGTCGTCCTCGACGATGCGGAGGATCTCGATCTCGTCGCCGAACAGGTCGTCAATGGCGCCTTCTGGAATATGGGTGAGAACTGCTCGGCCACGTCGCGTCTGATCGTTGACGCCAAGGTGAAGGACGAATTGCTGCAGCGGATCGGCGCCTATATGCGGGAGTGGCGGACCGGCGATCCGCTCGATCCGGAAAACCGGATCGGCGCGCTCGTGAGCAAGGCCCATTTCGAGAAGGTTACGTCCTTCCTCGACGATGCAAGGAAGGAAAAGCTCCCGCTCGCCCATGGCGGTCAAACGCGCGAAGGCGTCTTTGTTGAACCGACGGTCGTTGACGGCGTGACACGTTCGAGCCGGCTGTTCCAGGAAGAAATCTTCGGACCGGTTCTTTCGGTCACGACCTTCAACACGATTGCAGAGGCTGTCGCCCTTGCCAACGATACGAACTACGGCCTGACGGCGTCGGTCTATACCGGAAATCTTCGCAACGCGATCAAGCTCTCGCGCGAAATCAGGGCGGGCGTCGTGACGGTAAACTGCTTCGGCGAGGGCGACGCGACCACGCCGTTCGGCGGCTACAAGGAGTCCGGCTTCGGCGGCCGCGACAAGTCGGCCTTCGCCCACGACAATTACTGCGAGCTGAAGACCATCTGGATCGACGTGTCAGATCGATCCGTCGACGAGACGATCAGATGACGCGGCACGTCGTCAAGCGACTGCCGGTCGACACCGGCATTTCGGGCTGGGAAGCGATCAGCCAACGCCGCTTTCCCGCCACGGTGCTCGATCGTGATATCACCGCCGACTGGCTGATTATCGGTGGCGGCTTTGCCGGGTTGTCAGCGGCACGCCGCCTCTTACAGCACCGCCCAGAGGACAAGATCGTCGTCCTCGACGCGCGGGAGTTGGCCAAAGGACCGGCAGGCCGCAATTCCGGCTTCATGATCGACGTGCCGCACAATCTGTCGTCGGGCGAATATTCGGTTGCGGACGAAGCCTCGACGAAGGCGGAAATAGTGCAGAACCGTTTGGCGATTTCCTTCGCAGCCGGTGTCGCAGCCGAGTTCGGGCTGCCCAGTGAGACATTCGATCCGTCCGGAAAGGTCAACGCGGCGGCCTCGGACAGAGGGCTGGCGTTGAACGACAATTATCGGCGCTCGCTGGAAAAGATCGGCGAGGATCATCGCGTTCTCGACGCGGACGAGATGCGTCGAATGACCGGGACGACCTATTATCGTGGCGGCCTTTATACGCCGGGCGCGGTGATGATCCAGCCGGCCGACTATATCCGTGGCCTGGCGCGTGGATTGCACGAGAGGGTTTCCATTTTCGAGCATTCACCGGTCCTGGAACTCTCGCGGGAAGGTCGTCACTGGAAGGCCCGCTCCAACCGTGGATCGGTCTCAGCACCCAAGGTTATACTCGGCGTAAACGGCCATATCGAAAGCTTCGGCCACTTTCGCGGGCGGTTGATGCACATCTTCACCTACGCATCCATGACATCAGCCTTTTCTCAAAACGAATTCGGCACCGACGTCACCGGTGTCGATCGCTGGGCGCTGCTGCCCGCCGACCCGATGGGCGCGACTGTCCGAAAGGTCACCGTGAATGGTCGCTCCCGCATCGTGATCCGCACGCGCTTTACCTATGATCCGGGCCTCAGGGTTTCCGACCGGCGTGTTGCCGGGATTGCCGCCGAACAGCGCCGGTCCTTTGATGCACGCTTTCCGCAGATGGAAAGCCTGCCCCTGGAGTTCAGCTGGGCGGGCGCACTGTGTCTCAGCCGCAACCATGTCCCGGCGTTCGGCGAAGTGGAGGAAGGGCTTTATTCGGCCTGCTGCGAGAACGGGCTTGGAACCGTCAAGAGCACGCTTGCCGGCATGATGGCCGCCGATCTCGCGGCAGGCGTCGGCAGCCCGCAGCTCGACCAATACAGGAATCAACCGGAGCCGAGCAGGCTGCCGCCGGAGCCTTTCGCATGGCTCGGCGTCAATTCGGTCATTCGGTTTCAGGAATTGCGTGCAGGCCGCGAGGGTTGATCCATCGCCGCGCAATGTGGAGCCTGCGCGGTTCGCAGGGCTTCACCAAAAATGGGAACAGAAACTAGGAGTAAGAACAATGAAGACTTTGTGGAAAGCGCTCTGCGCGGCCGCCATTGTCGGGATCAGTATGCTTCCCGCCCGTGCGGAAGAAAAGACCATCAACATGGGCACGCTGTCCTGGGAGGATCTGACGCCCATCACCGGCATCACCAAGAAAGTGCTGGAAGATGCCGGTTATACCGTCAAGGTCACGGAATTCTCCGAATGGGGCATTGCCTATGCCGCCCTTTCCAAGGGCGACATCCAGGTGCTTGCTTCGCAGACCGACTACGTGGCGCAGGACTACTGGAACAAAAACAAGAACCGGCTTGAAAAGATTTCGCCGGTCTCGCATGGCCTCTATCAGGGTATTGCGGTCCCGAAATACGTGCCGATCGACACGATCGAACAGCTTAATGAAAATGCCGACAAGTTCGGCGGCAAGATCATCGGGATCGAGCCGGGCTCGGGCCTGATGCGGGACGCTTCCAACGCCGTCAAGGATTACGGCCTGAAGCTGCAGCTCGTCGAAGGCAGTACCGCGGCCATGACCGCCGCGCTCAAGTCCGCCTATGACCGACAGGAATGGACGGCCGTGACAATCTGGGAGCCGTCATGGATGGTGCAGAAATATCCGATCAAATATCTCAAGGATTCCAAGGGCGTCTTCCCGCCGCCCCAGAGCTACTACTGGATCGGTCATAAGGGCTTTTCCGAAGAGAACCCGCATGCCCGTGAAGTCATGGCAAGCGTCTATGTACCGCTGGCCGACATCACGGCGATCAACGGTGCCGTCAACGAAGGAAAGACGATGGACCGGGCGGTTCAGGATTGGGTCGGCGCGCATGCAGACCTGATCAAGCGCTGGGAAAACATCAAGAAAGATTGATGTGACATGGCCGTTCGGTATGCCGGACGGCCACTTCCAAACCCAATGACAGAAGCCAGCTCGAATTGGCTCAAAGGGGATCGCTATGAAAGCAGCAAATGCCGATGCCAATGACATCCTGATCGACTGCCAATCCCTATGGAAGGTCTTCGGGGACAAATCAGCTGCCGCAATGAAATCCATTACCGATCGCGGGCTGGGCAAGAAAGAAGTGCTCAAGGAATTCAACTGCGTCGTCGGCGTTTCCGACGCGAGCCTGCAGGTGAGGCGCGGTGAGATCTTCTGCATCATGGGCCTTTCGGGAAGCGGAAAATCAACGCTGATCCGCCTGCTCAACAAGCTCATCACCCCGAGTTCCGGAAAAGTTTTCGTGAAGGGCCGGGATATTGCGGCCCTGTCGACGACAGAGCTCCGGCATATGCGCGCAAAGAACATCGGCATGGTGTTTCAAAGCGTAGCGCTTCTGCCGCATCGAACCGTGCTTGACAACGCCGCCTTCGGGCTTGAGGTCCAGGGCATTGCCAAACCGGAGCGCCATAAGACGGCAAGGGCTGCCCTCGAAACCGTGGGTCTTGCAGATTGGGTCGATCGCTATCCGACGGAGCTGTCGGGCGGTATGCAGCAGCGCGTCGGCCTTGCCCGCGCGCTGGCTTCGGACCCGGAGATCATCCTGATGGACGAACCCTTCAGTGCGCTCGATCCTCTGATCCGCCGGCAGCTGCAGGACGAGTTTCGGCAACTCACCAAATCGCTTGGCAAGTCCGCCGTCTTCATCACCCATGATCTCGACGAGGCAATCCGCATCGGCGACCGCATTGCCATCATGAAGGATGGCGTCATCATCCAGACCGGTACGGCCGAGGAGATCATCCTCAATCCGGCTGATGACTACGTCGCCGAGTTCGTGGCGGGTATCTCGCGGCTCCACTTGATCAAGGCGCATTCCGTGATGCACAGCGTTACCGAATTCCAGCGCAGCACGCCAAACTCCGATATTTCCGCCTTGGTGCGCACCACTCCCGATGCGGACATCGATGAACTGATCACCCTTACCATGCAGTCGGACCGCGATGCCATCGCAGTCGTCGATAACGGCCAGGTGGTCGGCGTCGTGACACCCCGCAGCCTCCTGATGGGAGTCAAGGGAACATCGAGCAACGATCGCGCGGCCGCCTGACCGCCAACTGGAGCTGAGTGACATGGACGTTTCAAGCTTTACAGACACGTTCGACGAATGGACGGACGCCGCAATCGAATGGGTGAGCGACAATGGCGAGACACTTTTCGACAATATCCGATGGGTGCTCGAAAGCCTCTATGACGGCATACTTTGGCTGCTCCAGTTTCCGCCGTTCTACGTAGTGGCAATTGCGATTGCCCTCATTGGCTGGCGGCTCGTAAACGTCTGGTTCGCTGCCTTGAGCGGCGTCGCGCTTGCTCTCTGCTTCTCGATGGGATTGTGGCCCGAAACGATGAGCACCCTGGCGCTTGTCCTCACCGCAACCGTGCTTGCGCTTGCTCTCGGCATCCCGATCGGCATTGCGGCAGGCTTCTTCACCGCGCTCGATCGCTTCATGGAACCTGGTCTTGATCTGATCCAGACGCTTCCGCCTTACATCTACCTTTTGCCGGCCATCGCTTTGCTGGGTTACGGACCGGCAACGGCTCTCATTGCGACGATCGTAGTGGCGATGCCGCCGGCAATCCGGCTGACCTCGCTCGGCATTCGCATGACACCGAAGGCCTTCATCGAACTGGGTGAGGCGAACGGCATCACGCCCTTGCAGATGTTTTTCAAGATCCGGCTGCCATTTGCACTTCCGAGCATTATGGCTGGTATCAATCAGAGCCTGATGATGGCGTTCGGCATGGTCGTGATTGCGGGCATCGTCGGCTCCGGCGGGCTCGGAGAAACCATCTATGGCGCGATCCGGACACTCGATATCGCTACCTCGATCAACGGCGCGATCGCAATCGTCGTCCTGACCATGGTACTTGACCGTATAACCCAGAGCGCGGCCCGGCTTGGGACGGGGAGACAGTCATGAATCCTCCGCTTCTTCATTTTTCACCGGGCGCATTTTTGGCCCCGGCAGTCGATTGGCTCAATACCAATCTTCATCCGTTGTTCTCTGCGATCAGCTATATGGTCGAATCCGTTCTTTCGGGAATCGAGGCGGCACTTCTCTTCGTGCCGCCCTATGCGCTGATAGCCGCCGTCGTGATCATCGCTTTCTTTGCCGTCAGCATCCGAACAGCCATCCTTGCAGGGCTTTGCCTTGGCTTCTGCCTGATCGTCGGATTTTGGACCGCATCCATGCAGACAGTTGCCCTTGTAACGGTTGCCGTGCTGATTTCGGTGCTGATTGCCTTTCCGCTCGGTGTCCTCTGTTCTCGATACAAAACTCTGGCAGCCGTCGTCCGACCTATCCTCGACGTAATGCAGACCGTTCCACCCTGGGTCTATCTGATCCCTGCGGTCATGATCTTCAGTCTTGGACGCGTGCCGGCGATCATCGCGACCATTGTCTACGGCATTCCACCGATGCTGCGTCTGACTACATTGGCATTCAACCAGGTGCCAAACGAATTCCGTGAACTCGGCAGCGCGATCGGTGCGGACGCACGCTCGGTTCTGTGGAAGATCGAAATTCCGTTGGCGAAGCAGACACTGCTGGTCGGACTCAATCAGTGCATCCTCCTTTCTCTGGCCATGGTTGTTCTGGCGGGTCTTGTCGGGGCAGGGGGGCTTGGCGCCGAGGTTACGCGTGGCCTGACGCGCATGGAAATGGGATTGGGCTTGCGGGCGGGACTTGCAATCGTAGCGGTTGCGCTCCTGCTCGACCGGTTGAGCCGCGGCCTGCTCGACAAAACTCCAGCGCCTGCCAGCCATTGAGGGGCGTCCATGAAAAACAGCATCTACTGCATCGACGCTCCTACCCGCGGGAACCCGGTGCGCCTCGCAAGATCCAGTAAAAAATGCTGCAGCGACAAGAGGCATGACGATGAGACCAGATGACTTTCGCTCGGGAGAAGGAGCCTCCGTTCCCAAACAGCTCAAGGTCGGCTTCGTATTGGCGAGGTCCTTCACGCTATCGGCCTTCGCGCTCTTCGTCGACACGCTGCGGCTTGCGAGTGACGAATTCGATCGCTCGGGGAGGGTCCTTGCAGACTGGCAGGTGCTCGGCAGCACGCGTCATCTGATCACCTCGAGTTGCGGCGTGCAGGTTGCGCCGACATCGGACTTCGTAGACCCTGGCCGCTTCGACTATCTCGTGGTGGTCGGCGGCTTGTTGACCGTGGATCGGCCGGTTGATCAGGAAACAATCGCATTCCTGAAGCGCGCTTCCGCCCAACGTGTGCCGTTGATCGGGCTGTGCACCGGTACATTCATTCTTGCCGAAGCAGGCCTGATGGAAAACCACCAGAGCTGCGTAAGCTGGCTGCATGCCAATGCATTCAAGGAACGGTTTCCGCACTTGCCGGTTCGTTCAGACCGGCTGTTCAATCTGGACCGCAATCGCGGATCGTGCGCGGGCGGAAGCAGTGCGGCCGACATGGCCGCGCTTCTGGTACGGCGGGCCATCAGCCCGGAGGCAGAGCGTAACGCGCTGGAGGTCCTGCAGATCGAAAAGGCCCGCTCGCCAGCTGATGTTCAGCCGCACAGGCCGCTCTACGAAAATTACGAGGATGACCGTGTGAGAGCTGCGATGATCATGATGGAGCAGAACATGGAGTTCGGCATATCGATCCCTGCCCTGGCTTCTTCCGTCGGGCTCTCGCGCCGCCAACTCGAACGCGTCTTCCTGGAGAAGGCAGGCATGTCGCCGGCCCAGGCTTACAAGCGCGTGCGTCTGGAGCGTGCCAAGGTGCTGCTCGCGCATTCGAAGCGCTCGATGATCGAAATTGCACTGGACGTCGGTTTCGAGAACGCCTCGCATTTCACCCGGGCCTTCAAGCGGACTTTCGGAGCGACGCCATCGCAAGTCCGCGCGAACCTCGTCGAAAGCCACTGAACATGAGCTCTGTCGGCGTGATCAAGGAGTTATGGCGCTACCCGGTCAGCTCTGTAACCGGTGAGATGCTCGATAAGGCAAGCATCTCCGACAAGGGGATGGACGGCGATCGGCGCTACGCGCTCGTTGAGGTCTCGACGGGCATCGTTGCTCATCCCGAACGCGACAAGCGGTGGCAAAAGGCGGTTTATGTGCGCTCGCGGACGGCCGCAAACGGCGCGGTCGAGGTGCAGGTGCCGGACCACCCGTGGCTCGGGGTCGCGCAGGCGGAGCTGTCCGTCGCTCTGACTGGATTTTTCGAATTCGAGGTAGAGGTCAGGCCCTACGAGCATTCGGTGCGCGAAGATGACAAGCAGGTATTCGCAGTCGATCGGTACGATGTGTCGCCTGTCCATCTCTTGACAACAGCATCGGTAGACCATCTCCAACAGCTTCATCCGGCCGGCAATCCCGACCGGCGCAGATTCCGGCCCAACATCTATGTGCAGGCAGAAGCTGACATCACCGGTTTTGCCGAGCTCAATTGGATTGATCGTCCGATCCTCATGGGATCGATCGCAGGAAAGGTGATCGCACCGACGAAGCGATGCGGCTTTGCAATCATTGCTCAGGAGGGGCTTGATAATGACCCTGAAATTCTTCGCAATGTGATGAGGTTCGGAGGCCGGCATATGGGCGTTTACTGCCGTCCTCGCCATAGCGGGATGGTGCAGATTGGAGATGTGATCTCACTTGCCGATTGAGGCAGTCAACCAAAATTGCCGGTCGCTGCACGGTGCGCGATCGCTACGGCCTATCTCACCGGCCGGTCGCATCGATCCTTGCCTTCAGGCTCAGGTCAACACATGCCAGGCGCACTGGATTGGGCACGCCGCAGGCGGACGATACGACAGTCGCGCGTGTGGAGGAACCGGTGTCGGCTTAGGGCTCCCGTCGCGGGCGATGTGCGTGCATCGAAAAACACGATCACGGTGTCGCGGTCGACACCACGCTGCAATCAATCTGCTATCGATCCCAGATGGCCTCGCGCCTTCGACCAGGCTGTTCAGGCGTTCTCAACTTGCTGGGTTGATGAAGCCAGGGAGTGGATCAGCATCGTCAGATTGCGTCGGATCTTCAAATCCGAGATGCGCTCGATTTCCCTGGCAAGATAGGCTGCCTCGTCCTCGACGCCAGCGCCCGCCTCGGTTTCGATGCCGTTGACGAACCAGCCGGCATCGACCTTCATGAAGGCGCATAACCGCAGCATGACCGCGACGGACAGGCGGTTTGTCCCATTTTCGTATTTCTGGATCTGCTGAAACGCGACGCCGATATGCGCAGCGAGCTCGCTCTGGGTGAAGCCGCGAGCGGCGCGCACGGAGCGTAATCTCTGGCCGATTGCCAAATTCAGTTCCTGATCTTTCATACCTATCCTTGAGAATACTTTCGTCGACTGCAGAACTTGCAGGCTCTCTTTACATGATCGGCTTTTGAGATCCACCTCCATCTGTCAAAAGCGTCAGTTGTTCTTTGAGTTGCCGCTGCTCTCTCTCCGACAGACGCGCAATTTCATTTTCGACGAAGCTCGCAATGGCCCGCGGATCGTCGCCAAACCGGCGTGCCCCTTCCGCGCAGAGAGCGATGATGGTTGCCATCGGATTGGAAGGGTCCGTCATTTTTGAAATCCCCCCTGAAATCTTCGTCCTTCGCGCAGCACGCGTTCTGGAGTTGAAGTGGGTTGTACAGACAAAGAGGCCGACCGATGGTGAACAAATATCCCAATCTTCGATGCCAAGTCGCAACGACCCCGGATCATGTTCGGGATGCGATGATCTTGCGAAGTATCTGCTTTGTCCATGAGCACGGTATCTCGCCCTCCTTCATCTTCGACGGTAATGATCATCAGGCCACGCATTTCGTCTTTTATGATGGCGAAGACCCGGTTGGTTCCCTTCGCATCCGCTGGTTCGCCGATTTTGCCAAGTATGAACGAACCTGCTTCCGCGAAAAGTACCGACACCCTTTTACGGTTAAGCGTTGCATTCAGATGACCTTCGATCACGTGGCGCGCAAGGGCTATACGAAGGTTCTGACCCAGGCCGAGCAGCGTCTTGCGCGGCTGTGGACCATCCTCTTCGATCTGGAGATCGTCGACAGCCCGCCAGTGGAGATCGCCGGTCATCCGGAGCCGTACCTGACCGTAGTCGGCACGATCCCCGCATCATCGGACCCGATTACCATGGAAAGCAGCAGCGCCCTGCTGTTGCGCGTCGAAGGTCAGTGGGACGCACCGAGTTCGTTTGAGACGGCATGACAATGGCAGGTTTGAAGAACGCGGGCAACATGTCCGCAACGGCTGCGCTGCAGGAGGAAATTCTCACGCGCACGAAACTGCACACCGAAATGGTGCGTCGTCTCATCAATGATCCGACAGTGCAGCCGGTCGAGCTCGCCGGCTTCCTGGAGGATGTCGCAAATGCCTATCTTTCGATCTCGGAGGAGCTCAGCCAAATTGCGAAGGCGGCGGAGGGGCGATAGTTTCGAGCATTCTGCGCAAGCTCTCTTCCTGTTCGTGCCGCCCGGACGGAAAGGTCAATCTGCTGCTGAAAGACGGGTTGGTCCGGAAAATCTCGACGATCCAGTCATAGACGGCGGCCACCGGTCTCGACTGTCGGCGATTGGCAACCGAGATCAGGTATATGGGCAGGGCGACATGCACGCCGAGGTCAAGCGGCACGAGTTCGGGATCCGCGAGCACGTAATTGCCGAGCAGTCCCACGCCGGCGCCGTTGCGAACGAGGGCAAAATAGGCAAGCGAATTCTCGCAATTGTGGGTCTGGTGGCCGGCTTCGACGAGGCCGCGCCAGCCATCCCAGATCTCGCGTTCGGAAGCATAATAGTTGCATTGCACATAGATGTGCTGGGAAATGAACTGGCGCTGTGGAACACCGGATTTCTTCAGATAATCACGGCTGGCGATCGGAATGAGATGAAGAGTGCCGATCTCGACGCAGTCGACATCTGCCCTCGAAATCGGAGAGAGCGAGATCATCAGATCGGCTTGGTTCTTCTCGAAATTGACGAGCGACACCTGTTCTCGGATGTCGAGATTGAGGCGCGGATAGTTGTCGTTCAGTCGGGGCACGGCGGGAGCGACGATGGCGACGGCAAGGCCGGAGGTCACGCTGACGGCAACCCGTCCGGTGACGGCGTCCATTTCATCCTTCAGGTCGTTGGAAAGGGAAAACAGCTGGAAATCGAGCTCTGCAACCTGGATGGCGAGCTTGCGCCCGGTTTCCGTCAGCGTGACGCCAGAAAAGGTCGAGATGACGAGTTGCGAACCCATCTGGTCCTGAAGGCGCTTCACGTCACGGCTGACGGTTGGCGCACTGGTGCCGAGCAACTCGGCCGCTTGAGCAAAGGAAGGGCTTTTGGCGACCGCCAGAAAGGTCCTGAGCTCGCGCCAGATCGGCTGCGAAAGCAGGCCTCTGATTTCAAGTGGCGATTTATCCAGATCGGCGCGTTCGCTGCCGAATGGAAGAGGAGGGAAGGCTTTGTTCACGACCGCCTCGCGTATTAGTGGAGGCTCAACAATATACTTAATCGGGGATTACGGGCAATTGTTGAAGAACGACAGCCGATCGGTGCCGAGACGTCGCAGTTTTACGATCGCGAGCGCCAATTTTGGCCATTGGCTCCCCTGGAAATACTACCAGTGAGATGTTTTTTCTTTTTCAGACTTCCAAGTAATTGATAGTTTTTTTCGACGTTTAAATCGATCTGACCTGATCATTTACGCAACTGATGAGGTGTGTTAGCGTTTTGCGGCGGGCAAGATCCGATTTCAACATTCCGTTTCGGGATCGATGCAGGCTGGCCTGTCCGGTCGCGAAACTTTCGCCAAGCTCGGAGGCAAATCAAGGCGATGGCCGATGGAATTTCTGATATGATCGATAACAATGGGCCGGTGGGGTTCCTGCGGCTCTTCCGTCTTATTTCTGCTGCAAGAGACAGTGCTTCATCACTGGAGCTCATGGATCTCGTACGTCTGATGGATATGGCGCTCATGCAGACCGCGCTCGACTGGGAAGGTCTCGATGCCGAAAACCTCGATGAGCGCGCCTTCCTGAATCTCATCCGGGAGAAGCAGCACATTGCTCACCAGACGCATATCCATGCCGTTTCAAATTGAAGTGGCATCTGACGGGATTGGAGCGCCTATATAGCCAGGGTCGGAATCCCGTCAGACAAAAGACTAACGAGAGCATTCGTGGCACGTTTGAGCCGAACCGAAATGGAAAGTCTGGTGATGCCGCCAGCGCGGATCCACTACGCTTTCTCGACTTCCTCATAAGGGAACCCGTCAGGACAACGCTGCTCCACCGAAGCGGTGTCCCAGTCGTCGTCCCTGATCCGTCCCGGTATGTGGTCCACAAGCTCATAGTCGCAGCCGCCGAAACACTGACGGGCAGGGGCCGGCGAAGCGAGAGAAGGACGTTCGTCAAGCTGCGCTGCTCTTTGAAGCCCTGCAGCAGACGAGGCGATCCGCCGACCTAGCGCTCGTCTACAACGAAGCATGGGAGTGCGGCCCTGCGTGGCAAGAAGGTATTCGAACCGGAGCGGGAATGCTGCCGGCACAAGATGCCGAGCGGCTCAAGACGGTCCTGATCGAGGGCGCAAAAAGAAACCGCGAAGAAATTGAACTTCCGTTTGGAGAATAGGCCGTCTTCCACTTCGAAAGCCAAGCAGTTGATTTGACTAGAAGTGGCGAAGACAAATATGGTGCCGACAGTTCGATACCAATCAAGGCGATGGAGTTTCATGCTCACCCGCGTCGCCTCCAACCTTCGGCAGATGCGAAATGCCGCGGCGTTGCAAACACCTGTGCAACGATGAACGCGTTAGGTGTGAGATGGTCGGCTGAAGAGTGAGAGGCAATCATCGTGCGGCAGCAACGTATGCCGGCGGAAGGCGACGATAACGGCCTCTGCCGCGTGGCGCTCCCGTGTAGAACCCCAGTTCGGGTACCGGGCGGTCACTCTGAAGCAGGGAGAACCGAACTTGGTTTTTTTCCCAGAATAGTTTCCGCGATCATGGCGGCCGCTGCAACATGCGCTCGGCAGGCTCTAGCGGCGGCCTCGGGGTCGTTGCGCTCGATGCCGGCAAAGATTTCACGAATCTGAGCTGGCCCCGAGGCCATGCGGTTGGCGCTTGAGAGCGTCATTACACGTAACCGTGAAATGCGGCTGTTCAAGCGGCTGACGATGTCCCAGGCAATCGTGTGGCCGCCGGTGCGAAAGATAATCTCATAGAAAGTCGTCGTCGCGTCCAATATTCCCAATGGGGAATTTTGGCGGGAGGTCCGGTCGAGTTCGTCGAGTGACTCGCGAAGTTGAGCTTTCACCTCATCGGTGGCAACCCGCGCACAATCTGCAACGGCAGTCGCCTCCAAGGCTGCTCTTATCTCGTAGATTTGACGGGCATCGTCCCATTCCAGCCGGGCGACGATTGGTCCCTGCTTGGCGACCATCTCTACCAGGCCTTCTGCCTCCAGATGCCGAATGACCTCCCGAATAACCGAACGGGAAACGCCGAGGTGATCGCAAAGCGTGCGTTCCACCAGGCGCGCGCCGGGTTCGAATAGGCCGCTGATAATGGCGCGCCGCATACGCTCGAGGGCGATCTCGCGTAGCGTGGCTGGCGGAGTTTCGATGCGTAAAGCGGCGATGGTATCGGTGTTTTTGATCATTTCTCCTCTTTAGCTTCAAAAAATGATTCCGGCAAGCTATTGACATTCGATCTTATGGTATACCAACATACAGCAGATGAAATTACAGGGAGGAGTTCCATGGCACTTGTGATCCGCAAGTCGCTTCTGCAGGTCGAGACGACGCTTGTCGAAGGCGGCAAGGAAGCGGCAAGCCCGCTGAAGCTGTTCGCAGCGCTTGCTGTCGTAAAGAACCCATGGGCCGGTCGCGGCTTCGTCGAAGACCTGAAGCCGGAAATCCATGCCGCCGCTCCTGTTCTTGGGGAACTACTGACCAAGATGATCATCGATATGGTGGGCTCGGGCGACGCTGTCGAAGCCTATGGGAAGTCTGCCGTTGTCGGCTTGGATGGCGAGATCGAGCATGGCTCGGCTCTTATCCACACGCTGCGTTTCGGCAATCATTATCGCACTGCCGTCGGCGCCAAGTCCTACTTGGCTTTCTGCAATACACGCGGTCCGGCCAATGCCCCGATCATGATCCCGCTGATGGATAAGAACGATGAAGGCCGCCGCTCGCATTACCTGACGATCCAGTGCGCCATCCCGGATGCGCCGGCTGCAGACGAAATCGTTGTCGCTCTCGGCGCCTCGGTCGGTGGCCGCCCGCATCACCGTATCGGTGATCGCTACCTGGACCTGAAGGAGCTTGGCCACGATGTTGCAAACCCTGCATCGGTCTAAGACGCCTTCCGGCGCCTCCTATGTCGATCACGGAACAGGGGAGGAGATCCTCGTCCTCATCCATGGGGTAGGTATGCGGATCGAAGCCTGGGGGCCGCAGATCGAGCAGCTGTCGAAAGGTCATCGCGTCATCGCGGTCGATCTGCCGGGCCACGGTTTTTCCGCGCCGCTCGATGCACGGCCGGAATTGCCCAATTTTGTCGTTTGGTTTGCAAGGCTGGTCGATGAACTGGGATTCGATGCGGTCAATGTCGCGGGTCATTCGATGGGCGCGCTGATCGCCGCCGGATTTGCTGCGACGATGCCTTTGAAGCTGCGTCGCGTCGCTCTCCTGAACGGCGTCTACAAAAGAACGCCCACGGCGCGTCAGGCGGTTGAAGCCCGCGCCGAGGAGATCTTTTCCGGCGCCTTCGATCGTGAGGCGCCGTTGGAGAGGTGGTTTTCGTCGGACGAGAAGGATGGTGCGGCCTATCGGCTGGTACGTGAGTTGCTCCAAAAGGTAGACGCCGGCGGATATGCAGCAGCGTATCGGGCATTTGCGACCGGCGATGCCGTCTATTCGGACTGCTGGCCGCAGGTTGCTCGCCCGGCATTGTTCCTGACCGGTGACGGCGACAAGAATTCGACAGCCGAGATGGCCGAAGAGATGGCCAGGGCGGCACCCGAAGGACGGGCAGTCGTCGTCAAAGGCCATCGGCACATGGTCAATCTCACGGCACCGGAGGAGGTGAGTGAGGCGCTGGCCGACTGGCTCACCTGGCAGCCGGCGCAGTAAGGAGGAATGGGAGGAATGACAATGAGTGATCCAAGAGCGCTTCGCGATGCGTTCGGCGCATTCCTGACCGGCGTAACAGTCGTTACGACGTTCAGTGACGACGGTGCCCCCATCGGTTTCACCGCTAACAGCTTCACCAGCGTATCGCTGGATCCCCCACTGCTTCTAGTTTGCTTGGCGAAGACCTCCCGGAATTATCAGACGCTGACGGCGGCAAAGGGGTTCGCGGTCAATATTCTGTCTGAAGACCAGAAGGAGGTTTCCAATACTTTCGCAAGGCCGGTCGAGGATCGGTTTGCTGCCGTGAAATGGCAGCATGGGCCATTCGGTTCGCCTGTCTTCTCCGATGTCGCTGCATGGTTCGACTGTTCGGCGCATGATCGGGTCGATGCTGGCGACCATATCGTCCTGATCGGGCGCGTCGAGGCGTTCAAGAATACCGGGAAGACGGGGCTTGGCTATGCGCGGGGAGGCTATTTCACGCCAGCGCTGACCGAAAAGGACCTGCTGGCAAATGTCGACGGCAGCCTTTCCGTCGGAGCCGTCGCCGAACGTGCCGGCCAGATCCTTCTTGTCCCGGATGCCCATGGAGGCTGGACTTTGCCCTTCGTGGACAAGGCGCAGAGTGAAGGCCTGGATGTGCTCGAACCGCAATTTGCCGCTGAAATCGGCCTGACAATCCAGACCGGGCTTCTCTATTCGATCTACGAGGACACCAAGGTCGGTCGTCAGCACATCGTTTATCGCGCAGTCCTCGGCGAGGGCGTTCCGAAGATCGGCCAACTGTTTCCGGTTCAGCAGCTGCCGCTCGACAAGATCTTGGATTCCGCTGTCTGCGAAACCGTCAAGCGCTACGCCCAGGAAAGCGCTCTCGGCAACTTTGGGATCTATTTTGGCAACCAGGACAAAGGCCGCGTGCACGCCGTGGCAAAAAAGGGTGATCTATGAAATTCTCGCTTTTCGTTCATATGGAACGGCTGAACGCCAGGCAAAACCATCAAGACCTCTACGAAGAATTCGTGACGCTGTGCGAAATTGCCGACAAAGGCGGCATGCACGCAATCTGGACCGGCGAACACCACGGCATGGATTTCACCATTGCGCCGAACCCTTTCGTCAATCTTGCCGATATCGCCCGCCGCACGAAGAACGTGCGACTTGGCACCGGGACGGTAATTGCCCCCTTCTGGCATCCGATCAAGCTCGCAGGCGAGGCAGCGATGACCGACATCATCAGCGGCGGGCGCCTGGACCTCGGGATTGCGCGCGGAGCCTATAGTTTTGAATATGAGCGCCTGATGCCAGGCCTCGACGCCTGGGGCGCGGGTCAGCGCATGCGCGAGCTGATCCCTGCCGTCAAAGGCATCTGGGCCGGTGACTATGCCCACGACGGGGAATTCTGGAAGTTTCCGTCAACGACCTCGGCACCGAAGCCGGTGCAGCAGCCGCATCCGCCGATCTGGGTCGCCGCACGCGACCCCAACAGTCATGAATTTGCCGTCGCCAACGGCTGCAATGTACAGTGTACGCCACTGGCCAACGGCGAGGCGGAAATCGCCAGCTTAATGGAGAGATTCAACGCAGCCTGCCAAAAGGTGCCAGAGATGGCGCGCCCCAAGGTCATGTTGCTGCAGCATACATATGTCGGATCCGATGAGGCCGACATTGCCCAGGCGGCCAAGGAAATCAGCGCCTATTACAATTATTTTTTCGCCTGGTTCAAGAACGAGCGCCCCATCAGTCAGGGTCTCATTCAGCAACTGAGCGAAGAAGAGCTGGCCGCGAATGCCAACCTGTCTCCCGACAGGATGATCACAAACATGCCGATCGGAGACGCCGCGACGGTCGTCGACCGCCTGAAGGTCTACGAAGCGCAGGGTTGGGACGAATATTCATTCTGGATCGACACCGGCATGAGCTTCGAGCGCAAGAAGGCGTCGCTCGAACGTTTCATGGCCGATGTTATGCCGGCGTTCCAGTGAGGCCGCCATGCAGAGCTTTCAGCAATATATAGACGGTGTTTTCGATGACGGTTCCGGTCGGTTCGACAGTGTCGACCCGGCCACCGGCAATGCCTGGGCCTCCATGCCGGAAGCACGAGAAGACGATGTCGACCGTGCGGTAAAGGCGGCCGAACGGGCGCTGTGGACTGGCGCATGGGCGACGATGACAGCAAGCGCCCGGGGCAAGCTCCTCTACAAACTGGCCGATCTGGTGCAACTCAATGCCCCGCGTCTTGCAGAGCTGGAAACGCGTGATACCGGCAAGATCATCCGGGAGACTTCGGCGCAGATCGCCTATGTCGCCGACTATTATCGATATTATGCGGGTTTGGCCGACAAGATCGAGGGCTCGACACTCGCGATCGACAAGGCGGAAATGGACGTATGGACACGCAGGGAACCGGTCGGCGTCGTCGCTGCAATCGTGCCATGGAACAGCCAGCTCTTTCTTTCCGCTGTCAAAATCGGCCCGGCTCTCGCTGCCGGGTGCACTATGGTCGTCAAGGCTTCGGAAGATGGCCCTGCACCGATGCTTGAATTCGCGCGGCTGGTGGATGAAGCCGGGTTTCCGAAAGGCGTGCTGAATATCATCACCGGCTTCGGTCCCTCTTGCGGCAACGCGCTCACCCGCCACCCGAGTGTCGCCCATATAGCCTTTACCGGCGGTCCGGTGACGGCCGCACATGTGGTACGGAATTCCGCCGAGAACCTCGCCAGCACCTCGCTCGAGTTGGGAGGCAAGTCACCGTTCATCGTTTTTGCCGATGCCGATCTCGAAAGCGCGGCCAATGCCCAGGTGGCAGGTATTTTTGCTGCCACCGGCCAGAGTTGCGTCGCCGGCTCACGCCTCATCGTAGAGCGATCGGTGAAGGACGACTTCATCAGCCTGCTCAAGGTCAAGGCCGAGGCGATCCGCATTGGCACGCCGTTGGACATGGCGACCGAAGTTGGTCCGCTCTGCACGCGCCGCCAGCGCGATCACGTCGAACAGATCGTCTCGGCGTCGGTCAATGCCGGTGCGAAAGTTGTGACCGGTGGTCGGGCACTCGAAGGTGACGGATTCTATTACCTGCCGACCATCCTCGATTGCGATGGTGTCGATTCGCCCTCTATGGAAAACGAACTCTTCGGGCCGGTCTTGTCGGTCGTTTCCTTTGCCAACGAGGATGAAGCGGTCGCGCTGGCCAATGACACCCGTTTTGGGCTGGCTTCCGGTGTGTTTACCCAGAATCTGACGAGAGCGCACCGGATGGTCAAGCGGATCCGAGCCGGGATCGTTTGGATCAACACCTATCGTGCCGTCTCGCCGATCGCGCCGTTCGGGGGGTATGGCCAGTCGGGCCATGGACGCGAAGGCGGGCTTGCCGCAGCGCTCGACTTTACCCGCACCAAGACCGTCTGGCTGAGAACGTCCGACGAGCCGTTTCCTGATCCCTTTGTGATGCGGTGAACCATGTTGTTCTACGAGATCAGAACCTATCGCTTGAGGAATGGCGCCATCCCCGAATACCTGAAGGTAGTTGGCGAGGTGGGCATCACCATTCAGAAAAAGCATCTCGGCAATTTGGTCGGCTACTTCTCCTCGGAGATCGGGCCGATCAACGAGATCGTCCATATCTGGGGTTTTGAGACCCTCGACGATCGTCAGGCACGGCGGTCACGCCTGGCAGCCGATCCGCAATGGCAGGCTTTCCTGCCGCAGATCCGTGACCTCATCGTCACTGCTGAAAGCAAGATCATGACGCCGGCATCCTTCTCACCTTTAGGGGGCAAGGATCCGGTCCAGTAAATTTCTGTCAATTTCTCAGGGAGGAGAAAACATGAAAAACAGTTCGATTATCGCTTTGTTCGTCGCTGCTCTCGGCATTTCCGGAAATGCCTTGGCCGACGAAATGGTATTCACGAGTTGGGGCGGCACGACGCAAGACGCTCAAAAATCGCTCTGGGCCGGAGCATGGAGCCCACAGTCTAACATCATGGTCACGCAAGATGGTCCGACCGACTACGGCAAGCTAAAGGCCATGGTCGAGGCCGACAATGTGACCTGGGACGTCGTCGATGTTGAAGGCGACTATGCCGTACAGGCGGGAAAGGCCGGCCTACTTGAAAAACTTGACTTTACGGTCATCGACAAGAGCAAGCTCGATCCGCGGTTTGTAACGGACTATTCCGTCGGAAGCTTCTACTACTCCTTCGTGATCGGATGTAACAAAGACGCCGTCGAAGCTTGCCCAAAAACATGGGCCGACATCTTCGATACCGCGAAATTTCCGGGCAAGCGTGCATTTTACAAATGGTCCGCGCCCGGCGTGGTCGAGGCAGCGCTGCTGGCTGACGGTGTCCCGGCCGACAAGCTTTATCCCCTTGATCTCGATCGGGCATTCAAGAAGCTCGACACGATCAAATCGGACATCGTCTGGTGGGACAGCGGCGCGCAATCACAGCAACTCCTTGCATCCGCCGAGGCGCCCTTCGGATCTTTCTGGAACGGTCGATTGACGGCACTTGCGAAAACCGGCGTCAGCGTTGAAACGTCGTGGACGAACAACATTACGGCTGCGGACGCGTTGGTGGTGCCGAAGGGCGCGAAGAACAAGGAGGCCGCAATGAAGTTCATTGCCAACGCGACGAGCGGAAAACCTCAAGCTGACTTCGCAACGATGACGGGCTACGCACCGATCAATCTCGATTCTCCGGGCATGATGGATCCAGAGGTGCGCAAGACTTTACCCGATCAGCAGGCGCAAACTCAGGTAAACGCTGACATGAATTATTGGGCCGAACACCGTGATGAGATCGGCAAGCGGTGGTACGCGTGGCAGGCGAAGTGATCTCGATGTGACGCGAAAGCAAACACGGGTCGGACGTGCCGGCCCGTGACTTCGAAAGGACCTGGAGGATGGCAGTGGTTCTGTCGGCAACGATTGACGGTGGACAAAGAAAGCTTCGGCGGGACGGCAGTTTCGGCTATGTCGTTCCAGCGCTGCTGCTGATCGCGTTCTTTTTTATCGTCCCGGTACTCGTTCTCTTGATGCGGAGCGTGCTCGAGCCTGCGCATGGTCTCCAGAATTATGCTGAGCTCCTGGGGTCCACGACCTATCTTCGGATTTTCATAAACACGTTCATCGTCGCCGGGCTGGTGACGGTCGTCTCCGTAGTGATCGGATTTCCTGTGGCGTGGCTCCTGGCTATCATGCCAGAGCGCTGGTCGCGGTTGGTATTGGCAATCATCGTCCTGTCGATGTGGACCAATCTCCTGGCGCGAACCTATGCCTGGATGGTGCTTCTGCAGCGCACCGGCGTCGTCAACAAGATGCTGATCGGCCTCGGCATCATCGACAAGCCGCTGGCGCTGGTCAACAATCTCGTCGGGGTCACCATCGGCATGACCTACATTATGCTGCCTTTCGTGATCCTGCCGCTGATTGGCGTGCTGAAGTCGATCGATCCGGCGATCCTGCGGGCGGCCGCACTCTGCGGCGCCAACAAACGTCAGTGTTTTACCCGGGTCCTGCTGCCGCTGTCGCTGCCCGGCATCGCTGCCGGTGCGCTCATGGTCTTCGTCATGTCGCTTGGCTATTACGTCACGCCGGCACTTTTGGGGGGCACCTCGAACATGATGCTGGCCGAACTCGTGGCGCAATTCGTGCAGTCGCTGGTCAATTGGGGCATGGGCGGCGCAGCCGCACTCGTCCTCCTGGTCGTGACGCTTGTGCTCTATGCCATCCAGCTCAAATTCTTCAACCCCAATCGGGCGAGGTAAATCATGCTCCTCGATTTCGAAAAACTCGGCGGCCTGCGACCATTCCTGATCGGCCTGACAGTTGTGGTCTGTCTGTTTCTGATCCTGCCGATCGTCTTCATCGCCGCGCTGTCGTTCGGCTCCTCGCAATGGCTGATCTTCCCGCCGCCTTCGTGGACCTTCAAATGGTACCAAGCGTTGTTTGACGATCCGCGCTGGCTTTATTCGGCGCTGACAAGCCTGAAGATCGCCGCCATCGTCACGGTGCTGTCCGTCGTGCTCGGCTTCCTTGCCGCATTCGGTCTTAACCGCGGCTCCTTCATCGGGCGCGAAGCATTGCGCGCTCTGTTCCTGACACCGATGATCCTCCCGGTCGTGGTGCTTGCCGTTGCCCTCTACGCGCTGTTCCTGCACCTTGGGCTGGCGGGCACCACGATCGCTTTCATCATCGCACATCTCTTGATCGCGCTGCCTTTCTCGATCATTTCGATCGGCAACGCGCTGGAAGGATTCGACAAGTCGATCGAAGATGCCGCCATTCTGTGCGGTGCAAGCCCCTGGGAGGCCCGTATCCGGGTGACTGTGCCCGCTGTCAGCCACGGCATCTTTGCGGCCGCGATCTTCTCCTTCCTCGCTTCGTGGGACGAAGTCGTTCTTGCCATTTTCATGGCAAGCCCAACGCTGCAGACACTGCCTGTCAAGATCTGGGCAACGCTTCGGCAGGACCTGACGCCCGTCATTGCCGCCGCCTCCACTATCCTTATTGCCTTCACCATTCTGCTGATGGTTCTGGCCGAATTCTTCCGCAAGGGACGTAAAGCATGACCCAGCCGTTTCTCTCCATTCGTGGCATCCGCAAAACATACGGCCAGGTCATAGCCGTGAACAACGTCACCCTTGACGTTGCTGAGGGTGAGTTCATGACTTTTCTCGGACCATCGGGATCGGGCAAATCCACCACGCTGTACATCCTTGCCGGATTTCAGGACCCGACCCATGGCGATATCCTGCTAAAGGGCCAGAGCATGCTCTCGACGCCGTCGCACAGGCGCAATATTGGCATGGTATTTCAACGCTATACGCTGTTTCCGCATCTGACGGTCGGTGAGAACGTCGCGTTCCCCCTACGGATCCGGCGTGCGGGCCAGGCAGAAATCGTAGAGCGGGTCAAAAAAGCGCTCCAACTCGTGCGGCTTGAAGGTTTCGAGGATCGCAAACCGGCATTGATGTCCGGCGGTCAGCAGCAACGCGTCGCGCTTGCGCGCGCGCTGATTTATAATCCGCCCGTGCTTCTGATGGACGAGCCGCTGTCGGCGCTCGACAAGAAGCTGCGCGAGGAAATCCAGTTCGAGATCCGCCGCATCCATCAGGAAACGGGTGTGACGATCCTCTACGTCACCCATGATCAGGAAGAAGCCTTGCGGCTTTCCGACCGTATCGCCGTTTTCAGTCAGGGCGAGATCGACCAGATCGGAACCGGACAGGAACTCTACGCCAATCCGGCTACACGTTTCGTGGCGGGCTTTATCGGCGACAGCAATTTTATCAATGCCGAGGTTTTGTCGAGCGCCAATGGCCACGCGAAGTTGTCGCTGCCGGGCGGCACTGTGATCGACGGGGTGCCGATGCATGCCGGTAAGGCGAGCGGCAAATCCGCTTCGCTGCTGCTGAGGCCGGAGCGCCTGTCGTTGTCGAGTGCACGGATCGATAATGGCCTTGCCGTGACGATCAACGACATCACCTTCCTCGGAAACAACATCGAGGTCAGCACTCAGACCGGTAATGGCGAAAGCCTTTCCGTGCGCCTGCCATTCGGCCACGAGGCGATCTCCAGCATCAGCCGCGGCGATAAGGCCTGGCTGAGTTTCGAGCCGAAGTCTACACACGCATTCGCCTGACCCTGATGCCGGTGTCCGATGGTATCGGGCCTCGGTCATCGCTGCAGCAATCAGCTTATCGAAGGAGGCCGGCGCCATGGCCCTATCCAAGACACTTCTTGCCAAACTGAAGGACCCTTCGCTTGCTACCGACAAGGCCCTGATCGCCGGCGAGTGGCATTCAGGCGGCGAAACCGGCGCGACCTTCGATGTCACCAATCCATCGACCGGCGAGGTGATCGCCACCCTCCCGAACATGACGCGAGCCGATGCCGCGCGCGCCATCGATGCCGCGCATAGGGCGCAGAAACTTTGGGCGAAAAAGACCGGGAAGGAGCGCGCAGCGGTGCTGCGCAAACTCTACGATTTGATGGTCGCCAATGCCGACGATCTGGCGGCGATCCTGACCATCGAAATGGGCAAGCCGCTGGCCGAGGCGAGGGGCGAAATCCTCTATGGCGCTTCTTACGTTGAGTGGTTCGGCGAAGAGGCCAAGCGGGTTTATGGTGACACGATCCCGGGGCATCAGCAGGACAAGCGGATTATCGTGCTCAAGCAGCCTATCGGTGTGGTTGCCTCCATCACACCGTGGAATTTTCCCAATGCCATTCTGGCGCGCAAGTTTGCCCCAGCCGTTGCGGCCGGCTGCGCCATGGTTTCCAAACCTGCAGCCGAAACGCCGTTGTCGGCGTTGTCTCTCGCTGTTCTGGCCGAGCGCGCCGGGCTTCCTGCAGGCGTCTTTAACGTCGTCACGTCGAAGAAATCCTCTGATATAGGTCAGGAATTCACTGAGAACGATAAAGTGCGCAAACTGACCTTCACCGGTTCGACCGGTGTCGGCAAGATCCTGATGCGCCAAGGCGCCGAGCAGATCATGAAGCTTGGCCTCGAACTTGGCGGCAACGCACCGTTCATCGTCTTCGACGATGCCGATCTCGATGCCGCCGTCGAAGGCGCGATGATCTCGAAGTACCGCAACAACGGCCAGACCTGCGTCTGCGCCAACCGTCTTTATGTGCAGGCCGGCGTCTATGATGCTTTTGCCAAAAAGCTGGTGGAAAAGGTTGCGGCGATGAAGGTCGGGGACGGTTTTGAAGAGGGGGTCGTTGCAGGGCCGCTGATTACCGAAAAGTCGGTGGAGAAGGTCGAGGAACATATCGCCGATGCCCTGGAAAAAGGCGGCGCCATTGCCGTCGGCGGCAAGCGCGATGCAAGAGGCGGACTGTTTTTCCAGCCGACCATCCTCACAGGCGTGACATCCGCTATGAAGGTGGCGCGGGAGGAAACGTTTGGTCCCGTCGCTCCCCTGTTCCGGTTTGAAACCGAGGCTGATGTCGTGGAGATGGCTAACGACACCGAATTTGGACTGGCCTCCTATTTCTACGCCAAGGATCTCTCGCGCGTCTTCCGGGTGGCCGAGGCATTGGAATATGGAATGGTTGGCATCAATACAGGCCTGATCTCCACCGAGGTAGCGCCTTTCGGCGGCATCAAGCAATCTGGCCAGGGTAGAGAAGGCTCGAAATATGGGATCGAGGATTATGTCGAGGTGAAATACCTCTGCCTACAGGTCGATTAGCGTAACTGCATCGGCGGCTCGATTCTTTTCAAGGCAACGATTATTGTAGGCGACCACCGCATATTCCAGAAAGCGCCGATTTTCGGTCACTCCTCTTCCTCTTGCACATACCGTTGCAATAGAAAATCACGGGCGAGCGGCGAAGCAGGACAATTTCCGTAGCAACGAATTTCAGGGTTTGGCGTCCTCATCGCAAAAACGTTGTATCATCGCTCACATGAACGATAAACAATTCACGCTGAGCGTCGTCGTGATAGAGCGGCGTGATGTCAAAAAGCATTCCGTCGGGGGCCGCGAACTACAGAGTGGGCTGTATAGCCGACTAGATCGCCACCGTAATTAGCGTAAGCCAGCCACCCGCGTACTGCTGTGTGTCCTGGGTGATGCTTTACCCAATGATCGACGTTATCGGCCGCCCAATTGCAGCTTGTTCAGTTCCAGCCGACGACGCCCTTGATCTCAAGGAAGTCATGGATCGCCCAGTCGGCATATTCGCGACCGTTGCCGGATTGCTTGTAGCCGCCGAAGGGAGCGAAGGTGTCCCAATCCGGATAGTTCAGATAGACCGATCCGGCACGCATCCGCTTAGCGACGGCGCGAGCATGGTCGATGTTCTCAGACTGGACATAGGCGGCAAGGCCGTAGACGGTATCATTGGCGATGCGAATCGCCTCGTCCTCGTCCTCGTAGGAGATGATCGACAGGACCGGCCCAAAGATTTCCTCACGCGAAATGGTCATGGCAGGCGTGACGTGGCCGAACACCGTCGGCCGGATGTAATAGCCGCGGTTCAGTCCCTCGGGACGGCCGAGGCCGCCGGTAACCAATGTCGCACCTTCGTTGATGCCACTTTCGATCAGCCGCTGGATCTTGTCATACTGGACCTGGCTAACGACAGGGCCAAGATCGATGCCTTCGGCGCGCGGGTCTCCGGTCCTGAAGGCTTCGGCGGCCTTCTTGGCGATGGCGAGCGCCTCATCAAGGTGGTTCGCCGGGACGAGCATGCGGGTCGGTCCGTCGGCGGATACGGCCAGGTTTGATCCGGTAGACCATATCAACCCAATCCTTCCGGGGATCCGGAAGTGGCCGGTTTCCTTCTGGCCGAATTTCGACATCCGCCGCGCCAATATACTTGTCCGGATCTGCCACGAAGGAGAGCGCATTGAACTGAGCAACCAGGTTCTCCGACAGTCCCAGCGCCTTGGAAAGCGTTTGTGTCGCTGGAGCCTGGGCTTCACCTTCCAGTCCCTTAAAAAGCTCCTGCTTGAACAATTGCTGCGAGAGATCAGGCATTGTCTTCTTCAGCAATTCCAACGACTGCAGAGACTTTACGGCGTTGATTGTCTGATCAGTCGGTTGGAGATCGCCAAGTGCCGCCTGAGCGGAAACTAGAGCGTCTGGATCGCCTTCAGCTTTCGCCACCACGCGACGTACGTCGTTGTCTTATACGGTGATGTGGAAAATGCCGTTGTCAAAGCGCTGGGCGATCATTGGACTGCTGTCGCCCGGTCCCTTCCATTGTCCAATCACAGAGCGAGCGCTGCCGACGGAGGGTACCTCGCCAGTGATCTTGAAGCTGAAGCTGTACCAGACCTCGTCGCCGAACGACGGCCAGAACTTCTTGGCAGTTCGAAGCTCCGCTCGCTGGCATTCATCCTCACATTCGAGGCCGTTGTCCCCGTCCTTTGTGATGATATCTATCGCGGCGCTTCCACAACGTCCGGGTTTGGTGAATTGGACCTGACTCGGCAGAATCTGCTGCGTCGTCCATTTCGAGGCATCCACCTTCGAGCCGTCAAAATGGTCGTCCAGTCCAGCAGCGCACGCTGCGCCGCCGGCAGTCATGATAATTGCGAAAAGGATTGATCTCATCCGCTCCCCCAAGATCAATGAGATGCAGATTATTACCATGTTCACCGTAAAGTTGAATAACGCGCGGATGGACTTTTTTTGGATGTAAGCTGGCGCTGATTGTCGGCACAGGATGCAAACGCCGAGGAGGGATTCGTGACCACTTCGAGGCCGTGAAGGTGCTGCAACCTCGCTCTGTGGGCACGTATTGCGCCCGCAACGCAGTGGTAGGATCGCCCAGCATCCGGAGCGGCGAAGGATGTCGAGCGTGATATGAACCGCGGTTTAGATCGCTCTTCGGCCCGGGATTCGGATTGCTTCGGCGGGGATTGAGAGCGAGCGTATCAGACATCCACGCGGCAGCGACCTTCCGTACTCTCCCAACACATAGATGTGCTCGTCGGAAAGTTGTCGTCTGTGCTCCTCATTGTCCCTCCTGATGCGCCGACGCGACCGAGTTGGACGATTCCTTCGAATGGGGCGAAATCAGGATGGCCGCCGGAAGTCTCTGACAAGGGCATTGCTAAGCCGTCCGAGGGCCTCCGCGATTGACACAGGCAAAAAGTGTCTCCAGCTTTTCATGAGGACAAAGGAGGTCCCGATGATCGTTCAGCAAACGGCCACCGTACGGAGCCTAGAGACGCTATGGATCGAGCATGTGCGCAGCTTGGCTCATTGGGAGAATGTATTCGGTCCGGCCACCGCGTTGAGTTCATTCGGGCGCATGTACACTTCGATAGCAAACCGTCCCCGTTGGCTGCTCTCTGGCCAGGCGAAGCAATGCTTTCTCAACGCTACCGCGTTTGCCCTTGTCCGGGATGACGTGACGTATGTAGAAGGATTCGCGTTCGATCCGGGCATTCCCATCCCTGTGGAGCACGCCTGGCTCGTTGATGACAATGGACACGTTATCGACCCTACCTGGGACGAGAACCGCGGCACCTCTACTACGGCGTGCCCTTCGAAAAGGATTTCATTGCCACGATGATGAAATAGTCTGGCGGTGAGTGCGGGCTACTAGATCATAGACTCATGCGCCAGCACGCGCGGTCGAAGCAGCAATTTGAGCGAGGCGTGCGAGGCAACTCGAAATCATCGGCCTGATCGGGATCGTCTTCATCGACTTTGACATCAGTATCGCACTCTATCGTGGGGCCTTGCCCTTCCAGATCGAGACGGCCCTGGGTACGCGAGCAATTACGGCATTGCCGCTGTAGTAAAAAGGCGTCTCGCCGTAGCTCAGGCCGCATTGGGATGAGAACGTCGTCAGGATAATTTGCGAAAAATTCATTCCACTGTCAGTAGAACCAGCCCGAAAAATATTTCTCGTATAAGTTTTTAATTCATCTTGCATTCTAAAAAAACAACCTCTAGCTTATCAAGCTAAAATAGCAGATGGCCGTCCTACAGCCACCTTCCACCAACTATAACGAGCCTTTGTAAAACTGGGGGCAGGGGAGTGGGAATGCATTTCCTAGAGGTTTTCGCGATCGGAAGTCTCGTCGCGGCCGGGGTTTTTCACGTCTGCATGCTTGTCGTGTTCGAATATCTTACCAACAAGATAAAAAGATATGGGCCTAACCTAGTAACCAAAATCGGGAAGGGCCTCCCTGAAATCGATCTGCAAAGTCACCGCATCCCGTTGGAGTTGAAAAATAAATTCCTCCTTTATAGGCGCGCCTGGGCAGTCGTAATTTCAATCTTGATGGTGCCAGCCGCCGTCTACTTGCTCACTAAAGCATTTATTTAACGAGGGGTGAAAAATGCTGCCTGAACCGATCCTGTATCGCTCGAATCCGAAGCCAAAAGAAGAAGATATTCTGAATGATCGACTCCAAACACTTTTGGATACAGTTATTGGCGAGATAGCCGGCGAAGTCGGTGCGTCGAAAGTTATCGAATTTACTGCCAAGAACATTGGTGTAACGAGCCTGGTGACGTTTTTAGTTACAGTCGAGCACAAGGAGGATGGCTTCTACATCAATGCCGCGAAGTTCGCGACAGACGTAGTGATGCCAAACCTTGGGGCTGCTGCCCTGCAGGTTGCGGGAGCGGCAATTCTGGCAGCGCTGGGGGTAACTATCGGGGAAGGTCCTCTGGCAGTCTTGGCGGTTGCTGGCGGACTGAATTTGGCGGGCAAGTGGCTTTGGGAGAAGGTAGAGAGCAATCTGCCGGAGGGAGACCTAGTTGATCACCTTTTTGGGACCGCGGACACAGAAATCCGATATGTCGTTAATGGGCAAATCATCGGCGGCGGCATCTACGAATATGTCGAGGATATCGACTTTGTAGCCGCCATGGGCACAATTGCTCATTATGCGGAGGCAACTCCTGCGGGTACGATCGAAGTATATAAAAACGGCAACCTCGATACAACCTATGCGATATTACAGGGCGATGCCGTTCAGGAACTCGCCGCTGGAATGGGGGTTTCGACCGCTGAGTTTTACACGTGGAATTGGGCTGCGGACAAGGATGGCACCGCCACCACGAATGGGACCCAACTGGTCAATTATGACGGCCAGGAAAATCTGACCTTTGTCGCCGCTGGGGCGAAGATCGCCCTCAAAATGTGGTCTGCGGATGGTACGAGATTGGAACAGCTTTCTATGCGAGCTGACCACATCGGCATCGGCCAAGGGGCTGTTACGACTCTTTTCGAGCCGACCGTCATAATCGGTCATGCAACCGGTGAATTTCTGGATGCCGCGCGATCCTCGGACACCTATATCATTGGAGGCGGAGGCGACGATTTTATCACCGGAGGCAGCGGCAACGACCGGTTGTTTGGCGGATTACTTCAAGGCGATGCCAAATCCTCGGAAACCAATACCATTTCCGGGCTTGATGGAAATGATCTCATCCACGGCGCCGGTGGGGTGGATATCGTCGATGGGGGCGCAGGCGCCGATACAATACTTGGCGGTTATGGGAACGACCGAATTATTGGCGGCGAAGGCGAAGACCTGATACATGGCGACGTTTTGTATTCTGGCGGATCCGTGCTTGACGGAACCGACTACTTGGCTGGCGGGAAAGATCGAGATCGGATCTTCGGTGAAGATGGCGCCGACCTTCTGGTCGGAGGAGACGTCGCCAGCTTTTACGATGTGTCCCTGAGGGCACATCACCCTGAATGGAACGACGGTGCAAAAGATGTGCTGAGTGGCGGCTTCGGAAACGACCGTTACCTCATTTCTCACGAGAACGACTACAATAACACCGACACGCCCGCTCAATCGTTGGAGTACATTGATATTATCGATGAGACTTCCGGCGACGGCATTGGCGAAATCTTGATACAGAACCACAAGATTACCGAAATGGCCGGTGGTCAAACCGTCGAAACGACAGACGCGATCGCCGTTGCCGGCACCTACGAGGCTGTCTCCACAACTGACCTCGGCACTTTTTACATAAACACTTCATGGAGCACTGACGATCTTGCGACGACGCAGTGGGTTGTGAAGATCTTGGTTTCGACGACGCTTGACGAACGAGGCCGCCCTTACGTCTTCTTGATGCCGGAATATCCGGATGGCGGCGCGCCTTACGCTGCGATCAAAGGATTCAAGCAGGGCGACTTCGGAATTACGCTGAAGGACTATTCGTCTCCAAGCGAAGGCACGCCGAACAACGATACAATCAATGGTCCCGATCAATCCCGGCTTCTCACGGCCGCCATCGACGTCACGTCGGATGCGGACGGCAATGAACGGCTGCACGCCGGCGCTGGGGACGATGTGGTTTATGGACGCGGCGGCCAGGACGAGATCCAAGGTGAGGAAGGAAACGATACTCTATATGGCAATGAAAACGACGACCTTCTGACGGGCGGGGTCGGAAACGACACCTACGGCTATGCCCGTGGCGACGGCAACGACACGATCATCGAGACCGCCGACTACAGCGGAAGCCTCGATAAATTGATCTTCTCTGACATCGACGCCAGCGAGATCACCCTTCGTCAGAAAGGCAACGACCTTATCATCGAAATCGCGGAAAGCGCTCCCGGCGCCGGCGATGGCGGTTCGATCCTCGTCAAGTCATCGGTTGCAGGTGCTCTCGAGCACGGTATCGAGAGCATTCAGTTCAGCGATGGAACGAGTTGGACCAAACAGAATATCATAGCCAATATCAGCGTGATCGAACCTGAAGGGATACTCGGAACGTCAGGGGCCGACGCCCTTGAGGGCACTATGGGCGACGACTTGATCATTGGTCTCGCTGGTGCCGATGCCCTGTCCGGCAGCTTCGGCGACGACGTCTATGTTTATGCCAGCGGACAAGGAAACGACGTCATCAACGACGGCGTTAACATGTCCACTGAGGTCGACGTTCTTCGTATGACCGGTCTGACTCCGGCAGACGTGACGGCTGTCCGAGACGGTGAGAGCTTGAAGATTTCGATCAATGCGACCGGGGAAGTGATCACAATCGAGAAGCAGTTCCTATCGGATGGCTACTGGGGTATCGAAAAAATCGAATTTTCGGACGGCACTTCCTGGAACCGGGAAACGATCCTTGAAATTGGGGCTATTGGCAACGATGTTGACTTTCAAGGGACGGATGGAAACGATACACTTCACGGCAACGATGCAGACGAGTCCTATCGCGGCGGCCTAGGCAACGACACCTTGATCGGCGACCGGGGAAGCGACACCTACCTTTATTCGGGAGGCGACGGTAACGACGTCATTGACGAAGAGAGCTGGCCGAACGATCTCGATACCCTCCAATTCACGGATCTCAACGCTGCGGACATAAGCGCTGCGCACGTCGGGACAGACTTGAAGATCACCATTCTCGCGACCGGCGATGTAATCACCGTCAGAAATCAATGGTACACAACGTGGGGGAACTTCGGTCTCGAGAAAATTCAGTTCGCCGACGGCACTTCGTGGGACCGCGCCACGATCATGGCTCTGGAAGCCCAGCCAATCGTGGGCACGCCAGCTAATGACGTGATCGAGGGTACGTCGGAAGCCGACATCATCACAGGCGGTCTCGGCGACGATACGATCAAGGGGCGCGTCGGGAGCGATGTCTATATTTACGCGAGCGGCGATGGGAACGACCTCCTCGATGATGAAGGAAGCGATATCGGGGGTGTCGATAGCCTCCGCCTGTCGAATCTCAATGCGTCGGACATTAGCGCGACGCGCGATGGCCTGGCATTGGTGATCAAGATTCTCAGCACCAATGAGACGATCACGATCGATAGCCAGTATTCATCTCAGTACGACTACTATGGTTTCGAGAAGATCGAATTCGCCGACGGAAGCTCATGGAACCGCGACGCTCTCATGGAGCTTGGTCGGATTCCCAATATCGTCGGAACGACCGCCAGCGACACGCTGACTGGCATCTGGTTCAACGAGACGATCAGCGGCGGCTTGGGCGACGACGTCCTGAAGGGCGGCTACGGAAGCGATACCTACGTCTACAATTCCGGGGACGGTAACGATCGGATCGAGGATAGCTCCTACTCCTCTTCGGACAACGATATCCTGCGTCTTTCGGACATCAACGCCGGAGGTGTCTCACTGGCGCGAAGCGGCTTGGATCTCAAGATTACGATAATAGCCACAGGCGCAATAATAACGATCGACGACCAGTTCGATCCAGATGGGTATTACGGACTCGAGAAAGTTGAGTTTGCCGATGGGAGCTATCTTTCTCGTGCAGACTTGATGGCGATTAACGAATCCAGCCAGACACTTGTCGGGACAGGCGCCGTCGACTTTCTGACTGGCGCATCTGCGAACGATACCCTTGCGGGCAAAGGAGGGGACGATTGGTTGGACGGCGCCGCCGGATCCGACCTCTACATCTACGCAACAGGCGATGGGAATGACAACATCACCGACCGGGAAGATGATCGACTGAGCGATGTCGATGTTCTTCGTCTGAGTGATCTGAACGCATCCGATGTTGCTCTCGTCCGCAGTGGCCCCGATCTCAAGGTCAAAATTCTAAGCACCGGGAATGAAATCACTGTCTGGCAGCAATTTTCGAGCCAGTCCGATTTCGCCGGCATCGAGCGAATTGAGTTTGCCGACGGAAGCTCCTGGGATCGGTCGGTCATCATGGCTGCGCAAAGCGGGGAAATTACCGGCACGAGTGGAAACGACACTCTGAACGGTACCTCCGGCGACGATGTGTTCAATGGCGGACTGGGTGATGACCGCTTGTACGGCGCGGGGGGGACGGATGTTTACGTATATTCGTCTGGCGATGGCTCCGACTACCTCGACGATGAAGCAACCGAACCGAATTCGGTCGACACACTTCGCTTCACCGATATCAACGCATCGGACATTTCGGTGGCGCGCAATGGCGTCAACCTCAACATAACGGTCCTGGCGACCGGTCATGTCATCACGATCGATGAGCAGTGGTACGACGTAAACGGCTACTGGGGGTTCGAGAAGATCGAATTCGCGGACGGCAGTTCCTGGAACCGGTCTGACATCATGGCCATCGGAACCTCTCCGCAGGGGCCGATCACCGGAACGGCGGGAAATGACACGCTTACCGGAACGTCTGGCGCCGACACTTTCATCGGTGGACGGGGTAACGATCGCATGCTCGGCGGCCAGGGTGCGGACGTCTATGTCTACACGTCGGGTGACGGGACAGACTACATTGACGATGAGGCTAACGAGCCCGAGTCGGTGGACACGCTCCGCTTCACCGATATCAACGCATCGGACATTTCCGTGGCGCGCAACGGCGTCAATCTCAACATAACGGTCCTGGCGACCGGCGATGTCATCACACTTGATGAGCAGTGGTACAGCGACGCTGCCTATTGGGGCTTCGAGAAAATCGAATTCGCGGACGGGTCTTCCTGGAATCGCGATATCCTTATGAACATTACGAACACCGTCGCACCCACCATTGGCACGAGTGGTAGCGATACGCTGCTCGGTACCGGCGGAGATGATGTGATCTCCGGCCTTGCCGGCAACGATCAGCTTCAGGGCGGCGACGGCAGCGATCGGATAAATGGCGGCGCCGGTTCCGACGTAGCTGTCTTCGAGTACGATCTCAGCGCTTATCAGATCTCGGTAGCCGACGGTCAGGTCGTTCTTGTCAATGGCTCCTTCACCGACACCGTGACAAATGTCGAGACACTGCAGTTCAACGATATGAGCATTTCCGTCAGCGCGGGTGTCTCACTGACATATACCGGGACTGCGGGCGCTGACACCATCACCGCCACGATGAGTCATGACACTATCAAAGGGGCGGCCGGCAACGACGCCGTCAACGGCCTTCTCGGCGACGATTCCATCTATGGCGGCGTAGGCGACGATCAACTCGATGGTGGCGAAGGCAACGACACCTATTACTACGCTTCCGGCGACGGCAACGACACGATATCGGACGTGGCCATTGCACTGGGGGATACCGACGTTCTTCGTTTCACCGATCTCAACATCAGCGATCTGACGATATCGCGCTCCGGGGAAGACATGTTCATTACGGTCAATGCGACCGGTCACGTCATCACGATCAACACGCAGTACTTCAGCGCCGGACAAGGGTGGTCTCTCGAGACCTTGGCGTTCGCCGATGGAACTTCGCTCGCCCTGGATCATCTGCCCGATACCAGTTGGATCTACGGCACGAACTCGGCCGAAACGATCGATGGCAACTGGGGCAAGGACTACTTCTTCGCAGGTCAGGGCGACGATGTGATCAACGGCAGCGCCGGAGGAGATGTCTACGTCTATCGCCAGGGTGACGGAAGTGACACGCTGAACGACGACGTCGGCTTCACCGATGCCTTGGACGTCCTACGCTTCACCAACCTGACCGCATCCGATCTGATTGCCGCTCGCCATGGAGATGATGTCGAACTCACGGTTGTGCCGACAGGTGCTGTTATCACCCTCAAGGGCCAACTCTTCGAAGATCCCGGCTACTGGGGTATCGACAAGTTCGAATTTGCCGACGGCAGTTCATGGAGCCGCGAAGCCATCACGGCATTTGCCTTGAACGCCATCGACAAGACTACGGCCGTTGGAACAAGTGGTGACGACACGCTCTTTGGAACCTCCAACCACGACGTCTTCGATGGTGGACTTGGCAACGACGTCCTCTTGGGCGGCTATGGTAGTGATACCTACCTCTACGCAGCAGGAGACGGTACCGACTACATCGATGATGAAGCCAATGCGGCCAATCAAGTCGACGTTCTGAAGTTCACCGATCTGAACCAGTCGGACATCGTTGCCGAACGTGACGGCGTCAACCTGAAGCTGACAGTGGTCGGCACCGGGGATACGATCACGCTCGATGAGCAGTTCTATGCCGACACCGACTATTGGGGCTTCGAGAGGATCGAGTTCGCGGACGGTTCCGTCTGGAACCGCGACGCGATCATGAACATCGGTTCGCCGAGCGCAATGGTCGCGCCGGCCAGTGCGACGTTCATGGCCGGTAACGATGACATCCTTGTGGGAACAGAGGCTGACGACAACTTTGTCTTCAGTGGCAATTTCGGCCACGATACCATCATCGATTTTGCGGCAGGCGCCGGCTCGATCGATGTCGTCGATATCGAGACCGACGTCTTCGCGGACTTCGCATCGGTGATGGCGGCAGCCACGCAATCCGGTTCGGATACGCTGATCACATACGACGGCGACAATTCGATCCTGCTGAAGGACGTTGCGCTGAGTTCGCTGCACCGCGACGACTTCCGTTTCGTGGCGGCAGCATGAGCGGAGTCTGAGTTTGTCGACGGGCACTTCAAAGCCGCCACAGGTGTTTCTTGTGGCGGTGCTTTTTTCACTGAAGAGAGCCGTTCTCGGCATCGGGGCGACGAGCGCCATCGTCAACATCCTGGCGCTGACGGGCTCATTCTTCATGTTGCAGGTCTACGACCGCGTCATTCCGGGTCGAAGTATTCCCACCTTGGCTGGCCTCGCCATCATCGCGGCCACGTTGTACGCCTTTCAAGGTCTCCTAGAACTCGTTCGCTCGATGCTCCTGGTTCGTATCGGCCTCTCCGTCGATGAGCGCTTCGGAGAAACAGTTCACAGTTCTCTGGTGCTGCTTCCGTCGCGCATGCAGGTTTCCGGTGACGGGCTGCAGTCGGTGCGCGACATGGATACGGTACGAGGTTTCCTGTCAGGTCCTGGACCAACGGCTTTGTTCGATATTCCCTGGATGCCGTTCTATCTGGGTCTTTGCTTTTTCTTCCACGTCTGGATCGGATGGACTGCTCTCGCCGGCGCCCTGATGCTCGTCGGCCTCACGATCCTGGCGGAACAGAAATCCCGCGAGCCTGCGAAGGAGGCCGCGAAAATCGCATCCGAACGAACTGCCCTTGCAGAAGCGACGCACCGAAATTCCGAAGCTGTTCTGGCGATGGGTTTCGGCCATCACCTTGGCCGGAAATGGCATGAAATCAATCATCGTTATCTTAGCAATCATCTGCGCTCATCGAACGTGATCGGCACACTCGGCACACTTTCGAAGATCCTTCGAATGATGCTGCAGTCTGCGGTGCTGGCCGTAGGCGCAGTGCTCGTGATCCGTCAAGAAGCATCCGGCGGGATCATGATAGCGAGTTCCATCCTCGTCAGTCGTGCGCTGGCCCCCGTTGAACTGGCGATAGGCCAATGGAAGGGATTTGCTGCGGCACGAAATAGCTGGTCTCGCCTGCTGCAGCTCTCGCAACTCATGCCGAGTAGCGAGCGCGAAGTATCTCTGCCTGCTCCGACGGTGGGGCTGAAAGTCGAGAACCTGCACCTTGCCGCACCCGGCTCAAAGAACCCAATTTTGCGGGGCATCTCCTTCGAGCTACGAGCCGGTGACGCGGTCGGCGTCATCGGTCCCAGCGCCTCGGGAAAATCATCACTTGCTCGGAGCCTCGTCGGCATATGGCAGCCGCTTGCGGGTGCGGTGCGTCTGGACGGCGCGATGCTGTCGCAATGGGACCCAGTGGCACTTGGCGAGCACATCGGATATCTGCCCCAGGACGTTTCCCTCTTTGGCGGATCGATTGCAGAAAACATAGCCCGCTTCGATCCTGAAGCATCATCCGAAAAGATCATCGCGGCGGCAAAGGCCGCGGGCGTCTATGACATGATCGTTCAATTTCCCGATGGATTCGACACGAAAATCGGAGAGCAAGGATCCACGCTTTCGGGCGGCCAGCGTCAGCGCATTGCCCTGGCGAGGGCCTTATACGGCAATCCTTTTCTTGTCGTTCTCGATGAGCCCAATTCCAACCTCGATGCGGAAGGGGAGGCAGCACTGACGAGGGCCGTCAGCGGTATCCGGGCACGTGGCGGCATCGCAATAGTCATCGCCCATCGTCCGAGCGCGCTTGCGGGTGTCGATTTGGTTCTCATTCTTGCAAATGGTCAGGCCCAAGCATTCGGCCCTAAGGACGAGGTCTTGAAAAAGGTAACGGCACCGCCCGTGGCAGCACCTACACCCGTCCGGCTGATGGTGTCAGGCGAGGGGGTGGCGCAATGAAATCCAGCCAGGCACCATTGGCAGAACGAGCCATCCGCCATCTGACGCTATTTGCTCTCGCAGCGATCGTCCTGTTGGTCGGAGTCCTTGGCGGCCTTGCAGCGACCATCCGGCTCCAGGGGGCCGTCATCGCCGCCGGGACGCTAGTGGTCGACAGCTACGTGAAGCCCGTTCAGCATCAGAAGGGTGGTACTGTTGGTGAGGTATTCGTCAAAAATGGCGACCTCGTCGAAGCCGGCCAGATACTCGTACATCTCGATGACACGCAGACGCGTGCCAGTCTGGCGATCGTCTCGAAGCGGCTGAAAGAGCTGGCCGCGCGAACGGCGCGCCTGACGGCCGAACGGGACGGAAGAGAGGCCATTTCCTTCCCAGAGACGCTCCTCGCACAGTATGAAGATTCGGAGATTGATGCGACGCTCGATGGCGAACAGCGCCTGTTCAATGATCGACGGTCATCGGCGAGGGGACGTAAGGCGCAGCTCGCCGAACGCGTTCGTCAACTCTCGAAGGAGGCGGAGGGGCTGACCGCGCAGCAGCAAGGCAAACAGGCGGCGATCTCCATCATCAACAAGGAACTCGCGAGCTTGCAGCCGCTGCTCGATCAGGGGATCATACCGGCGACCCGTGTCTATGCGTTGCAGCGAGAAGCTGCCGACCTCTCCGGAGAGCTTGGAAATCTCGTTGCGTCCGAGGCGCAGACAAAGGGAAGAATAGCCGAAACCGAGCTGCAGATCATTCAGGTTGATGATGACCAAAGAACTGAGGTATCGGACCAACTGCGCCAGGCGGAAAGCGAGATTGGAGAATATTCCGAGCGGCTCATTGCAGCCGAGGATGAGTTGCGGCATATCGATATTCGATCGCCACAGGCTGGAATAGTCCACGAACTAGCCGTTCATGCGCCGGGCGCCGTCATGACACCAGGCGAAGCGATCATGCAGATCGTGCCCATCAACGATGCCCTGACGCCGGAGCTTCGGCTTGCGCCTCAGGACATTGATCAGGTTGCAGTTGGGCAGGATGTGACACTCCGCTTTTCCGCGTTCAGCCAGCGAACCACTCCGGAATTAAACGGCCGAGTGACCAAGATTGCAGCAGACTTGATTGTCGATCAACGGACCGGCCAAGGTTATTATCGCCTCAGAGTTTCCATTCCCGTCGCTGAATGGGCGCGTCTTGATAATCTGACGCCTGTGGCCGGCATGCCAGTCGAAGCGTTCGTTCAGACTGGCGAGAGGACCGCACTCGCTTATCTTACGAAGCCTCTGGCCGATCAGGTCGTTCGGGCATTTAGAGAGGAATGAAACTGGCTTGCCGTAACCTGGGTTCTCAGAACACCGCATGCACGGCATCTTGCCGAACAGGATTCGAGTGCGGTGCTCCGGGGCGCTGCGTCTAGTACGGCGGGTTTTGAATCGTCGCAAAGTTAAATGTGTCAACCATGGTGCCGATGGGGTCGGGGAAATACCGATAAGTTGCAGCGGGCTTTCCATGCACAATGTAGTCCTTTTGCTCGACGTCACCCATCACGATCAAGGAAACCGTCACTGAGGAAGTTCCAAGCATCTTGAGCGCAACGATTCTCTCTTGCGCGCTCGCGCATTGCTCCCCGGCATCACATAACCGACCAATCAATCTCATTTGAGCGAAAGGCTCGAAACCTGGGAAAGACGTACCGCCGATGAACTCGACCTTGTCCTTGAAGGCCGACCATTCTGTCCCGGCCGTAATCTTGGCAAACATCGGGCCGGCATTTGCGAAGGTAAAGTCCTTCGCGACGAAGGGCGCTACCGTGGCGATCAAAAGCGTGACATGCTTTTCGCCGATCGAGCAATCAATCCACAGGTGGCGGTCATCAGATGGGTCGGGCTTGGTGTCGCGTGCTTTGCAGGCGGGATCGGCAGCCATGCTGGTATTGCCCGGCCCCCTTACAAGCCACATTGCCGCGGATGATTTCTCAGCGGGGACGGTCCAGAGGGTGAGAAGGGATACGATCGCGACAAATAGCTTTGGCATCGGATTTCCTGTCTTCATTCGTTGTCTTTGGGGAGGCGGCGAGGAACAGTGACAAGGAGGACGCTAAGACTGGAGCGGGTAGAACATCCATTTACACAGGAAGTGCACATTGATCGGCGTTCCTGATGTCCACTGACGGCGCCTCTGATGAATCATCGATGATGTTCCTCGTGCCGGATCAGCGCCTCCGTGTCCGGCTCACCCCCTTGAGTGCAGTGTGTATTGCCAAACCGACAGTCTGTGGCGTCCTGGGGGAACTGCGTATCCGATTTGACCAGGAGTCGCCTGCTCGCCACCGCAGAACTGTCAGTACCGGTACAGCATTTAAGGTCACGGAAAAGGATTCGATCACATTCGAACGATCGCCGATTCACGTTCCGCTTTGCGGTTGGAGGATTGAACAGTGGGATTCGTTTAGCCGACAGATCGACAGCAGCTACTTCTACTTCCAGGTTGCAGTCTCGGGACCCTCCACTTGCCATCCGATGGCAATATTTCGGCGTTTTTTCCAAGAAAATAAGCATTTCGCGGGGGATTCGAGGCAGCAGAATAGTAGCCTTCGTCCTGAAACGCGATTGTAGACTTTTCCACATGGACAACTATCGTGTGCGCACAGGACTCACCGAGTAATTCCATGACTGACAAGCGCTACCAAATTTTCATCAGCAGCACCTTCACAGATCTCCAAGAAGAGCGCCGAGCGGTCCAGGACGCCGTAATTTCTATGGGCGATTTCCCGGTGCAGATGGAGTCGTTCCCAGCGACCGACGAAACGCAGATGGCTTTCATCAAGCCGCTTATTGAGCAGAGCGACTACTACGTGCTTATTATCGGCGGCCGGTACGGAACCATTGATGATGTCGGCCTGAGCTTCACCCATCAAGAATTTCGGTATGCAGTCGAGAAGGAAGTTCCTGTCCTGGTGATGATCCACGGCAAGCCCGAAAACATCGCATCCGGAAAGACCGAGCAGACGGATGCGGGCCGAAAGAAGCTCAAAGAGTTCATCGGAGAGGCTCAGCACAAGCGCATTCGAAAAGATTGGGAGACGCTTGGTGACCTGAAGCTGGCAGTCAGGGAAGCTCTCGATCACGCAAAGAGAGCAAAGCCCAGGACGGGATGGGTCCGTGGTGACACCATTGCAAGCTTCACCGCCCTCGAAGAGCTCAATGAGGTCCGAAAGGAAAACGAAAAATTCAAGGAGGCTCTGGGCAATCTAGCCGTGGATATTCCCCTGCCCCAGATCCCTGCGATCAGCGACATGACGGTGTTGAACCTGATCCCGCTGACATTGAAGTACCGGTCCGGTGAGACGCGGGAGGGGAGCTCGGCAAAAATTCAAGGATCGTGGATATCCTTCTTTCCTTTGTTCTTCTCAAACCTCGTGGTCCAGACGGGTGATTGGAACGGGGAATACTACTGGCATATCGAACACGAAAAGTCCTGCGTTGCTATCGGATCCTCCATTGCAGGAGAACTGTCGTGGGCGGACACGACGAACCTTTTCACGATCTCCCGGGGAACTTTGGATAGGTTGATCGCCTATTACACCGAAGCTGGGCTGATGGTTTCCACTACAGATGGCCAGCGTGCGTTCACCGAAGCCGCGCAACGCGTCGCCAGGAGGCACCACATCGTCGATAAAGCAGCTTCTTTTAGCGTAATTGAAGGCGAGATATCAGTGAACACTATTCCTGCCTACAATCCCGACATCGAGAAGGACATCCCCTTCTAGTTATCTTTGTTCCGCCAAGCTCCTGATCGGATGTATTCCCCGAGATTGTGCAGGCCGATCCGTCGGTGTCGCAGTTCCTCGGCAATAGCCTTTAATCCGGCCCGCCAATCAGCTTGCTGTTCCGATATATCTATCGTTGAGCGTCGCCTTGAGGATTTCATTGTCCAGATCACGCTGCAGACGCAACACTTCTTTATTGCGCCAGTTGTCTTCTCCTATCGCGGACTGTCAAAGGATTTGATCGTGCCGCTTAAGTTTACGGTGGAGGCGTTGCAGAAGTACCGGTCCTAGTCGTATGTAAGCAGCAGTTTTGCGGGAGAACCGATGGTCGCAATAATCAAAGCTTATGCACGGCCGCGTCAACTTTATCGATATCGATCGCTCGTTGGGGACGAGCCAGAGAAGTTCCGGCAAGAGCTAGACGCGATAGTCCAGGGTCATGTCTATTGCCCAGGCTACAAATCCATGAATGATCCCATGGAGGGCAGCCATCGAGAATCCGCGCTCCTAAAGGGCAGCGTCCGCCGCGATCGAACCGTCGCCGAAGTGCGACAAGTCATCGATTCTCTGGGTATCGCTTCGTTCTCCGAGACGATGGATCATGAACCAATGTGGGCTCACTATGCTAAAAACTTCTCCGGGATTTGTGTCGAGTACAATGTGAAGCGGCTGCTCGACAATCTGGGCAATGAGAACGAACTCGTTCGCATGACCTACGGCGAGAAAGCGCCGATGCTGTACCGAGATCGAGAGACGGCCGAGAACCGTGCCAAGATGATCCTCTCATGCAAATCGGTCAGATGGGCCAGCGAAAGGGAATGGAGATTAATCCGGCCGACGATCGGAGCGGCCCCCTACGAGTTACGGACGGCTGTCACGTCCGTATATTTAGGATCGCGCATATCAGACGAGCATGAGGGTATAATACGAGCGGAGCTCCACCCGCTCAAAATCCCCGTCCGAAAGATGGAAGTGGATACCTACGCAATCGCCTTCGAGCCGAAGAAGAAGACGACCAGAATCAAAAAAACCAAATGATCTAGGTCGGATGTTTTCCCGGCCTTTATCTGGTGCCGAAGACCCGCTAGGCGGGACAGGATCAGAAATGGCGCCAACGGTTAGCGGAGAGTGCTCCAGCAGATCGTGAGCATATTGCATGGGACCGTGTTGTGGGCGCTATTGCATCTCTGACAGCGGGTGGAAGAGCTATCTGCGGAACTGAATATATCCTGCGGGCGCATATGGAACAATGAGTAGCCGTCGCCGAGTGCACTGCAAATGGCTAATACCATCGCTCTGAACGCTGTCTTCGAAGTCGAGCCCCTGCCTCATATCCAGCGACTTCCGGACCGGAGATGGGAGCGGATTTCCTTCAGGATTCCTTCCACCCTGACACCAGATCCATGCGTCGTCACAGCAGACAGCGGCCACTCCCTGATCAGCTCGGGATCATCGCTTTCCTGGGTTTTCGTCTTGGTCTTGGGCATCCCCAGCAGATGGTGTCGAAGGGATGGCGCGTCCACGGAACTTGGGATGATTTCCCACGTTTTCGAAGTCAGGGAGGAACCCATTGTCTGTGCCAACGAACCCATCATCCCGCCGCCAGCGCCACCCATCGATACGCCGCCGCAGGATCCCGACCGTGTGCCCGGCGACGAGCCTTCACCCGATCCCGAACCAGACGAACCTGCCAACCCAATGGTCCGCACCTCGGTCGAGCATTGCCCCACTTGGAGTGTTCTGTGTCGTGGGGTTCGTCCGCAGTGGGAGCAACAGTCATGGGCGGCGATTAAAGCTCGAAGACTTCACGAATGAACAGATGGTCCGACAGATTAATCGTGGACGCTCATCTCATATGTAATCAACAATTGCCGTTAGCATATAGTTATGACTTGCTGAAACTGCAAATCTTCTGAGGTGGAATCGCAATCATAGTCGATTTTTACTTTACTTAAGTGTAACCTGTAAGCGCCTTTCTTTTGGTAATGGCGGGGGAGCAAGTGAAGAAATCGACGAGATTTAGGGATGTCGAACAGCCAAGCGCTACCGACCCTGCCCAAAGTGCGATCACTCGTGCAATATTCCCACTCGTTGCATTCTCCACAATAGCTGGTGCTGTGATTGCTGCTGCTGCTCAGTGGCAAGCATTAACCGCCCTCTATTCCAAGGCGCCTCTCCAGATTGGAGCACTCTATGCGATCGTATTCTCAGCCGTTGGTATCGTGCTGCTGCGCGTGGCTGGCTCCAAAAATAAGGCAGCGCGGATCTGCGTAATAGTAGCTGCGCTGGCGGCCTATCTTCTCCTGGCTGTCTATCCGAACGCGTGCGGGTGGCTAGTGGACTGTGGTCCGTGGCGGGGCGGACCGCAACGAAGTCAATCGATGTTTTTGAACCCGGCGTATGCCGATGTACCCCCTGAACTGTCGATAGGGTATATTGGTGTTGATCCTACACGCTCCACGTTTGTACGAGCGCAAGCGTACAAAACGTCGATTCATGGTGAAGGTTTAGAATCCCCAGCGCTGACTTTCGAATATGATCGAAAGATGATGGCGGTTGTAGAAAGGGCAAGCTGCCGAGGAGTAAGAGGTGAAAAACCGATTGCCGACGCTCTTCCCGTGCTCAAGGGAATGTTGGCGGCAAAATCATCTGTCGCAGGCGAGCAAATATCGACCGTAAGCGGCTACAAAAACTTGATGATACATGGTGGCCCCTCTGCGTTTAACGAAATTCTACCGACACGAAGTGAACTCGAGAAGCTAAAGGCATCGAACCCGGCCGACTTTGCGATCGTCATGGACTGGCTGGTGAACTGCATTGGGCTGCTCGACCCAGTCCTTATTTGGAATATTCAGAATAATGGTGACAGGCCACTCACTATTGTCAGCGTCGACTATGATGTCTTGGATATAGGCAGCACCAAAGGCGGGATTCCACAAGTTACCGAACCGATAGATGTCTCTGCGCACGACTTGGAATGGAAGAAGGGTCGCCAGAGCCATGAAATCCAGCCTTACATCAAAATAGGCCCAAAAGAAGTGGCTGCCATCAGAATTCAGTTGCGTCTTCAAGCGGATGAACCAGGACTAAACTGGCTACTCAAGGCCACGTTCAACAGTGCCGAAGGTCCGGTCGCGGTTTCAAGTTTGTTTCAGATCTTTGGCGCAAAGTTCAAAAAGGAGAATTAGTTATGCGTTGCCAAAGTATGTTGGTTGCAGCAGCAGTCTCCTTCCTGGCTGCCAGTCTAACGTCTATTGTATCCAGTCGCGCCGAGACAATGTTGTCATTTGACGAGGGCAGGAGGATCTATATTGCGACACACGACGGACACGTCCAATTGTGGACGCCGGGCGCAGAACACCCCACAAAGGAAGTTGTTACTGGCGGAGAATACAGATCGCTCCGGGGGAAGTCGGCTCTTTTGCACCCGTTGCATGACGGGAAAATTTTATTCGTAGAAACAAATGGCAGAATTGTCTTGTTTGACCAACAGTTGAGCATCTTAAGCGCTCGAACGCTTTTTGGTGTGGGTGAGGAAGAGAAGCAGTCTAAAGAGCCTGTTCCGGGGCAACAAAGTATGATCGCATACGCCGCCACAGATGGACGGCAACTGGGGATTGGGTACGAGAAGTGGGGCGTAGGAATAAACTCGTTTCTCCTCCCTCTGGACCCCTACCTTGAGGAAGGAACCGAAAATCTTAATAAAATCGCAAAGGAGACATGGACGTATAACTCCGTGTTTAGATTTAGTTTTAAAAGTTCGCCATATATTAAGTTTATAATTAACGACTATATTGGAAAAACAGAAGAAGTTCAAAACGAAGATGAAGTATCAGCTATTGCGGTATGCAATAATTATACAATAATCGGCACGATGACGCGAAATATTCTATTTGTAGATAACGATAATTTCGATTCCGAGAGGTCTCGAGTAGTTAGTGTTCGCGAAAACAGTGAGGAAAATCTTGACGGGAAGATTGTGGACGTGGGATGCCTCGGAAAGGACTATGCATACTCCATTGCAATAGATGGCGACTTTGGCCACGTACAACTATGGGATATCAACGAAAAGAGTCTGCTGGATTGGATTGACGAAAAGAAAGGCGGACACATGGGAATGGCCTTCCGTGCGATCGCAAGTCAGCAGAATACCTTACTCACGCTCGGACATGGCGAGATAAAACTCTGGTCCATCAAGAACAGCAAGCTGGAGAAGATAGGTGAAGAATACTTTGACAGTGAGGGGGAGTGGTCAAATCAAGACTCCGATGCCGTTGCGCTAGCGGATGGATCGTTTCTGGTGTGGGACGGTGAGAGAATAAAAAAACTCAAGGCAGATGGCTCCAGTTTTGAGTACTTCGCCGGCCCGCAGTGATGGCCGATCAATGAGCGGCAATCGGCCCCCACCTAGAATGTAAGCAAACTTTTATGATTTCGGGGCGTTGCAGGGCAAGATCTGAACTGGTTAGTCAAAAGTGGCATCCTAAAGCGAAAGGCCGATTGAGCTACATACTGCTTCGCCATCGTCGGCAGCGGCCCGAGACAACGATCTTCGGGCCGACGTCATTCGAATCCCCTGTTTTGATCTCGGCCGCTGATTATTATGTGGGTCTCCTGTGGTGGTTGCGTTGTATTTCGGAGAATCCGGATCCCTGGATTCTGCGGGCAATGGCGGTGTATAGTGAAGCCCTGACAATAGAGGTCTACACGGTGGATTCCGACGAGCCGGTCATCGGCAATTCTGAGGTGAAGGAGCTGGAGGAACGAGTGCGCGAGCTTGAGCGCATTCTCGAACGCACGACGGAGGAGAACGAGTTCCTCCGCGAGGCCCTTTCCAGAGCCTACAAAAACAGGCCGGTACCGCGGCCGGTCCTGTTGCCGGAGGACCGTCCAGTGCTTTCCAGCCTCGCTGAGCTCAAGCACAAGCCCAAGCCGCACGGATCTTGACTCAAAGCGAACGATGCCGAGCGTCTGCCGCTGCATGCTTCACAACGATGTAGTAGAATGCCTCACTTTTGAAGAATGTGCGTGGCTAACACTCATCTTGATGATGAGGTCATCAATTTCCTCGATAGCGAAAAAGTCCCAGCGCTCAGTCTTGGCGGGATTGTCCAGGTCAACGGTAGCCACGCTTACGGCGAGATTGTAACCACCAATTCGGCCGCTCTAACTGCCGTCATCGAAAGAAGCCGATCGAGGATTGGCGGGCGAAATCCCGCCGGCCAAGTGGGAAAAAATGATTGCAGGGGTGACATTTGTCGGAAAGAAACGCTTCGGAGAAGAGCCAGCGCCTTCTGTGTCCCCGTCCTCCAGCAGATTTACTTCTCTCGTCTCGAGATCAGGATGGCCTCATATGGGGCACCCCAGTTCTCCGTCGATCTTCCGAAAAGCGCTATGGTCTCGACCCCCTCCTGATCCAGTTCGCCGCCAGCGAGGATCTTCATGATTTCCCGGTGTCTGCCGCGCAGTTCCTCCGGAAACAGGTAGAAGCCAACCCGCGCCTTCCTCGCCAGCGGCGGCGCGATGAAGAGGGTGTTGATATGCTTCGGATCCTTGAAGTGCTTTCGGACACCCTTTCGCAGCTTGACGAGATGTCTCTCGATCTCCCGCTGCTCCGATGGACTCGCCGAACTCAGCAGATGTAGACCGGCAGTCGTCCAACCCTTCGGCTGGCGTTCGCATAGGCGGGCGACGATCTGCCGGAAATGCGGGGACAACGACACCCGCGGCTTCGGGATTGGCACATGGGCGTCGCGACTATTGTAGTACTTGTCGATTGGAGCAGACATCCCCGCTGGCGCGAACACGTTTTCCTTGTCGGGCTTGCCGATGTTGAAGCCGACACAAGATACAGGCCCAGGAAGTCGAGCTCGTCGCCCATAAGCTCGTACGACTCCTGGAAATGCATCCGTTCGCTCAGGTAATGCTGACATCGACGCGCATATCACAAGGGTTTGAAAGAGGCTGTATTCGACCCGGCAAGACTGGTACAGCACAATCGCTCCGGCAGCAAACTGATGCAGGCTTACTTTCGGCAGCGAGGCGTGACGGTAAAATTTTCGGCTTCGTGAAGGCTTCCAGCGACATGCGACAGCCCGCGGTATCGCGCTCGATGAGGTCTGGCACCAAGCTTCGACCTTCGAATGCGAAATGAAATGCGGCGTCCGTCCGGCGCCGTGTGGTAGCCAGCATATCGTCAAAGATCTTCCCATGGGAACGTGTCGAGCCGCTCGGCTCCCTTAGCCGTCACGAGAGCCTGCGTTTCGAGCTTTATGCTTTCCGAACCTTCTTCCGCAATCAGACTCTCGACGTTGAGAACCATGTTCTCTTCGACAACGCCCTCGAATCCTGCGTCGAAGTCGGGATGGAGAAGAATTCCGGGCCATTCGTCTGCCATCCCTGTCCCATGGGCGGCGAGCGTATAGCGGTAGGGCTGGTACTTTTCGGGTATCTGCCAGCTTTTCTCATTGAACTCGCGAAACGTCATGCCGGGCCGGATGATCGACAGATTGTGGTCGATTTGATCTCGCGCTGCCGCGTAGAGCTCCTTTTGCCTGGCGGTCATTGCCACATGTCCGCAGGTCCAGGACCGAGATAGGTCCGCGCAGTAGCCGTACGGGCCAATCATGTCCGTGTCGAACGAGATCATCTCACCTCGCTGGACGACGTAGTCGGAGCATTCCTGATACCAGGGGTTCGTACGGGCGCCGGCTGTCAGGAGCTTGGTCTCCAGCCATTCGCCGCCGCTTCGAGCATTTTCGAAATGGAGTTCGGCCCAGATCTCGCGCTCGGTGCGGCCGGGCTCGGAGACCTCGTACATGCGAGCCATTCCTGCTTCGCAAACGCGAATTGTCCACCGCATGAGCTCGATCTCGTCCGAACTTTTGATCGACCGCGCGCGCTCGGCGAGCTCTTGGCCGTCGAGCAACGTGAAGCCACGCTGCCGGAGCTGCGCCGCAGGCGCCGGTTCCAAGCGATCGACGGCAATTCGGCTTGCACGACAGTGCAACCCGACGATCTCGGTGATCTCGCCCGCCCACACCTTCATCCTATCTTCGACCAGATTGCCTGCCGTAAAGAAGAGGAAAGACTTGGACGTCCGAACCTCGTCGATGCCAGGAAGCCCATCGTTGACGTGCTCGGATCCCTCGAATTCAAACATTATCGCCGGACCATCGGCGAGAATGAGCGCGTATCGCGAAGGATTGTGCATTGTCCAGATGCTCATGTTCGAACAGTCGAACGCGTAGCGGATGTTGACCGGATCATAGAGAATTAGGGCTGGACAATCCCACTCTCGCATTTTTTCGCGCAGTCTACCGAGGCGATAACGTCGGGCCCTGTCTAGTGTCGAACCAGGTATAGGGCTGATGAGCGGGCGATCCGCCCCTTTCGGATTCAGATATGCCTGTTTGCGCTCGTCTTTGAATACGGTAGAACCGCTCGCATTTGGCGAGTTGTCTTCGCTACACAGCATGAGGAACTCTGCCTTATCGTTCGACCACCAGGTCGCTGAGAGGTTTCGAGCAGCATGGAAGGAACAGGCCGGCATCGATCTCGCGCTGGCGGATGCCCCCGTTGTGGTTCATTTCCACCGAGCCCGAAACGAGCTTCGATTTGCAGGTACCACAAACACCGTTGGAACAGGATGAGGGCAGCCTGACGCTGCCCTTCTTCGCAGCGGCAAGCACTGTCTGGTCGGAAGACACTTCGAGCGTACGCTTCTGCTTCGTGAACTCGACTTGATAGACTTTGCCGGGCGGCTGCACTTCTACGTCCAGTCCCGGCTCGTCGATAACTGCCGTGTCGAAGCTTTCCTCGATGTAGTTCGAGGGCGGAACGCCCAGCGCCGCCGTTATCGAACGCGCCGCCGCCATGAAGGGGGCCGGGCCGCAGCACATGACGACGCGCTCCGCGATGTCAGGCACGGCGAGCTTCAGAAATTCAGGCGAGATCCGGCCTGTCAGGCCCGGCCAATGTAGCTCGCCGAGGACTGTCTCCGGAAGGAACTGCAGCCGCAGCCCTCTCATTCGCGATGCCAGATACGCCAGCTCGTTTCGAAAGATGAGGTCGAGCGGAGTCCGTGCCGCGTGAAGGAAGACGATGTCCGCAGGTTCGTAGCTGTCCGCCAGATCACGCGTGATCGACATGACGGGCGTGATACCGGAGCCGCCCGAAAGAAGCAGAAGTTTCTTCCCGCGCGATTTCGGCCGGATGAAGTGACCGAGCGGCCCCTGACCCTTGACGGTCATGCCGGCTTTCATGTTGTCGTGCAGCCAGTTCGAGACCTTGCCGCCGGCTACACGCTTGACCGTGACAGTGAAGGCGTTGGTGCGGTGAGGGGACGACGAGATGCTGTAGCACCTCGCTTCGCGTTCTGTGTCTGTCGGGAAGTCGAACAGGAAGTATTGTCCGGCTTCGAAGTTGAACCGCTTGCCCTCTGGCGACGCGAAGGTGAAGCTCTTGACGTCGTGCGTTTCCTGATGGACGTCGAGACACACGAGCGTCTCGTCGTGCTCGCGATCCCATGCGGGCGCCTGGCCCCGCTGCAATTGTGCGAACTCAATACCCATGAGCGCGCATCCGATCGATGTACCAAGTCGCGAACTTGTCGAGGTTGGTTTCAGAGAAACGCGAATAGGGGCCTGGTTGATAGGCCGGATCGAGTGCGCCGGCATGCGAGCGGGCGACCAGGTCGGCGTCCTGGTCCGTCGTCGCGATCCAGACGTCGGTCAGCTTGTCGAGATCATAGTCCTTGCCTTCCACGGCATCCTTGTGGACGAGCCACTTGGTGCGGACCAGCGTGCGACCTGCGGAGAGCGGGATGACGACGGCGACGACCGCGTGGTCACCCATGAAGTGGTTCCAGCTGTTGTGGCCCCAAAGGTGAGTGTCACCCAGGTCCTTGCGCGTCATCTGACCGAGAAGCTTGGACGAGGCGGCAGTGGCGTCGTGCGTCTGGGACTCGCCTGCGCCGGCTATGATCAGACGCTGAGTGCGGAAGTTCGTCGCGCAGTCGACGAGTTGCTCGACTGCCGTCGACGGGAAGCCGTCCGCCTCCCATGCCTTGGTGCGCTCGTCATAAAGCCGCAGATGCTCGGCTGCCTGTTCGCGGTCTTCCGGGCTCAAGGTCTCCGGGTCGAAGCCGAAGTCGAGATCAACGAAGGATACGCAGAGCTCGGGATGGTTGGCGGAGCAATGGTAGCATTCACGATTGTTCTCCATCGTGAGCTTCCAGTTGCCGTCCTCGATGACGTCGGTCTGGTGCGCGATCTTAGCGTTGCGGATGTCGTAGGGGGCCAGCCGCTCGATCATCGTCTGCTCGAGGTTTGCGATATCCTCCGGCGGATTGTCCGAAAGGCAAACGTAGATCAGGCCGCCGATCGACTTGAAGGTCACGGGCTTCAGGCTGTGGCACTGCTTGTCCAAATCCTTGCCCATGTGCGGAGCGTAGCTGAGTTCTCCCGTAAGCTCGTAGGTCCAGGTATGGTAGGGGCAGACCAGCTTCGAGACGATGGATTTCCCGGCGTCGAGCAGGCGCGCGCCACGATGGCGACAGACGTTGTGCAGCACACGGATCTCGCCGTCGTCGTCGCGCAGCAGGATGAGGCTTGTCTTGCCGATATCGACCACGGTCGCATCGCCCGGCTCCGGTATGTCGCAGTCAAGACCGACGCAGATCCAATGCTTATGGAAGAAGACATCGATGTCGGCTTCGAAAACATCTTCGCTGATGTAAAGGCCGGCCGGCAGCGCGTGGCCGTCTGCGCGCGCTTCGAGAAGAGCAGAAATGTCGGAGGGAAGCCTGTTTAGCATAATAACCTCTTATGGATTGATGGACGGCACTTTGCGCTTGCATCTCCCACGCTTCAACGGCATTTATTTTTCACGATCCATAATGTTATGTAATGCGAGAACGATCATGAATTTTCGGCGTCGAATACCTTCGCTAACGGCGTTGATGACGTTGGAGGCGGCTCTCCGCCATCGCAGCTTTACTGCTGCTGCGGTCGAGCTCGGCGTGACGCAGGCGGCGGTCAGCCGGCAGATCGCAGTTCTTGAGGAAGAGCTCGGGCTGCCAATGTTCGTCCGCAAGCACCGCGCTATCGAGCCGACGCCGGGGTGCCTCACGTTAGGCACCACTCTCGCGCAATGCTTCGCTAGTATCGCCGACACGGTCGACGCCGTCCGATCGTCTGAGCAGGATGTCGTCACGATCGGGGCGACGGTTGCCTTTTCATCGTTCTGGCTGCTGCCACGACTGGCGGAGTTCCGCAGGGAAAATCCGGGCGTGCAGATCCGGGTGATTTCCCAGGATGCCAGGATTGATCTCGATGCGGGCGGCGTGGACATCGCTATACGCTATGGGAGACCGCCCTTCGCGGACGCCAAGATCGTCGGCTCGAAGGAGGATGCCATCGTTCCGGTTTGCTCGCCGGAATACCTTTGGAGGCGACACTCGACCGAGCTCTCGGACGCAGACGAATTCATCGAGACCGACGTACACGACAGGTCGTGGTTGTCCTGGGCGCAGTGGAACGAGGAGACCGGTCGGCGCCTGCGTGCTAAGCCGCATCTGCGGTTCAACCACTACACGGAAGCGATCGCAGCCGCGCGAGCGGGGCAGGGTGTTGCCCTAGGTTGGCGGCTTTTGGTCCAGACGTTCCTGGAGGATGGGACACTCGTCGCATTGGAAGAGGCCGAGATGCCGACTGAAGAGAGATATTACGTCTTGCTGCCGGCACGAACCCGACGAACCTCTTCCGCGGAGCATGCCGCGGATTGGCTTGCAACGGCTCTCACACGCTAGGGCACAGGTTCAGTTCAGCCCATTCCTAGAGCAATCCAGAGCCGGTCCGATCCCATCTCTCCTTAACCGTCTCCATCGCCGGGTTGGTTGACGTGCTCGCGACATGCGGCAGCGTCGAGATTTTTTCCCCTAGCACGCGTCGATACTTCCCGATGTCACGCGTCCTTACCTTGAGGATATAGTCGAAACGGCCGGCGATCATGTGGCATTCTTCGACCTCCTTGATCTTCTTCACAGCCTCGTTGAAGCTCGTCAGTGCGCTCTCCGTCGTGTTGGAAAGCTTCACTTCCACAAATGCCACGTGCTCGAGCTGCATCTTCGACGGGCTGAGAACGGCCCTGAATCCTTCGATGAAGCCATCAGAAACGAGGCGCCGGAACCGTAGCTGGCATGGCGTCTTTGAAAGCCCGACGCGCGCCGCGAGATCGGTGATGGACATGCGACCGTCCTCAAGAAGAGCTTCGATGATCTTCCGATCGAATTGGTCAAGTTCACTAAAGGTGGCCGGTTCTGTAGGCATTATGGGTTTCTCGCAGGCTGAAAATAAATTCATATCGCCTGAAATGCCGCAAAATCAAGTCGGATCGATATCGCGCGTCGTGCTATTTCTTTCTCAACAGCTATTTGGAGGAAGAGCATGGACGCCGTCAGGATCAAGCAGACCCGGGATTGCGCGCAGGAGGGGACCTTCCTCGACAGCGTCGAAAGCTACATCGACCGCGCGCTCGAACATCTCGATCTCTCAGAAGGCCTCGCGGAACGTATCCGTGCCTGCAATTCTACCTACACCGTGCGCTTCGGGGTCCGTCTTCGCGGTCGTATGTACAGCTTCACCGGATGGCGCTCGGTTCACAGCGAGCACGTTGAGCCTGCCAAGGGCGGTATCCGCTATGACGCGTCGGCGAACGCGAACGAAGTAGAGGCCCTGGCGGCGCTCATGAGCTTGAAATGCGCGCTCGTCGACGTCCCGTTCGGCGGTTCGAAGGGAGCCCTTTGCATCGATCCCAAGCAGTGGGAGGTTCATGAACTCGAACGCATCACCCGCCGCTTCACCCAGGAGCTCGCGAAACGCAACCTGATCTCGCCCGGCAGGAACGTGCCGGCCCCGGACATGGGGACTGGAGAGCGCGAGATGGCGTGGATGGCGGACGAATACAAGCGCACAGGGCCGGCCGACATCGTGAACGCGAACGCATGCGTCACCGGAAAGCCGCTCTCCCGCGGCGGCATAGCGGGGCGCACCGAAGCGACCGGACGTGGTGTGCAGTACGCGATCCATTGCTACCTTCGCGACACCGCCCACGCTGGGATCGGCGGGCGCCGTGATCTTTCGACGATGACGGTCACGGTTCAAGGATTTGGCAATGTCGGCTACCACGCCGCAAAGTTTCTAAGCGAGGAGGACCGTGCGAAGATCGTCTGCATCGTCGAACGCGACGGCGTCATCTCCAATCCTGAGGGACTCGACGTCGAGGCTGTTCATCAGCATAGGCTGCGAACAGGCAGCATCCTCAGATTCGAAGGCGCCGAAAGCTCTCCGGACAAGGATCGCGGCCTTGAGATCGCCTGCGACATCCTCATTCCCGCTGCGATGGAGAACGCGATCACCATCGACAACGCAGGTCGGATCCGGGCGAAGCTTATCGCCGAGGCCGCGAACGGCCCCGTGTCCTTTCAGGCGGAGAAGATCCTGTTCCAGAACGGTGTCGTCATCCTTCCCGATCTCTTCGTCAATGCCGGCGGCGTCATCGTCTCCTATTTCGAATGGGTAAAAAACCTGACCCATATACCGTTCGGTCTGATGGAGCGCCGCCGCCGCGAGCGCCGCAATTCGCAGATTACGAGCGCACTTGAGTCGATGACAGGCAGGGCATTTCCCGAGGAGATGAGAGACGAGTTTCTCGAAGGCGGTCGGGAGATCGACCTGGTTCGATCCGGATTGGACGACGTCATGCGAGGGGCGTATCATCGCATGGCATCCGTTCTTACCCAGCGGCCGGAGATCAAGGATTTCCGCACCGCGGCCTACTACGTCGCTCTGAAGGAAATCGGCGATGCGTACAAGGCAATTGGCATCTGATCGCGAGGACGAACGATGAAGCGCGATGCAAAAACTGACGAAACAAAAAATGCAGTCGATCTGACCGAACGATATCGCCCCGTCGGTCTAGGCGCCGTGCGAGCGGCTTACAGCGTTGGGCCGGCTAGGAAGGCGGCCTCGATTAAGGACGATGCCTCCGCGCGTCTCCTTCTCCCCGAACACGCGCCGGACTGAAGTAGGTCAGACGCGTGCACCAAATCTCTAAAACAATGTTCCTCGATAGGTTCTGAAAATGCTCAAAGTGGTCGCCGACAACAGTGCTGGTAACAGCTCTTCCCAGCCTTTCGCCCAGTTCGCTCCGCCGATCCGCGAACAGTCCGATCTGCGCAAGACGATCACCGCGGCATATCGCCGGCCGGAGACTGAATGCCTTCCGCCGCTCGTCGCAGCCGCCAGGGTCCCGGATGATATGAAAGGGACGATCCGCGGCACCGCCCGCAGGCTGATCGAGGCGCTGCGAGCCAAGCATAAGGGCACCGGCGTCGAGGGACTGGTGCAGGAATATTCGCTGTCGAGTCAGGAGGGCGTCGCCCTCATGTGTCTTGCTGAAGCCCTGCTGCGCATTCCCGATACGGCGACACGTGATGCGCTGATCCGCGACAAGATTTCCGAAGGCGACTGGAAGTCCCATGTCGGCGGTGGCCGTTCGCTGTTCGTCAACGCCGCGACCTGGGGACTGGTCGTCACCGGCAAGCTGACATCAACGGTCAACGACCGCAGCCTTGCCGCAGCACTGACCCGGCTGATCGCCCGCTGCGGCGAGCCGGTCATCCGCCGCGGCGTCGATATGGCGATGCGGATGATGGGCGAGCAGTTCGTCACCGGCCAGACGATCGACGAGGCGCTTAAGCGGGCGCGCCCGCTGGAAGCTCGCGGCTTCCGTTATTCGTACGACATGCTGGGCGAGGCAGCGACCACAGCGAAGGATGCGGAGCGCTACTACCGCGACTACGAAAACGCCATCCACGCGATCGGCAAGGCTTCGGCCGGCCGCGGCGCCTATGAAGGTCCGGGCATCTCGATCAAGCTGTCGGCGCTGCATCCTCGCTATGTCCGCGCTCAGTCGAAGCGCGTCATGGACGAGCTTCTGCCGCGCGTGCGTGCTCTGGCGCTTCTGGCCAAGAACTACGACATCGGCCTTAACATCGACGCCGAAGAAGCCGACCGGCTCGAGCTGTCCCTGGACCTGCTTGAGGAACTCAGCCTTGACGCCGAACTCGCCGGCTGGAACGGTCTCGGTTTCGTCGTCCAGGCCTATGGCAAGCGCTGCCCGTTCGTACTCGACTATATCATCGACCTCGCACGCCGCTCCGGCCGCCGCATGATGGTGCGCCTTGTCAAGGGCGCTTACTGGGACGCCGAGATCAAGCGTGCCCAGCTCGACGGTCTGCCGGACTTCCCGGTCTATACGCGCAAGATCCACACCGACGTCGCCTATGTCGCATGCGCTCGCAAGCTGTTGGCAGCAGCCGACGCCATCTTCCCGCAATTTGCGACTCACAACGCGCAGACACTGGCAACGATCTACCATCTGGCCGGCCCTGACTTTAGGGTCGGAAAATACGAGTTCCAGTGCCTGCATGGCATGGGCGAGCCGCTCTACGACGAGGTCGTCGGCAAGCAGAAGCTCGACCGGCCGTGCCGCATCTATGCTCCCGTCGGCACCCATGAGACACTGCTCGCCTATCTTGTCCGGCGCCTTCTCGAGAACGGCGCCAACTCCTCCTTCGTGAACCGGATCTCCGATCCCAGCGTTTCCGTCGACGACCTGATTGCCGATCCGGTGGACCTGGTTGAGGCTAACGATCCCGTGGGGAAGCCCCACGATCTCATCGCCCTCCCGAAGGACCTCTACGGTGCCGACCGCAGGAATTCATCGGGTCTCGATCTTTCGAACGAGGACGAGCTCAACCAGCTCGCCGAAAGCCTTGTCGCGACGACGAAAATGTCCTGGCACGCGCTCCCGCTGCTTGCCGACGGTTCTGAAGACGGTGTTACGCGACCGATCCTGAATCCGGCCGATCACGGCGATGCCGTGGGTCTGGTCACCGAGGTCAAGATCGAGGACGCGGCGAAGATCGCTGCACTTGCCGCTCGCGGAGCCCAGGAGTGGGCGCTCGTATCTCCAGGCGACCGCGCAGCCTGCCTCGATCGCGCCGCGGATATCATGCAGGATCGCATCGAAACGCTGATGGGCATCATCATGCGTGAGGCGGGCAAGTCGGCCGCGAACGCGATCGGTGAAGTGCGCGAGGCGATCGACTTCCTGCGCTATTATGCCGATCAGGTTCGAAAGACTTTGGGTCCGGCGCACGCGCCACTTGGCGCGGTCCTCTGCATCAGCCCGTGGAATTTTCCGCTGGCTATCTTCACGGGTCAGGTGGCCGCGGCGGTCGTCGCGGGCAATTCCGTCATGGCGAAGCCGGCTGGCGTCACGCCGATTATTGCGTCCGAAAGCGTCAAGATCCTGCACGAGGCTGGAATTCCGCGCGGTGCCCTCCAATTCGTGCCCGGCAGCGGCCGGCTCGCATCGGCGATCATCGATTGCCGTGAAACTGCCGGCGTGATGTTCACGGGATCGACGGGCGTCGCACGCATGATTCAAGCCCAGCTCGCCAAGCGACTTTCTGAGTCGGGAAAACCGATTCCGCTGATCGCCGAGACCGGCGGCCAGAACGGCATGATCGTCGATTCCTCCGCACTTGCAGAACAGGTGGTGGCGGACGTGATCACCTCGGCTTTCGATAGCGCGGGCCAGCGCTGCTCGGCGCTGCGCGTCTTGTGCCTCCAGGAGGACGTCGCCGACCGGACGCTGACAATGTTGAAGGGCGCGCTTCAGGAATTGACGATCGGTCGGACGGACATGCTCAAGGTCGACGTTGGACCGGTCATCAGTATCGATGCAAAGAACGAGATTGACGAGCATATTGCAAAGATGCGTGCTGCCGGCTGCAAGGTCGAACAGCTTCCGCTGCCGGAAAGCGTGGATCTTGGAACCTTCGTTCCACCGACGATTATCGAACTCAAGAAGCTGTCGGACCTGACGAAGGAAATCTTCGGCCCCGTACTTCACGTTATTCGCTATCGCAGGGAGAACCTGGATCGCCTGATCGACGATATCAACGGCTCAGGCTACGGCCTGACTTTCGGCCTGCATACGCGCCTCGACGAGACCATCGCGCATGTGACGAGCCGCGTGCAGGCGGGCAACCTCTATGTGAACCGCAATATCATCGGCGCTGTTGTCGGCGTTCAACCCTTCGGCGGCCGCGGCCTCTCCGGCACGGGTCCGAAGGCTGGTGGTCCGCTTTATATCGGCCGGCTCGTCCAGAAGGCACCTGTGCCGCCGCAGCACAGCTCCGTCCATATCGATCCGGCGCTTGCCGATTTTGCCGTGTGGCTCTCGGCCAAGGGCAAGAGCGACGATGCCGAGGCGGCTCGCGAACTCGGCAGCCTATCGGCGGTCGGACTGCAGAAAGAGCTCGTCGGTCCGGTCGGCGAGCGCAATCTCTACGCTCTCCATCCACGTGGCCGTGTGCTTCTCGTTCCGTCAAGCGAGCGCGGGCTCTACCGGCAGATTGCCGCGGCTCTCGCAACCGGCAACCAGCTTGTCACCGACGAAGCTTCAGGTCTTCGCCAGACGCTGAAAGACCTGCCCGCCAGCGTCGCCCATCGCATCGCCTGGACATCGGACTGGAACAAGGATGGTCCCTTCGCCTCGGCTCTCGTCGAAGGGGACGCTGAGCGGATAATGAAGGTCAACCAGCTGATCGCCGCGCTCGATGGCCCACTGGTTCTGGTGCAGTCGGCAACGACGGCGGAGATCGAGAACGATATCGAAGCCTATTGCTTGAACTGGCTGGTCGAAGAGGTTTCCACGTCGATTAACACGGCAGCGGCCGGCGGCAATGCCAGCCTGATGACGATCGGTTGACTGCTACTCGACGCTCGCGCTGGGCGCGGGCGTCGAGGATGCTCGTGGCATGCCGCAGTGGCAATCTTGCCACGCCTAGGAACCAGCCTGTCTTGAAGCGGCTATGTGGCTCGCCAGACCAGTGCACAAAAACCAATGCGACGGTCGGCAGCATGATCCAGTTGATAGTCACAGAACACGACGAAGCTCGAGAGCATGATCCCTATCGCCGCCGACTTTCCGACCTGGCGCGAATGGTTGACGCGAGCTGGGGCAAACCAGACGACCGACGACCGCGGACTGAAGATCAATTCCACTGCGGCTGTGATAAACGCAGCCGTCGCAGCGCGCGGCGTGGCACTGGTTCGCAATGCGCTGGTGGCGCAGGAGATCGACAGTGGTCGTCTCGTCCACCTGATGCCGGACGCGCGATGGCCGGTCAAATGGGCTTATTATATCGTGACGTCTTCGAAGGCGCTGCGACGGTACGAAGTGACCGCGTTCCATGACTGGATCGTGAGTTATAACGAACATCGGCTAGCGGCCGAGTAAGATGGCAAGACGTCCGCCAGGCATGTTCCTCTCCGGCCCAAGGTCACGGTTGGCGCTACCCACGATCGAAATGCTGGAAAATCAATAGAGGACGCTGGAATTGCGAAAGGATTACCGGGTCGCGGGCTTAAGTCGCTTCAAGGCGGTCAGGCGGACCGTCTGAGCGAATGTTATCAAAATCGGAGGATGGCTCAAATCAGATAGCCAAAAGCCGAACGCCGGTCCTTTCGGGGCTCGCTGCCGATGCGCCGACGGAGCCAATGAGCTTGGCCAAAGTTCGATTCAGCTCAATGCTCGTCGTCTCAATCCGTCTTAAGACAAAGACGTCTATCTTGCCAAATTTTGCCATTGCAGCTATATGTATTCATATGAGCACAATGAACATTTCTCTCCCAGACCATCTCAAGAGCTTCGTTGATGAGCAGGTTGCGGGACGTGGTTATGGGACGAGCAGCGAATATATCCGCGAATTAATTCGGCGAGATCAGGACCGTCTTATTTTGCGCGGACTGTTGGTTGACGGAGCATCGTCCGTACAATCCGATCCCGCCGATGGGCGCTATTTCACCGAATTGCGTGATCGTGTGCGTGGTCGGCACAGCAAGTGACAAACAAGTCCGTCGTCCCTCGGGAATTGGCTCGCAGCGACGTCGAAGCGGCCGTAGACTGCTATGTACTCGAGGCCGGAACCGAGGTTGCCCTTGGCTTTATTGACGCTTTAGAGGCAGCTTATGACCTGATCGCACGGCGTCCGGAATCGGGATCGCTACGATATGGATACGAGTTAGGATTGCCTGACCTGCGCAGCATTTCGCTGAAACGATACCCCTATATCGTCTTTTATCGTGATCAAAAAGATCATGTTGATGTGTGGCGTGTGCTTCATGGGAAACGGGACATTCCACCGTCGATGCACGACCCCGCGAATCATTGATTATTATGACAGATTTGCAGCTGCAGATTTTCCAGACTTTTGGTTCCAATCTCTTCAAGGCGAACACCTGACCTTACGGCAGCTGAGAGCCGGTCACGGCGACGTAGAGTGAATAGAGCGAGCGCGTTGCCGCGATGAACAGCCGATTGCGTTTGGGTCCGCCGAAGGTGAGGTTCGCAACGGTCTGCGGTACACGGATCTTGCCGATCAGTTTGCCCGTCGGGTCGAAGCAATGCACGCCATCGCCGGCGCTCGACCAGAGGTTCCCGTTCACGTCTGTACGGATGCCGTCGGGAATGCCTGTGTCGATCAGACAGAAGACGCGGCCGTTTGCGAGCCGTCTGCCATCGACCACGTCGAAAGCGCGAATGTGACGCGGCAGGTTTTCGTCATGGCTTGCCGCCGAATCCGCAACGTAGAGGATCGTTTCGTCTGGCGAGAAGGCAAGGCCGTTCGGCTGGATGAAATCCGTGGCGACAGCCGCAAGTTCCCCGGTCGCCGGATCGAGCCGGTAGACGTTGCGGGTCGCCTGCTCCGGCTCTGCCTGGTAGCCTTCGTAATCCGACATGATGCCGTAGGTGGGATCGGTGAACCAGATCGTGCCGTCCGATTTCACCACCACGTCGTTCGGCGAATTGAGCGGCGCCCCTTCGAAACGGTCGGCGAGCACGGTGATCGAGCCGTCAATCTCGGTGCGCGTGACGCGGCGTCCGCCATGCTCGCAGGAGATGAGCCGGCCCTGCCGGTCGCGCGTGTGGCCGTTTGTGAAGTTGGAGGGTTGCCGGTAGACTGAGACGCCGGCCTCGGGTGTCCATCGCAGCATCCGCTGGTTGGGAATGTCGCTCCACAGCAGCTGGTTCGCATCGTTGAACCAGACGGGACCCTCCGCCCAGCGGCAGCCGGAATAGAGTTCGTCGAGGCCGGCGCTCGTCACGATCAACTGCCGGAAGCGCGGATCATGGATTTCGTAGATGCTGCCTTCGGCCATGGCGGTCTTCCCAATTATCGCATGCCGGCTCGGCGGCCGCCGGCGAGCATGATGACGCTGATGATGATGAGGCCGGTCATGATGAGGCGGATGCCCGCGCCGACCCCGTAGGTGTTGAGCATGGAAACAACAAGGAACATGAAGAGCGATGCGCCCCAGATGCCCGGCACGTTGGAATCGCCGCCGGCGACCGCCGTGCCGCCGATCACGACGACGGCGATCGACATCAAGAGATATTCCGAGCCCATGTTGAGCGCCGCGCCGCCGGAGAAGCAGGCGAGCAGATAGCCCGCGACCGATGCGAGCACGGCGCAGAAGAGATAGGTGACGAAGCGCGTGCCATCGACCGGTATCCCGGCCATGCGCGCGGCTGGCATGCTCTGGCCGATCGCCGAAATCCAGCGCCCATAAATCGTCTTCTCAAGCAGGAACCAGGCGAAGAGCGAGACCACGAGAGCAACGATCGCGACGTTGGGTACGCCGAGCGTGTTCGACGTGGTGAATTCTGCCAGCACGCTCGGAGGCTTGATGCGCAAGCCCCGGTTCGTCCAGATCGCGGCCGACTGCACGATGAAGCTCGTCGAAAGTGTCGCGATGATCGGCGGAATGCGCAGCGCCTTGATGAGCGCATAGTTGCAGAGGCCGACGACGAAGCCGATGACGACGGCGACGAGAAGCCCAGGCAGGATCATGCTGTTTTCAACATTCATCAGCTTAAGCGCCACGGTGCCGGCAAGCGTCATGGTAGTCGGAACCGAGAGGTCAATATTTCCGGGGCCGAGCGTGATGACGAACATCTGCCCGATGCCGACGATGACGGAGAAGGCCGCGAAGGTGAGTGCTGCCTGCGACAGGCCGAGCGTGCTGGCGCCGAGCGTCACCATGATCGTCAGGAACCAGACGATGAAAGCGGCAAGCCATGACCAGATCCAGGGCTTGGCGAACAGGCGGAACAGCGGGGTCATCGGCGCTTCTCCTGCTTCTCCAGGCGGTTCAGCATCATGCGGAGCGCCAGCACAATGATCAGGATCGCGCCCTGAGCCCCGATCTGCCAGTCGGGCGAAATGCGCAGGAAGGACAGGAACGAGCCGGCAAGTGTCAGCGTCAGCGCGCCGATGACGGCGCCGATCGGCGAGACACGACCGCCGATGAACTCGCCGCCGCCGAGGATCACGCCGGCAATCGACAAAAGCGTGTAGCGCAGCGCGATATTGGCATCGGCCGAAGTGGTCAGGCCGACGAGGGCGATGCCGGCGAGCACGGCAAAGAGTCCGGCAAGGCCGTAGGCGCTCGCGCGGGCCGCGACGATCGACCAGCCGGCGCGCTCGACCGATCGCTGGTTGCCGCCGATGCCGCGGATCAGCACGCCGAGCGAGGACCGCATGACGAGAAGATGGGCGACGACGGCGATGGCGATGCTCGCGACGATCGCCATCGGCGCCAGAGGCGGCTTGACGGTCATCAGCCAGCGAACCCAATCCGGCGCCTGCCCGCCAGGTGCCGGCAGCAGCAGCACGGCAAGGCCGCCCCAGACGAAACTCATGCCGAGGGTCACGACGATGGACGGCAGGTTGCGCATATGGATTATGACGCCAAGCGCCGCATAGGTTGCGATTGCGCCGGCAAGGATCAGGACGCCGATCACGGGGGCATCGCGCAGAAAGGTTGCCGTTACGCAGGCGACGAAGCTGACGAAGGTGCCCATCGAGAGATCGAGATCGTTCACCGCCATGACAAGCATCTGGGCGATCGTGGCGAGCGCGATAGGTACAGCTAGGTTGAACAGCAGGTTGAGCCCGACATAGCTCACCGCGCGCGGCTGCATCCAGAAGACGGCGGCGAGCAGCAGCGTCAGCGACAAGGCGGGAATGGCAAGACGCATGGCATCGGACGAGAGCCGGAACGTCATGCGGCGACCCCTTCGAAGGAGGCGGCGATGATATTCGTCTCGTTGACGGCGTCGCCGGCGAGTTCGGCCTTGATGCGGCCTTCGCGGAAGACATAGACTCGGTCGCAGAGGCGGACCTCGTCCATTTCAGTCGAATACCAGATGAAGGTGCGGCCGCGCGCGGCTTCCTCACGGATGATGGCGTAGACCTCCTGCTTCGTCCCGACGTCGACGCCGCGCATCGGATCGTCCATCAGGACAACGGGCGCGCGTGTCGCAAGTGCGCGCGCAAAGAGCACCTTCTGCTGGTTGCCGCCGGAAAGCGACAATATGCGGTTTGCGATATCGGGCGTGCGGATCTCGATCCGCCGCTTCCAGTCGGCGCCCTTGGCTTCCTCTTCGCGCGCGAGAATGAGGCCGCGCCGCGACAGGTCACTGAGCGAGGCGATAGAAAAATTGTGCAGGATGCTCCACAGTTCGAAAACGCCGTTGAGGCGGCGGTCGCCGGCGACGAAGGTGACGAGCGGATCGCGCTCGGGAAGCCAGTGGCCGGATTGGGCGGCATGGAGAGCGAGCAACAGCTCGGTCTGCCCGTGACCCGCCAGCCCCGCCAGTCCGATGATCTCGCCCTGGCGCGCCGCAAAGGCAAGGCCCGCCGTCTGATGGGACAGAATGAGCGGCGCGGTGGATTGTTCGCGCGCCGAGCGCTCGCCGGTCTCCTCCTTCGCAACCGTGCCCATGGCTTCCACCAGGCTATGGTGACCGAAGCCGTTCGCCGGACGTTCGGTTACGACGCGGCCGTCCTTCATGACGACGATGCGGTCGGAGGTTTCGAGGATCTCGTGCAGAATGTGCGAGATGAAGATGACGGAGCCGCCGGCAGCGACGAAGCGGCGGACATGGGTGAGCATCTGGCGGGCAAGGCTTGCATCGAGCGACGAGGTCGGTTCGTCGAGGATCACCAGCCGCGGCGCAATGCCGGCGTCGGAAAAAGCCATGGCGATCTCCACCATCTGCCGCTCGGCGATCGAAAGATCTCCGACGACCCGGCCGCTGCCGATACCATGGCCGGGAAAGACCATGTCGAGGCTCTTCTCGATAATTTTCGCGGCACGCTTGCGCCAGCCGAAGCCGCCGAGATCGCGGTGCATGATGCGCGTATTCTCAACGATAGAGAGGTTGGGGCAGAGCGAAAGTTCCTGGAAGACACAGCGCACGCCGCGAGCGCGCGCCGCGTTGATGCCGTAACGCTCCAGCCGCTCGCCGTCGCTCGCAATGCTTCCCTCGTGGGGCGTGAGACCGCCGTTGATGACGCTGACGATCGTGGATTTGCCGGCGCCATTATGGCCGACAAGCCCGACGCATTCGCCTGGCATGACGCGGAGCGTCACGCCGTCGAGCGCCCTGACCGCGCCGAAGCTCACCTTCGCGCCATCGACGGCGATCACCGCCTGCAAAACCTCATTCATGCTGCCCGCCACATCTGCTTTGCAAAGAATGCCGCGCAGCCGTTTGCGGCCGCGCGGCAGTCGCCGGGAGATTTACTTTGCCGACTCGATAACCTTGATTGCATCCGCCTGCGTGTATTCCACGTTAGCGACGCCGCCGGCCTGGGTATTGGCGAGGTTTGTTTCGAGATTGTCCTGGTCGATGCGCAGGAAGGGCACGACGAGGTCCTTCTTGACTTGCTTGCCGTCGAGGATCTGCTGGGCGACCCAGAAGGCGAGCGTAGAGACACCGGGCGCAATGGACACGGACATGGTCTCATAGCCCTTCGCGTCCTTCTGCTCCTTCCACCATTTCAGTTCGTCTTCGCGGTTGCCCATGATGATAACCGGCATCTTCCGATTGGTCGCGGCGATCGCCTGCGCGGCGCCGTAACCGTCGCCGCCTTGCGTCACGACGCCGACAATGTCGGGCAAGCTCGGCAGAATGCCGGCAACAGCCTTCTGCGCCACGTCCTGCGCCCAGTCGCCGTGAACGGAGCCGACAACCTTGAACTGCGGGAACTGCTTGACGCCGTCGTGGATGCCGGCCGAGATCTCGTCATCGACGAAGACACCGGCAAGACCGCGTATCTCGAGCAGGTTGCCGCCCTGGGGGAGCTTTTTCGAGAGGTACTCCACCTCGCTGCGGCCCATCTCCTTGAAGTTGACCGCGATGCGCCAGGCGCAGGGTTCAGTCACGATGCCGTCGAAGGAGACGACGGTGATACCTGCGTCGCAGGCTTCCTTGACCGCGCCGTTCAACGCCGTCGGCGAAGCGGCGTTCAGCACGATCGCGTCATAGCCCTGCAGGATCATGTTCTGGATCTGCGCGGCTTGTTCCGTCGCCTGGTTCTCGGCGGTAGTGAACGGGTCGGCTGCTGCGACGACGCCTGATTTCACGGCTTCGCCCGTCACCTTGCCCCAGCTCGTCAGCATGGCCTGGCGCCACGAATTGCCGGCATAATTGTTGGAAAGCGCGATTTTCTTGGCCGAAGTATCGGCAAAGGCGGAAACGGGCATCGCGCCGCAAGCAATAGCGGCCGATGCCAGAAGCATCTTACGGATTGTCATGTCTTCCTCCCTCATGATCGCCGGTTGGCGGATCGCTTCACTCCTGCCTGTCCCAGTTGGGGTCGAGTGAAAATTGTTCTTGCACTGAGCTTCCTCCTCTCAGTAAGGGCAGGATGCGGGAGATCGCAGGGTCTGTACAGGGGCAAGGCGGCAAGTCGTTTGCGGGTTTTGCGCAACAAGCTGCGGGTTTACGCAAGACGGCGGCGCTTTCGCGGCGCTTACTGGGAAAGGATCGCGGCGGGTTGAGGAGCCCGCTGCCGTCTCGGGGAGAAATTGACGATGCTGCATCTCGCACCCGCAGCCATGTTTGACCACTATCTCGGCATTTCCCGGCTGCTCGCGGGCCAGCTCGATTTCCGCTCGGCCATCCGCTCCGTCGCCGCCGAAGTCGCCCATATCATCCCCCACGACCATCTCGATGTCTGCGTGCTGCTCGAAGGTGGCAACTATCACACGGCTTATGAGACAGGCATCGAGACTGCCTGGGGTGAACTTGCCGGCGCGCCTGTCGTCAACAGCCCTATCCGTTCGCTGCTTTGGGGCGAAGTGGATTTTCTGCTGGCGGACGACGCCATGACGGATCCACGTTTCCACTTCGAGGGCGCGTTCAAACGGCCGATAGTCGAACAGTCGCTGAGGAGCCGCTTGCATGTGCCGATGAAAGTGCAAGGCACGATTATCGCCGCACTCTCCTGTTCCTCGCAAACAGCCGGCATTTACACGATGGAGGATATCGAACGCGCCCGCATCATCGCCGACCTGCTGACGCCCTATTTCTTCGCGCTGAGGGCTGCTGAGCACGCGCAACGCTCGGCCATCGTGGAGGCGGAGGCCCGCGCCCGCGAGGAGGGGCTGCGGCAAGGCGCGCTGAAGCTGACCGAAGCGCTGGAACAGGAACGCCAGCGGATCGGCATGGACCTTCACGACCAGACGCTGGCCGACCTGACGCGGCTCGCCCGCCGGATCGACAGGCTGTCGCGCAACGGGGAGGTGGCGCCCGAGGCGTTGGAGCCCGTCTCCCGCTCCTTGCAGCATTGCATGCAGGATCTCCGGCAGATCATCGAGCAGGCAAAACCTTCCGTGCTCCAGCTCTTCGGCCTCGCCCAGGCGATCGAACATCATCTCGACCGGTCGACCCGCGACAGCGGATCGGCTATCGAATGGGGCCTCGTGGACGAGACGCATGGCGCACTGGAGCAACTGGAGCCGACCGTCAGCGTCGCGCTGTTCCGCATCGCCCAGGAGGCGATCAACAATGCGGTGCGCCATGCCGCCCCGCTCACCGTCCTGGTGCGGCTCGAGGCCGACGACGAACGGCTGTCGATCGAGATCTCCGACGACGGTACCGGACTCGCCAAGGCGCGGGGACGGATCGGCGGCGGCATCGACAACATGAAGACCCGTGCGCGGCTGATCTCGGCGCGCTTTACGACCGGGCCCGGCCACAACAATCGCGGGACCGCGGTGCGCGTCGTGCTGCCGCTTGGCCCGCACGACCCGGCAAGCGGGCCAAACTGAGGAGAACGGCGTGATGAAGGTTCTGATCGTCGAGGACGACCCACTGCACCGGTCCTACCTGCACGAAGCTGTCAACGCAGCCCTGCCGGAATGCGACACGGTGATCGAGGCGGAAAACGGAACCGTCGGTGAGAAACTCGCCCGCGACCACAAGTCGGCGCATATCGTCATGGACCTGCAGATGGCGAGCCGCAACGGCATCGAGGCGGCGCGCACGATCTGGAAGGAGCGGCCGGAGACCCGCATCCTTTTCTGGTCGAATTATTCGGACGAGGCCTATGTGCGCGGCGTCTCGCGCATCGTCCCGGATGGCGCCGCCTATGGCTACGTCCTGAAATCCGCCTCAGACGAACGGCTGAAGCTTGCATTGCGCTCGATCTTCATCGAGAGCCAGTGCGTCATCGACCGCGAGGTGCGTGGTCTGCAACAGAAGAGCCTCGGCCAGACCAACGGCTTCACCGATTCCGAATACGAAATCCTCGTCGATATCGCGCTGGGCCTCACGGACCGGGCAATCGCCAAACGCAGGGGCCTGTCGCTGCGCAGCGTGCAGAACCGCCTGCAGCAACTCTATGATAAGCTCGACGTCTACCAGAGCGCTGGCGACGACCACGAGGACGGCCGCTTCAATCTCCGCGCCCGCGCCGTGACCGTCGCTTTCCTGCGCAAACTCCTGAACTACAGCGCTCTGGAGCGGGCTGAGGCAGAATTGCAGGAGTGGCTTGATGGAAAGTAGTTTCCGTGGCGTTGTCACGTTTGTCGGCGAAAGTCAAAGATAACGCGATAACGCAGTAGCCTCTTCATCGACAAAGCTGAAAGGCCGGACGCTGGGCGTCAGCGTCAGCTTGCGCTGTCAAAACTCGAAAACAGTGGCCGTATTCGGAGAGCATCCATTTTGTGCAGGGCACTCGTTGCGCGGGGGGTGGCCGTTCGGCTTCTATCAAGACCCTTGTTCAAATCCTGCCCCCGCACAACGCTGACGCACGCCATAAGCGCCAAAACTGCGATCCGGTGCGATGCGTTTTGATGAATACGAACGACGACCCAGCGAGACTGATCGAAATGCCGGCCTTTGAACGTCATCAATCTCAGTATCCAAAATTCACCCCTTATTGCAGTAAGCCCCGCTGCCCGCTCCGTTGGAGTCGCGTCTTCGCCGAGCATGTCAGGCGTGGCAGGAGCGCGAACGTCAAAGTGCGCGCGATACGTTTTGATTTCGACGGTCACTGTGATCCCCGCCGATAAACGGATCTTGCGTCCCTCGGTCTCAATGCTGGTTCGAGGGCATAACAATTACGGATAAACTAGATTTCGGGTCTGTCTCGTTGAGGTGATGTTCGTAATCAATTTGGCAAGCCGAGTTGGATCGTTTTCGGCGAGCTGCGCGTCCGCCACCTGCAGGTGCTCCAAAAGCAAATAATTGTTCGAGTTCACTCTATGGCCATGCTTTCCACGTATCGGCGCCAGCCCCCGTAAGCGGTGATATCGGGCTGCTCTTTGACTGCGCTCGCCTCGCACAGAAAACCGGTGACGGAAGAACCATCCTCCAGCGAGAGCTTTCCCACGCCTAATGGCGCTGGAATCCGATCGATGAGGTCTCCAAAGTCTGCCACGGGCAATGCCCAGACCTCCACATCGATCGGGGCACCGTTCGAGACATCCCGGATCAGGCCGGGCTTGGGCGGAATAGTGCCATTCAATGCGAAGAGACGATAATCGCCGCTGGTTCGGGTGGCTCTGCGAAAGAGGCCACCTCGTTGCGTCAGTTCGTGATTGAGTGACATGCCCGAAAGGTGTGCGCCGACGACCGCAATTTCACGATAGCCGTTGGGCAGGGATGCGTCAGCAGGCTTCGGGTAGGGGTTGTCGAATTTGCCGAGCTTGAGCCCGGTTGCCCTGTGGAACGCAGCCGCGATACCGGCTGCTCGTGCCTCGCCGAAACCAGCGGCGAGGAAGGTAACGCCAAGCGGCAGGCCGTCCTTGCGGAAGCCGTTGGGAACGGCGATGCCGCACAGCCCCATCAGGTTCACGAAATTGGTGTATATGCCGAGATTGCTGTTGAGTTGAATGGGATTGGCGGCAATCTCTTCCTTGGTGTAGATCGTCGGTGTCGTTGGAACCAGGAGCACGGCGATGTCGTCCCACAGGTGACGCGTATCGCGCTTCAGTTCGGCGATCCTGTGAATGGCCGCAAAGGTGTCGCCGGCGGTAAAGTTAGCGGATTTCGACAGGATCTGCCGCGTGATCGGATGGATCGCCTCGCCATGCTTCTCGAGCACGCTGTCGAGGCTCAACGCTCTTTCGGAGATCCATGGTCCTTCGTAGAGTATGCGCTGCGTTTCCTCAAAAGGAGCGAAATCCACCTCGACCTTTTCTCCTCCGATCGCCGTCAGTCGCGCTATCGCCTCGCCAAAAAGCCTTTCAGCCTCGGTGTCGCCGAAGAAGCGAAGCGCTTCGCCTGCCGGCACGCCGAAGCGGAAACGCGGCTGCGCAGGCGCGGGTATCAGCGGAACGGCGTCCGCTTCCGGCCGGGAGAATGGGTATGAAGGGTCGTACCCGGCAATCAGCCTGAGGATGCTCATGCCGTCCTCGACGGTCAGGGAGAAGATTGCAAGCGTCTCGATCGTCTTGACGCAGCCCCCGCCGGACACGCAGGCATTGCTGACGAGGCCGGGCGTCGGTTTGATGCCGACGATGTTGTTGAAACCGGCTGGCACGCGACCAGAGCCGGCAGCGTCGTTTGCGACGGAAAAGGACGACAGCCCCGCCGCGACCGACACGCCCGACCCGGAACTCGAGCCTCCCGAGATGAAGCGGTCATCGAAGACCGACGAGCAGGCGCCATAAGGCGTGCGCATGCCGACAAGGCCGATGCCGAACTGATCCATGTTGGTCTTGCCAATCAGAATGGCGCCAGCGTCGAAGATCCGGTCCAGCGCCTGGCCGCTGGATGTCGCGATATAGGCACCTTCCTTCAGGGCATTCGTGGTGGGGAGGCCGACAATGTCATTGCAGTCCTTCACGGAAAACGGAATGCCCCATAGTGGCCGGTCGTCATAGCCTTCCGCCTCAAGCGCTCGTGCCGCCGCGAGAGCGGTCTCGCGCGACACGAGATAGGTCCAGACGTGGTCTTCGCCGCGCGCCGCGATCCGATCGTAGATCGCGTTGACCACGCGCATCGGCGTCAGCGTCCCGGCCGCATAGGCAGACGAGAGTGTCGAAAGGTCGAGGCTTCCCGTCGCGTCGGACCAATTGAGTTCGGACATGGTTTCACTCCTGATGATTTCCGAGAGCCGTCTCGACAGCGGCGGCTGAGGCGATCGCGCCGAAAAGACCGTTGCCGAAAGTGGTTATGCGCAGCTGCGCGTCATGGCGGGCTGCAGAGGTTCCCTTACAGGCGTCAATGACGGTCAGGCATTCGAAACCCATGTCGTTTGCCGCGCGCTGCGTAGCGTGCACCAGCCCATCGGTCGGCAGGCCGGTCACGAGAAGGTTGCGGATTGTGCGCCGACGGAGAATGTCCTCAAGGCCGGTTCCGAAGAAAGCGTTGTCGCCGGCATGATCGATGACGATGGCGGTGGCCGGAAGCGATATGCCGTCATCGAACTGCCAGTCCAGGCTCCCTTTTGTGGAAACTTCATCGCCAAGGGCAGCACGTCGCCGTGCGATAGCGCCGCCTTCGCGATCCTGTCCGCGCCTGGAGGCGATGATGGCAAGACCGCGACGGCGGGCCGCCTCGATCAAGCGGATGGCGACATCGCGCTCCGCTTCGGCGGCGAGGCCGCGGACGATGCCACTCTGGAAGCCGAGGAGCAGAAGGGCCGTATCACCGGGTGACCATTCACCGTCGAAGGGCCACGCATAGGGGTTGGCGTCAATCCGCGCGAAATGGTCCGTCAAGCTCTCAATCATCGGCCGTCTCTAGCATGGCGGCAAAAGCAGTCCGATCGGCAACGCCACCCCAGCGCCCGCCAAAGGCCCGAAGGATTTCCAGCGTCGCCTCATGGTTTCGGGTCTCGACAGCAGCCGTGCAATCTTCCAGAAGGACGCATTCGATGCCGTGCTCGAAGCCGTCGCGGATGGTCGATTGTACGCAGCAATCCGACGTCACGCCGGTGACGACGAGCCGTGAAATGCCGAGGCGTTCGAGCTGCTCGGCAAGATCGGTCCGATGAAACGAGGACTTGCCGGGCTTGTCGATGACGATCTCCCCGTCGATCGGTGTCAATTCCGGAATGATCTGCCAACCTGGCTCACCACGAACGAGTATTCGGCCGGTCTTTCCCATGTCGCCGATCCCCAACCCATGACGGCGCGTTCGCCATTGCTTGTTGGCGTTGAGATCGGAAAGGTCCGGATGATGTCCCTCGCGGGTGTGGATGACGGTCAGGCCGGCGGCGCGGGCAGCAGCAAGTGCCTCGGCAATAGGCCCGATCACCGAACGGGTGTTTGACACGTCTTCGCCAAGCTGGTCGACCCAGCCACCGGCTGCGCAGAAGTCGATCTGCATGTCGATGATGATCAATGCGATACCGGTTTTGGAAACCGTGCCGCCCAGGGGCCAGAAGGTCGCAGTCGATACGTTGCTCACAGGCGAACTCTGGTTTCCGGATCGAACAGCAGGATCAGCGACGGATCCACGGAGAATGTCACACGGTCGTCGCGCCGCACACGATGACTGCCGTCGACGAGCGCTTTCAGCCTCGGCGCCGATTTCATCATGTCACGCTCGTCGTCCATGACGACGGCACCGCTCGCAGCCGTTCCCTTGTCATCCATGTGGACGAGCAGATCGGCTCCCAGGTCCTCGACAAAGGAGGCTCTCGCCGAAATCGTGCCGGGCATACCGGCATTGTCAGATAGTTTCAGATGTTCGGGCCGGATGCCGATCGCGACCCGTTGATCGATGCGGCGGGCCGCTCGCTCGCCCTGTTGCGCGAGCGGCAACAGGAATTCGCCGATTGCAACGGCCGGGCCGTTGTCATGTGTGACCAGCCTGCCCTCCAGAAAGTTGATTGGCGGGGAACCGATGAAGCCGGCGACGAACATGTTGAGCGGCTGGTCGTAGAGCGCCCGTGGCGTATCAAGCTGCTGCAATGTTCCCTTGTTCATGACGGCGACCCGGTGGCCCATGGTCATGGCTTCCACCTGGTCATGGGTGACATAGACCGTGGTGACCGCCGTCATGCGCTGCAGCCGCGAGATTTCCGCGCGCATCTGGCCGCGCAGGCGTGCATCGAGATTGGAAAGCGGTTCATCCATAAGGAAGGCGTTGGGCGAGCGCACCAGGGCACGGCCCATGGCGACGCGCTGCCGCTGGCCGCCGGAAAGGCGGCTCGGCTTGCGATCCAGAAATTCCGTCAGTTCCAGCAGCGCGGCGGTTTCGCGCACCTTGTCGGCGATGACGTCAGGCTTGGCGCCGCGCACCTTCAGCCCGAAGGCGATATTGTCTGCAACGCTTAGATGCGGATAAAGCGCATAGGACTGAAAGACCATGGCTATATCGCGGTCGCGAGGCGACAGATCGTTTGCCACAGTGTCGTCGATTTTCAACTCGCCGGAGGAGATATCCTCCAGGCCGGCTATCATTCGAAGAGCGGTGGTCTTTCCGCAGCCGGACGGGCCGACCAATACCATGAACTCCCCGTCGGTGATCTTAAGATTGAAATCCTTCAGCGCTGCGGCCTTGCCGCCGGCATAGGTCTTTGAGACGTTCGTAAACGAGATTTCGGCCATGCTGTCTGCCCTACTGTACGCCGTTGGTCGCGCCCTGAACGAAGTAGCGGTTCATGAAGAGCGCCATCAGGACAATCGGTATGGTGGAAAAGTGCGCAAGAGCTCCAAGCGTGCCCCAGGTGATGTCCTTGGTTCCGTAAGCCGTCAGCAACGCGACCGAGATCGGCTTTGAATCAAGGGTGGTCAAAAACATCGGGTGAAGGAAGTCATTCCAGGAGAACATCATGCAAAAGAGAGCGCAGGCGATGATGCCGGAGCGCACTGACGGCAACGCCACGCGCAGGAAGGCACCGATCAGCGTGCAGCCATCGGTCAGTGCCGCCTCTTCCATGTCCGGTGGCAGCGACTTGAAGTAGGAAAACATCATCCAGGTCACGAAGGCGCAGTTCAGCATGGTGTTGAACACGATGACCGCCCACCAGCTGCCGAGCAGGCCGATGTCGCGCATGAGCAGATAAAAGGGGATCAGTGCTGCGATCGCCGGGATCATCCGGATCGCCAGGAAGAAATAGGCAAAGCCCGTGGCAAAGCGTGCCTTGGAGCGCGCCAGAGCGTAGCCTGAGGGAACGCCGAGGAGAAGCGAAAGAAGCGTCGTGCCAAGGCTGATCACCAGCGACGAGCGGACGAGCGAAACGACGTCGAACAGCGCAAGGGCCTGGCGAAACTGGTCGAGCGTCGGCTCGAAGGTCAGGCGCGGCGGCACGGTGAATATCTGGTTCGACGGCTTGTAGGCTGTCGCGATCAGCCAGCAGACCGGAAGCAGGAACAGAAGGGTTGCGACGAGGACGACGGTCCGCTCGGCAAGGATACGGCGTCTGGAAACACGTGACATCGGCCTATCTCCCGTTGATCCTGACATCGGCGCGTCGGACGACCAGAAGCAGGACGGTCGCTATCAGCGCGATGAAGAGCAGCGTGACGTTGCCGACGGCGGAGGCATAGCCGACATTGAAGAATTGCAGACCCTCCTTGACGCCGAGCATCATCAGCGTGTTGGTGGCGTCGTTCGGCCCGCCGCCCGTTGTGACGAAAACGGAATCGAAGACACGGAAGGCATCCATCGTCCTCAGCGTGAGTGCGAGGAAGATCGACGGCAGCATCAAGGGCAGGATCAACAGGCGGAAGCGCTGCCATGCCGTTGCACCATCGACGGTCCCGGCCTCAAGCAGGTCCGCCGGCAGTGCCTTGAGGCCGGCAAGCAGGATCAGGGTCATCAGAGGGGTCCACTCCCAGCAATCGATCAATATAAGGACCCAGAGCGCGGTTGAGGCGTCGGTGAGGAGGCCCGTGCGCGGCCCGATGCCCGCTTCCGACAGGAAATAGCCGATCATACCGTAGTCGGCGCCAAGCAGCGCCTTGAAGATCAGTCCAACTACGAGCGGGGTGATTGTCGATGGCACCAGCAGGAAGGCGAGAACCGCGCGATTGAAACGGCTGTCGCGCCATAGAAGGAGGGCCAGGCAGAAGCCGAAGATGAGCTGGAGACCGACACTGAAAATCGTGAACTGGAAGGTGTTGAGAATTGCCGTGCGTGTTGTCTCATCGGTGAAGATGTCGACATAGTTCTGCAGGCCGACGAAGGTTGTTCGGGCTGGGCGGAGAAGATTGTAGCGATAGAAACTGTACCAGATCCCTTGCGAAAGCGGCCAAAGGCCGATTGCAGCGACGTAGACGACTGCCGGAGCGGCCATCAAGAACAGGAAGAGCCTGCGGCGATCGGAGAAGCGATGGGGCATCGGCAAAACAGCGTTCATTCGTGTCAGGCTCGGCTCCGGCCCTAAGGCTGCGTCCTTGACCGCGCCGGTTTGACGGTCGGCGCGATCGCGAAGCGGAATGCGCCCGCCAGGCATGGCGGCAGGCGCAGCGATCAGAATAGTTTTTCTGCTGCTTCCTGCGCCTTGTCGAGTGCTTCCTTCGGGGTCGCAGCGCCGGCGAGTACGGAATTGACGGCTGTCCCGAGCATATCCTGAATTTCAGGATATTCCGGAATGCGCGGGCGGAATTCGCCGTTGCCGTTCTCGTAGGTTTGCGCGATCACCGGCAGGAAGTCGTATTTGGCAAGAAGGTCGGGATCGGTCATTTCGCTCTTGCGCATGAAGCCGCCGGCGCCGAGCATATTGAACTCCTTGTGGATTTTCTTGCTCGTCACCCACTTGATAAAGGTCCATGCCGCTTCCTGCTTCGGCGTATCGATATCCGCATTGATCGCAAGCCCCCAGCCGCCGACGCCATATTGCGGCGTCATGCCTGCGGCAACCGGCGCCACGGCAATGCCGGCCTTGCCGACGATGTTGGATACTTTCGGATCGGAATAGGCAGCGGCACCCACGGACCAAGTCTGCATGAAGGCAGACATTCCCTGGCGGAAGCTTTCCTCACGCCCGCCCCAGTCATATTCGATGGCGCCGGGAGGCGCGGCCACGGTGAAGAGTTCCTTGTAGACCGTGAGGCTCTTGATATTTGCTTCAGAGTTGAGGGCGGGCTTGCCGTCCTTGTCCAGGATGGAGCCGCCGAGCTGGTTGTTGTATTGCATCCAGTCCTGGGCGACCGCCGGCCCCTTCTGGCCGTTGGCGACGAAGCCGTATTGCTTCTTTGAGGGATCCGTCAGCTTCTTGGCATCGGCGACGAGTTCTTCCATGCTCGCCGGCGGCTTCAGTCCGGCAGCTTCCAGAAGATCCTTGCGATAGGCGAGCACGTTGGCGTAGGCGGCAAACGGAAAAGCCACGTAGTGATCGTCATATTGGCCGAGCGATTTCAGCGCCACCGGATAGATGTCATCGAGATCGAGTTCGGCAGCATCGCGCTTGACCCAGTCGGTCAGGTCTACGGAATACTTGTTCTCGGCGTAGGCGCCTGCCCAGACGATATCCATGGTCACCAGATCATAACCCTTGGTATCGCCGACGAAATCGGCAGTCGTCTTGGTCAGCAAAGTGCCGTAGTCCATGATCTCGACCTTGATATCCGCACCGGTTTCCTCCTTGAAGGCGGGCGCCAGCTCGGTCAGGACCTTGGAAAAACCGTCGTTCATCGACGCGATCGTCAGGGTCACGCCGTCGAGCGACTTTGCCTGCGTGTAGGCGGTGGTCGCCATCAGCGCCATGACAGCGGCCGCCAGGCGGTATGCCGTTTTGGGCATGGAGAATGAAGAGGCTCTCGTCATGACAATCAACCTTTCCGGTGCGGGTGAATTATAAAGCGACGTTAGCGCGCCTCAATTTCAAGTCAAACAAAAAATCACATATATAACAAAATAGAATTTAATGCCGACCTCTTTGGCTAAAGCAGTCGCATCCTGCCTAAATGATGAACTTGACCTGCTTGTTTTTTCACCCGGCAGCCGTTTTCACAGTATATCGCTGTTTTATCGTATGGATTTCGGCTCATGCGGTGAAACAGGTAATGGGGAGGCTCACCACACTCCGGCAGGCTATTTAGCGAAATGCCGATCCGAAAACGAACACGGAATGATGGAAAAAATCGAAAAGAAACATGATCAAACACTTTACAACGTAACCATGTTCGCTACGCTTCCGGAAAATTCTGGGGGTCAGTCTCGATGCAGGAGTCATTGTCGGCGCAGGATATGTCCAGCCCGGATGCCGCGAAGGCAGCGCGATCACGGTTGCTCCGGCTCGAAAGACAGGTTCGACGCGATCTCGGGATGATCGAAGCGGCGCCGCGAGCCTGGGTGCCGGCGCACGACGAGGCCAATCTCTTGCACGACGTCGTTATCGTCGGCGCAGGCCTATCTGGTCTTACGATCGCCTTCGGCCTGAAGCGGCAAGGAGTGGAACGTGTCAGCCTGATCGATGCAGCGCCTGCGGGGCAGGAGGGGCCATGGGTGACGACGGCGCGCATGCGGACCTTGCGGTCCCCGAAGACGTTGAGCGGTCCGGATCTTGGCGTGCCGAGCCTGACCTATCGGGCATGGCACGAAGCGGTTCATGGTCGCAAGAGCTTCGACAGGCTCGACAAGATCGATCGCATTGCCTGGATGAACTATCTGAATTGGTTTCGAAGCGTGCTGGGGTTGAGCGTCGAAAACGACAGCCGGCTGCTTGCAATCGAGGAGGAGCGGGATCATCTGAGGCTGCGCGTCCTGCAGGGCGGTCGCGAGCGGGCAGTATCCTGTCGCAAGGTAGTGCTGGCGACGGGTCTGGAGGGTGCCGGCAGACTGCATGTGCCCGCCGTGATCCGCAACGGGCTGCCGAAGGAGCGCTGGACGCATAGCGGCGAGGCCATCCCGGCGCGGAGCCTTGCCCGCAAGCGGATCGGGGTGATTGGCGCGGCAGCCTCCAGTTTCGACTGGGCGGTGGCCGCACTGGAGGCGGGTGCCGACAGTGTAACGCTCCTTGCCCGTGCGCCGTCCCTGCCCAAGACCGAACTGCTGGACTGGTCGAATTTTCCGGGCTTCCTCAATCACTTCTCTGATCTCGATAATGAGAGCCGCTATCGGTTCACCCGTCGCATGTTCGCCTTTAGGACGCCGCCAACAGTGGAAATGTATGAGCGCGCCATGGCATTTCCTCAGTGTCGCCTCTTGGCTGGAGCGGCAATAGAAGCGGTTGGGATCGCGAACGGCGAGATCGCCGTCAAGACGACGGTCGGTGACTTTGCCTTCGATCACCTTCTGCTTGGAACAGGTTACCGGATTGATCTTGCGCATCGCCCTGAACTGGCCGGGTTTTCCGGCTTGATCGCAACCTGGGCCGACCGCTTCGTGCCGCCAAAGGGCGAGGTCGACCTCGACCTTCTCGCCTATCCCTATCTAGGTCCGGCATTCGAGCTGGTCGAAAAGGTTCCCGGAACGGCATCCATGCTTGCCAATATCCATATCTTCAACAATGCCGCGGTACCAAGTCTTGGTCCGGTTTGTAACGGTATCACCGGATTGAAGGCGGGGGTGCCGAAGCTTGTCGCCGGCATTTGCCGGGGACTGTTCATGCGCAATATCGATTATTTTTTCCAATCGCTGGACGGCTACGACAAGGTGCATTTCCAGCCGAATATCGGTCCATGAGCGCGGCGCGCTAAGATCATCCGGCGATGAGCCCGACGCGTCGCGCGGCAACGACTTTGTACAGTCGATCGCCGGTGTAGCGATATTCCTCGAAGGCGGAAAACACGAGTGAATGGTCATGTTCGTCGTCGGATGCGACGGCGGCTGCCGCTATCTCAGCATCGGCGGGCAGCGGCAGATGGCGCCATTCCTCCAGTTCTTCGGAGGTTGGTGGAAGCGGCATGCCGATCTTGGTGTAGAGCGCCATCACGACTTCCCAGAAATGGACCGCGAGGCTCTGAGGTTTCCCTATATTCGGGGAAACAAGGCGCAGCCAATGGCAGCCGGTCACCGCATGCAGGGCCTCGAAGCTCATCGTCCCCGCATAGAGAGCAAGTGATACCGGGCGAATGCGGTCAAGGAAATCCGGACCGGCGACCAGCCGTCCGAGACGATCGCGAAATGCCGGAAGCTTGCCCATCGCCTCGATCCATTTCCACAGGAGATGCGTCGGTGCGTCGAGATTGTGCAAAGCGGGGTCTGCCCGCATGTCAATCAGACAGGAAAGCGGGTCTGTGGCATCCGGCGTGCGCTCAGCCGGAATGCCCTCGTAAGCGAGATAGGTTGCAGCCCAGTAACCGAGCGCTGCGGCGACCTCGGCATCGTCATTGCGCAGAAATGCGTAGGCGAGCCGCATCAGCCCATGAGTGGCCGAGGCCGCAATTCCGGGGGCGAGCACAGGCATGACTGCCCGTGCCGTAGCCGAACCGCCTTCCTTCGAAACCCTTGCACTGAAATAGCGCCGCAGGTCACCTTCTCGCTCGCGTCGTCCGAGAGCGCTGCGCCATGTTGCGTCGTCCAACGCAGATATGGCGGGCGGCTGCATCGGAACGGCGTGGGAGCGCGTGTAGTGATCTGCGTAAGCCTCGAGCCGCGCAGCCGGAGCGCCGAGTCGGGCCATGGCCTCGAGAACCATCGGCAGATGATTGGCCAGATCGTCAGGGAATTCGCCGCTGCGTCGGCCGACGTCAGCGATTAACTCCCGCAATCGCGTGCCCGTTGCCTCGTCCCGATAGAGCTGGCTTGCCTGCATTGCCGAGATTGTCTGCGACATGATCGTTACCCTGATTTCAGCACTCAACGCGCTTAGGCCAAGCTGCGTGACGATGTTCGAACAATATCAAACAAGATAAGACAAAAGGCAACGTGCATTCCGACTGACGACAGCGGACTGTCTGGATCAGTCGGCTACCGTGATAGCGACGCCTGCTGCATTCAGGGCCGATGCCAGTTCGCCTGTCGGCGCTTCGTCGCAGACGAGTGTGTCGAATTCGCTGAGTTTGGCGACGTGAACGAGGGACATCCGGTTGAATTTCGTCGAGTCGCACAGAACCACGCGCTGCGAGGCGTGACTTAGATAGACACGCTTCATGTCTGTTTCCTCGAAGGAATAGTCGAAGATGCCCTGCGCCGTCAGACCGGAAACCCCAATGAAGGCGATATCAAACCACAGCGACTCGAATTGCTCCACGGCTGCGGGGCCGCTCGTCGACATTTCCTCGCCGCGAATCCGGCCGCCGGCCAGGTAGGTCTCCACGCCCTTGGCGCCGAGATAGGAGGCCGTACGTATGCTGTTGGTAAAAATCTTAACCTGCTGTCGACCGGCAAGCGCCTCGGCTGCGAAATAGGGGGTCGTGCCGACATCGATCGCAATACTGCGCGCGGCTTGGGACAGGCTGACTGCGGCGGCGGCAATCCTTCGCTTTTGCGTGGCATTGCGCGCAAGTCGCGCCTCGAATGCCGGTTCTTCGCGATCGACATTCTCTGCGAGCGCAAGGGGGGGCGCCCGATCCGGCTTGACCGCACCGCCATGCGTTCGGATGAGGCGGCCGTCCTTCTCAAGTTCGACAAGATCGCGCCGCACGGTCATTTCAGAGACCGAAAGCTGCTGCGCCAGATCGCTGACCGTTACCGATCCGACCCGTCCGATCTCCTCGATGATCGCGGCCTGCCGGACCTGGGCAAGGAATTTGGGGCGTTCGCCGGATCTGGCGGCTGATTGCTCGCTCGTCATCTTAATTTTCGTCTCGTGTTCGTCTTTCAGAAATTCGTCCGTCAGAAGGCCGCATACGGACGCCGTTTACATCAATATCTGTTCGAATTAAACATGATCGTCACCGTAATCATAGGCCCGCTCAGATGGAGCCATGTGGAGTGCACAGTTTTCAGCCGTTACAATCCTCCAGAGTTCGTATCTACCGTGGTCTCCAGACGGGTGCGATGCGATCGTAGAGCTCCCGGTAGCGGCGATAGCCGTCGTCATACAGGGTTGCATTGGCGCTGCGCGGCTCCAGGACATCCGAAAATTGCACGAAGCGCGTGACACCTCGCCAGTCGTGTTCGAGGCCAACGCCGATCGCAGCGCTCCAGGCCGCGCCGATGCAGGAGCCTGGATGCCCCGAAAGGCGCTGCACGGGGGCGCCAAGCACGTCGGCAACGATCTGCATCCATATCGTGCTCTGCGCGCCGCCGTCCGACACCAGAAAGCGCTTCGGGCGATGCCCCATATCGATCAGCACCTCGACGTGATGGCGGATGGCATAGGCATAGGCTTCAAGCAGGGCGCGCCAGAGATGACCGATATCGTGCGACAACGTCAGCCCTTCAATCACGCCGCGCGCTGCCGGATCATGGATCGGCGTCTTTTCACCGAGCATATAGGGCAGGATCGTCAATCCATCAGAGCCGGCAGGCTTTTGTTCGGCCAGATGGTCGAGGTGTTGATGCAGGCTGCAGCCTTTGGCATCGGCTGCATGCTGTTCACCAGACGCAAGGTTTTTCACGAACCAATTCAGCGCAGAGCCGCCCGTCGACATGCAGCCGTTCGGCATGTAAAGGCCCGGTACCAGATGATAGTCGAGAAAAAGCCTGGGATCCGGGGCGACAACGTCGGTGGCCGTCAGAATATCGACCGCGCCGCCGAATTTTAAGAGAACGTCGCCGGCATCGATGACGCCTGCGCCCAGTGCGGACGCAATCATGTCGGCCGCACCGCCGACGACGGGGGTTCCGATCCTCAGGCCCGTTTCCGAGGCGCCTCGTTCATCGACGAGCCCCATGATCTCCGAAGACGCGCGCTTTATCGGTACGACGCGTGGATCGATGTGGGCAAGACGCACAAGCTCTTCGTCAATGGTATCCGTTGCGATATTCACGAAGCCGGCTTCCAACGCCCAGTTCTGCTCGACAGAACGGGCGCCGGTCAGCCGATAGTTGATGTAGTCATAGGAGCCGAAGACCGTTTCAATCTGCTCGAAGACCCGCGGCTCGTGCCGTTCTATCCATCTCAGCTTTGCTGTGACGAGCTGCTGATTGATGCCGTTTCCGGCCCTCTCCAGGAACGCGCGTTCGTCCCATGCCGCCTTCAGTTCGGCGACTTCGGCGCCACATCGCCCATCGCTTTGCTGAATGCTTGGTCTCAGCACCTTGCCGCGCGCATCGAGCAAAACGACGGCAGGGAGCATGCCTGTCACGCCAATCGCGCTGATCTCTCCGGCATCAAGGCCGGAGGTGACGAGCAGTTCCCCGATGAGAGAGCATACGTTCTCCCACCATTCCGAAGGGTTTTCCTCCGCCCAGCCGATATGCGGGGAGGACAAGGTCACCGGCCGGCTTGCCGTTGCCAAAATCTGATCCGGCAGGCCAACCAGGATGCCGATCGTGGAGGTCGTTCCGATATCGAGGCCGAGGACAGCTGCCATGACGCCTTTCGCCTCAGCGCAAAGTCTCGACGACGTCCATGAAGCGTCTGACGCGCGCCGCGTCAACAGCGTTCCACGTATTGCCGTCCACCTTGAAATGGGTGCCTATTATGCAGCCCTGCGCCATGGAGAAAACGTCGCGGATATTATCGATGTTGACGCCGGTATTGGCAAAGACCGGGACGTCGGTGACCGCCTCGCATACCTCGCGAAGATCCGACTGGCTCGCGGGCTGCCCGGTAATCGGGCCGGATACAAGAATGGCATCAGCAACGGAGGAGAAGACGGCGCTCTTGGCGCGCAACGCTATCGGGCGCTGATCCAGCGAATGGGCAAATTCCGCGTTGATGTTGAACAGCATCTTCATGTCACCTCGGCCGAGATTCGCCCGCAGCCGGGCCGCAGCTGCACAGTCCGGTTGCCACAGCCCCATGTCGGAGGCAAAAAGGCCCGTGAAGATTTCACGCACGAAACTGGCGCCGGTGACAGCGCCGATGGCGACGCTCGAGACAGGATCCCAGAGATAGTTCACGCCAAACGGAACTTTCAGTTCAGGCTTGATTGCCTGCACGATGGCAGTCATCGCCGCAACGCTTTCGGCCGACCCCTTGAAGACATAGGGCCGATCGTTCTCGTTGCCGAACATGATGGCATCGACGCCGCCGGCCTGCAGCTTCTCGACGTCCGATGCCACGTCATCGATCAGCTTTTGCATGCCTCCCTGAGCGTCGTAAAGCGGCGATCCGGGCAGGGCGCCGATATGGGCCATGGCGATGACCACCTTCTTGCGCTTCCCGAAGCATTCAAAAACCATTGTGCAGTCCTTCCACGACGTTCTGTTATGCACGCTCGGCTCGACCGAGCAGTGATGATTGAGCCCACGGTTTCCTGTGAACTGCCTTGAGTCATTGCCGAGCCCGTCGGATTCCCGAGGGAGCATCTTTCGCAAGTCAGCTTGACCATACGCATCGAAACGAACTCAATCAAACAAAAAAAACATTTGATGAGTTCGATTTTGTTGGATACGCTCTTTTGAAATCGTTCAAGGAGCTGCCATGAAACCGCCTGTCTTTTCCGAGCTTCAGGGGCGCCGCGCGTTCGTCACGGGAGGTGCAACCGGCATCGGGCTTGCCATCGCCAAGGCGCTTGCCGCCCAGGATGTTGTCGTCGCGGTCGCCGACATCAACCTCGACGCGGCAGCCCAGGCGGTCCAGTCGATCGGAAACGGTGCCGTTGCCGTCGAGGTCGACGTGCGTAAGCGGGATTCTGTCGAGGCTGCCTTCGTTGAGGCGGTAAACGGGATAGGGGGGTGCGATATCGTCATCGCCAATGCCGGTGTTTCCACCATGCAGAAGGCCCTCGAGTTGACCGACGAGGAATGGGACTTCAATTTCGATGTCAACACGCGCGGGATTTTTCTGACGAACCAGATCGCTGGCCGCCATCTGGTCGGGCAGGGGCACGGCTGCATCGTCAATACGGCGTCACTTGCGGCAAAAGTCGGCGCGCCGCTTCTGGCCCACTATTCTGCCAGCAAGTTTGCCGTTCTTGGTTGGACTCAGGCCCTCGCACGCGAGCTTGCGCCTGCAGGTATCAGGGTGAACGCCGTCTGCCCAGGCTTCGTGAAAACCGGCATGCAAAGCCGGGAGATCGAATGGGAGGCGCGCCTTCGCAACATCTCACCACAACAGGTGTTTGACGAATATGTTGGTCAGACCCCCCTCGGGCGTATCGAAACACCCGAGGACGTTGCCGATGTCGTGGTCTTCCTTTGCTCCGACAGCGCCCGTTTTATGACCGGCCAGGGCGTTAATGTGACTGGCGGCGTCTACATGACCTGAAGGACGTTGCTGGCACATGTCTTGCCTGTCAAACGCCTGCAATCGGATCGGGGCGATAGACGGGCACAAGGAGGGCAATGCATGTACGCGTTTTGGATAGGATACTGCTTTTATCTTCGGAAAAGATTGACCTTGAAGGCATAGAGTGGCCCTCTGGTGGAGAGCTGACTGGGTCGCTCTCCGTGGCACGCGCCCATCAAAGGCAGCGCGTCGTGTGATGAGAGCGTCAGGTACCTAGCGGGTGAGCCAGTGGTGTTCACCTGGGTCTGTGAATTCTGGGCTTGCCGTTATCGAAACTCCGGTTGCCGTTCTTCCAGCCGGCAACGACGCGGGCAATCTCGCGCACTGCAGCACGCGGGCCGGGACTGTCGAGCAGTACGATCGTGGCCTCGGCACCTATCTTTAACCGTCCGACACTGCCGAACTCGCGTGCCGTCACCTCAGTTACCATGCTGAAGACCAGAGCCATGTCCTCGTCTCGGGAGAGCTGGGCGACGTTGGCGTAGAGATTGGCCATGCGGATCAACGAGGCATCACCATAGGGAGTGAAGGGATTAAGCACGTTGTTGGTCGCAATCGAGGTCACGACACCGCGGCCTGCCAGCATGTGAGCGGGCGCCACACCGCGCGGAACCAGCCGGTCATGGCCGCGCCCGTTCAGAAACAGATCGGTGGACGGCAGCACGGAAAGCGCAATGCCGGCGTCAGCCAGCCTATCGGCAATGGAGACGATCTCTGCCTGTGACATGGCCGAGAGGTTGGTGACGTGGCCGATCGCCACGCGACCCTGCCAGCCGTGACGGAGTGTGGCGTCGATCACCGCCGGCAAGTCGGTCCACTCGGGATCGAGGCTGAAGTCGAGATGGAAGTCGATTGGCACGTCATGCTTCAGCGCCAGTGCAAAGACCATCTCGATATGCCTGTTGGGATCCGGATCCGTATAGGGACAACCGCCAACCAGATCCGCATCGTTGGAAAGGGCAGCGTCGAGCATGTCCACGGTCTCGGGCTCATTTGTCAGCCCGTCCTGGGCGAAGGCGCAGATCTCTATATCGACCGCGAAGGCATAGTCCTCGCGGATGCGCTTGATCGCATCGAAGGAACGGAACCCGGCGCGGGGATCGATCTCGACGAAGGTGCGCATCCGCGTCGTACCATGCGAAATCGCCTTCTCGACGATGCGAGCCGCCCGGGCATAGACGTCGTCCTCCTCGAAGCTCGCCTTGGCCCTAGCCGTCTCCCGCACTGCCTCGGCAAGCGTACCTTCGCAGATCGTGCAGCGATCGAGGATGCAGGCCTTGTCCAGATGGATGTGTGAATCGACAAACCCGCCGAAGGCGAAGGTTCCTTCGCCATCGACGCTTTCGATCGCCTCGCACCGGATATCGGATCCGATGTCAGCGATCCGACCCTCTCGTACGGCGATGTCGACGAGGGGGCCATTCTCCTCAACACGGACATTGCGGATAACGAGATCAAACAATGAGCCGGTCACAGCAGGATCGCGCCTCCGTCGCTGCGTGGGTCATGGGCGCCGTCGATCGTTCCGTCCTGCCCGATGCGGATAACGCCGGCCTGCCCGCCAAGTGGGCTGAAACTATCGATCGTCGAGATCTCGTGGCCCATGGCGGCAAGTGCGGAGACCGTTTCCAGGCCGGCATTTTCCTCGATCTTTAGGGTGTCGCGGCTGTCGGAGAAGGTACGGCCGAGCAGAAAGCGCGGACGCGACAGGGCTGTAGCCGGATCGAGACCATGGTCGATCAGCAGGCTGAGCAGGAGTGATAAGGTCTGAGGTTGTCCGTCGGCCCCTTGCGTGCCGTAGATGAGATGCGATCGGCCGTTCTTGAGCGCCAGGCCTGGATTGAGCGTGTAGAATGGACGCTTCCCGGCACGGATGACATTGGGGCTGGCGGGATCGGTGCTGAAGGCAGCGCCCCTGTTCTGCCAGAGGATGCCTGTGTCGCCGACCACCACGCCGCTTCCCCAATCGAAGTAGAGGCTTTGCAGCAACGATGCGCAGCGTCCCTTCTCATCGACGGCGGCAAGCAGGGCCGTGTCGCCGTGCCGATAGGGCTGCGGCCAGGGTAATGCACGGCCTGGAACGATTGCTGCGGCTTTCGCCGCGAGACGTGCTGGATCGAGCAGTTCCGAGGAAACATTGAACCCATAGCGGGGATCGGCGATGGTATGCCGGTCAAGAAACGCTTGTTTCACTGCCTCGACGAGCCTGTGGTAGAAGTCGGCGCTATCGGGGGGGAAATCCGTCATCGACTGATGGTTGAGCACACCCATGATGCCGAGTGTGGTTATGCCCTGGGTGGGTGGAGGCGGTGCGAGCAGAATGGTGTCGCGATAGCGCTGGCGGATCGGAGCCGCAATATCGGTTTGTGTTGCGGCAAGATCGTTCGCCGAAAGCGGTGAGCCTGCTTGTGCAAGCCCAGCGACGATCCGCCGGGCGAGTGCCCCTTCATAGAACTCGCGGGCGCCATGGCGGGCGATGGCATCAAGCGTCTTGCCAAGTGCCGGCTGTCGCTGGGTACCTGATGATCGGAAGAGACCGGCGAAGCCCGGCCAGCTATCCAACTCGCCGTTTCGGAATGCGTGCCAGAAAGCCTGTGACCGGCTGACCTCGAAACCGTCATTCGCAAGGGCGATCGCATCGTCCAGCAGGGTCGATAAACTTTCCGAGCCCGACCACTCGGCGGCGGAATGGGCAAGCACTTTTTCCCAACTATCCACGAGGCAGGCTGTCGTCAGCGTGGAGGCGGCTCCGCGCAAGGGGATGTCTCCATCCGGAACGGCGCCTGCCGCCTGACCGATACCGAGGAAGGTTTGCGCCTTGCCCGTCTCGTCGGCGACCAGCCAGACGGCATCGCCGCCGAGGCCGCAGAAATGCGGGTAGGTGACCGCAAGCGCCGCACCTGCGGCAACCAGCGCCTCGATGGCATTGCCGCCGCGCCGCAGCACCTTGGCACCTGCTTGGCTGGCGAGCCAATGCGGCGCTACGATCGCGGCGCCGCGAGACGACGTGTCAGCTCGAATAGTCTGAGTGGCGGGAGAAGACATCAGCGTATCACCGAGCCGTTTTCGGCGACGAGGCGGCCTTCCTTGAAGACGCGGCGCGGCTTCGGAATGGCGACGACGGCCTCCGGCACGTGCTCGGCCGCGAGTGTGACGAAATCGGCTTTTGCGCCGACAGCGATGCCATAGCCTTCCAGGCGAAGCGCCTTGGCACCGCCCGAGGTCACTACATCGAAGGCGGCGTTAAGTTCCTCGTCGGTAAAGAAACCGGAACGATAGGCGATAATCTCCGCCCGGCGCAACATGTCGCCGTCCCCGAAGGGCCACCAGGAATCACGGATATTGTCGTTGCCGCTAAAGACATTGACGCCGGCAGCACGCAGAAGGGCCACAGGGGGAAAATTGTGGTTGCCGGGCGCATTAGTCATGATCGAGACGCCGCTTTTGGCGATCAGGGTGGCAATCTTCTTTGCGGCTTCCGGCGCGAGATCACCAAGACCATAGGCATGGCTGACCGCCACATGTCCCTGCATGCCAAGCGCGGTCGTACGCGCACATATCTCCTCGATCGTCATGGTGCCGAGCGTGGCCGCATCATGGAGATGGATATCGACATCGACGCCGCGCCTTTCGGCAATGCCGAAGACCACGTCGAGATGACCCTTGATGTCGCGGTCGAAGGAGAGCGGATCGAGCCCGCCCACGAGATCGGCACCCATCGCGATCGCCTCGTCCATCAGCTCCGGCGTTCCGGGGCTTTTGAGGATGCCGCTTTGCGGGAAGGCGACGAGCTGGATGTCGATGATATCAGTGTAGTCCTCGCGAACCTTCAGGATGGTTTCTAGCGACTTCAGGCCGACCGATCCATCGACCATCACGTGGCTGCGCATCTGAAGGGTGCCGTTAGAAATGCAGAGATCGAGCTGGTTGCGAGCGCGCTCGTCCATAGGTGCTGCGACTGCCATATTCTGCGCTTGGAAGGCGACACGCTCATGCACGTCGAAGCCATTGGTGCACGACTTATGCGGGATCCACTTGTCGCCGTAGAAGCTTGTGTCGAGATGGATATGCCCGTCGACGAAGCTGGGAACCAGAGTGGCGCCGTCGATATCGACCACGTTTGCGGCATTCGCATCGGAGCCTGCCGGTCTTATTGCCGTGATCCGGCCGTCCTGCACCACGATGTCGTTCAGCATACCATCGGCAAGCTTTGCGTTGGTGAAGACTATTTCCATTGGGTTCACTGGCGCTTCCTTTCTCTCTATCGCTAGTCTAACCCCACCGGACGGGGCATCTGGGCTCTTCCTATTGATCCCGGATCAGCTCCGCGGGAGCGTACCCTGCAACCCTTCGATCAGCAGTGCCAGGCCCTGATGCGTTCCAGGAGAGCACCTGATCGGCAACGACTTTCGCTTACCGGCGACGACCGCCTCTTCGGCCGCTTCGTTTTCTTGGCGACGGACGCGGGCCGTCATCGGCGATCACGCCCGAATAGGGCTTCCGGATAGCTCGCACGTCCAGGCGATAGTCGGGCGATGACGGCATTGCATGCGACATGAGCACAATCCAATTTAGATTATTCCGAACTTCAGGTATGCAATATGGATGCCAGACCGTCGGATATGAACTCACCAAGCGTGAGTATGTGATTTCATGCCGAACCGCGACTTGCGGGTTGCGCTAAGCTAACCAGCACACCTGATCTGCGCGAGCAGTTTCTGTGTAGCTTTGAAGCATCCCGCGGCTCAAGCCCGTCCCTGGAAGAGGTGGTGTTCTGTGGCCGCACCGTCGAGGAGCGGGACAATATCCGTGATCCGAATACGCAATGGACATGAAGACTGGGCCACCGGTCCTGCTTAGGCCTCGCTGAGGGAAAGAGCAAGCACACCTGCATGGGGGGCACTAGGGCCAAGCAGAAATGTATTGAATCCGTTCCGCCAGGCCCTTTACGGTTCATTGATCGAGATCAGGTGCTTGTTCATGGGCGAAGCTGAGCAGGGATGTGCATGCGCAAAACAGGAGTTTGCCGGTGACGGACCAGAGCTACTCGCTGAAACAGCTGGCACAGGGTCAGCGTCCGATCCGGATCGGCTTTTACCTGGTTCCGGACTTCCCGTTGATGACCTTTGCAGCGGCGCTCGATTCACTCAGACAAGGCAATCGTCTGGTGAAGCGGAAGGCTTTCGAGTGGCTGATCCTGTCGGCCGACGGCGGTAGAGTAAATTCGAGCAGTGGTCTTGGCTTTGATGCCGACGCGCCGATTGCCAGGGCACCACGCTGCGATGTCGTCATTTTATGTGCCGGGATCAACTATGCCGATGCCTACGATGCCGGTGTCTTTGCCTGGCTGCGACGCGTTCATTCTGAAGGCTGTATCCTCGGAGCCGTCAGCACTGCGGTATTCTTCCTCGCCAAGGCCGGCCTGCTGGAGGGACGGCGATGTGCCGTTCATTGGGAATCGCTTGCGAGCTTTCGCAGCGAATTTCCGAACTGTCTTGCCACGGACGATATTTTCGCGATCGACGGACGGTTCCTGACGTCATCGGGGGGTACAGTCACGCTCGATATGATGCTCTATCTCATCGCCGCTGTCGAAGGCCGCGAGCTCGCCGCGCTGATTTCTGACCAGTTCAATCATGCACGCATCCGGCGCCAGGACGACGTTCAGCGCATGTCGCCGGAAGACCGGTTCGGCATCCGCAACGCCAAGCTTGCCTTTGCAGTGCGCCGCATGGAAGCAAGTCTTGGGGATCCGCTCGACATTTCTGATCTCGCCGAAAGCGTGGCCCTGTCGCTGCGCCAACTCGAACGGCTGTTTCACTCCAATCTCGGCAAAAGTCCGACCAACTTCTACATCGAGCTGCGCATGACCCGCGCGCGCGAACTCCTGACCTATACGGAGCTTGCGATCGGTGAGATCGCCGAGATCTGCGGCTATCGCTCAGCCTCCCATTTCGGCCGCTCATATCGGACACGCTTCGGCGAAAATCCTGCAGCCACTCGCACTGCGGGAAGGCAGGCGGCGATCCAATGAACAATGTCGTTTTGCGCAGAAAACATGTCGAGTGACTGCATGTCACAGACTTTCTTCCTGTTCTAATTTTTAGCAAGACGGATGGGTGACGGGCAAAAGCCCGCTGTGGCCGCATCTCGGAGCGTAGCCTCCCAGAAGGCCCGACCAAAACATTTGGGAACAGTTAAAGCGCGAACTTGGAGAGACTACCGTGGACAAGACACAGCATACCTACATCCCCACATTGGTCGATGAGATGTCGTCAGGCGCAATCGGCCGCCGAGACTTCCTGCGCAAGGCGACATTGCTTGGCCTGTCGGCCGCTGCCGCCTATTCCATGGCCGGTGTTGCCATGCCTGGCGTTGGTGTGCAGGCCGAGGACATGCCGAAAGGCGGCAATCTGCGCATCGGCATGCGCTGCATGGAGATCAAGGATCCGCATTTGGCCGATTTCGCGGAAAAATCCAACGTAATCCGTCAGGTCTGCGAATACCTGACCTTTACCGACCGCAACAACATCACGCATCCTTATCTTCTGGAAAAGTGGGAGGCCAGCGACGACCTGAAAACCTGGACTCTCCACATTCGCAAGGATGTCAAGTGGCGCAAGGGCGGCAGGCCGCTGACGGCTGACGACGTCGTCTGGAACCTGAAGCGCGTCAGCGATCCGAATGTCGGCTCCTCGGTGCTCGGTCTCTTCACCGGCTATCTCGTGCAGGAATACGAAACCGGCGAGAAGGACGAAAAGGGCAACACTAAGAAGTCTAGCAAGCTCTGGGCCGATAACGCGATCGAGAAGGTCGACGACTACACTGTGCGCCTGAACTGCTTTGCGCCGCAGATCGCCGTTCCGGAACATCTCTACCACTATCCGATGTTCATTCTCGATCCCGCCGATAACGGCGCCTTCGGCCCTGACGCCAACGGCACCGGTCCGTTCGAAATGACCGAATATACCGTCGGCAAGGGCGCCAAATACAAGGCGCGAACCGATTATTGGGGCACAGGTCCCTATCTCGATACCTTCGAATATGTCGATCTCGGCGACAATCCGGGCGCCGGTATCGCGGCGATGGCCTCCAAACAGGTCGATGGCCTGTCGGAAGCCGACGCCGTGCAGATCAATTCGATGAAGAATTTCCCGCATGTCGCCGTCTACCAGGTCGAGACGACCCAGACCGTGGTTGCGCGCATGCACCCGGATACCGAGCAGTTCAAGGACAAGCGCGTGCGCCAGGCCATGCGTTATGCGATCGATCGCGACAAGGTGATCCAGACCGCGCTTCTCGGTGCCGGCGCGCCAGCCGAAGACCATCACGTGGCGCCGTCACATCCTGAATACGCCGCCCTTCCCAAATATCCGCGCGATATCGAAAAGGCCAAGAAATTGCTTGCCGATGCCGGTTATCCCGACGGCTTCGAATTCGACATGGTGACGCGCCCCGATCCGATCTGGGAACTCAACACTGCTCAGGTGCTCGCCCAGCAGTTCGCCGACATCGGCGTCAAAATCAACATCAAGGCGCTGCCGAGCGCCCAATATTGGGAAGTCTGGACGACGGCGCCTTTCAGCCTGACTGCCTGGGGTCACCGCCCGCTGGCGATTATGACATTGTCTCTTGCCTACCGGTCGAATGCCGCATGGAATGAATCGAACTATTCGAATCCGGATTTCGACAAGCTCCTGACCGAGGCCGAAGGCATCCTCGATCCGAACGAGCGCAGCAAGGTCATGGCCAAGATCGAGGCGATCATGCAGGAGGACGGCCCGATCGTTCAGCCGTTCTGGCGAGTCTTCTCGACCGTCATGGACAAGAAGGTCAAGGGCTTCGAGCTCCATCCTTCGCAATATATCTTCGCGCATCAATACGCGATCTCGGCCTAATCTAAAGCCGGCACCCGGACGCGCTCGCGCGATAGGGTGCCGTGCGCAGACCTCGGATACATGGGCTATGGCGAATTTTCTCCTCCGACGACTGGCGATGATGATCCTGACGATGCTGTGCGCCTCGTTTCTTGTCTTTGCCATCTGCGAATTTACGCCGGGCAGCGTGGCGCGCAAATCGCTCGGTCCTTTTGCAACCCAGCAGCAGGTCGATCTGCTCACCGAGAAGCTCAAGGCAAACGATCCGCTTCTCGTGCGCTATGGCCGCTGGCTCGGCGTGCTTGTCGGCGCGATTCCCGATCCGCTTCAGGATCCTGCCACCGGCCTGAACTTCAAGGATCCGCGCGGCGCCCAGTATTTTGGTAATTTCGGCTATTCGACCTTGAACAAGCTGCCGGTCAACGACGTCATCTGGGATCGGCTCGGCAACACGGCGATCCTCGCAGGGCTTGCCTTCCTGCTGATCGTTCCGCTGTCGATCATCTTCGGTGTCCTGTCAGGGCTCAAGGAAGGCGGCGTGCTCGACCGGACGCTCTCGGTCATCTGTATAACCTTCACCTCCATCCCGGAATTTGCTTCGGGCGTTTTCCTCGTCACGCTTTTCGTCATCCTCTGGCCGATCCTGCCCGGAACGAGCCCGCTCAACAGCGATGGTGGGTGGGCGGTCCCCTACCAGTTTGTCCTGCCGGTCGCTGTCCTTGTCATCTACGACTTCGGCTACGTCGCCCGCATGATCCGGGTCTCGATGATCGGCGTCATGGAACGGCCCTATATCCGTACGGCCATCCTCAAAGGCATGAGCACGCGCCGCATGGTGCTTTCCCATGCGCTGCGCAATGCGATGATCGCGCCGTTCACCGTGCTCCTCCTGCAGATCAACTTTTTGATCAGCGGCGTCGTGGTCACCGAACTCGTCTTCGCCTATCCGGGTTTCGGGCGGCTCATTCTCGAAGCGAGCCTCTTTGGCGACATGGCGACGCTCGAGGCTGCCACGCTCATCACCGTCGCCGTCGCCGTCGTCACGCAGCTGCTCGGCGACCTTGGCTACATGCTGCTCGATCCTCGCATCCGGGTGAGATAATCATGGCCATACAGGACGCTATCGCTCAAGTCACAGCACCCGCCAAACGCACTGCGCGTCCGAGCTGGATGCGTATTCTCCATTCGCGCACGGCAATTGTCGGTCTTGTGCTTGTGCTCTTCTGGGTCCTAGCGGCGCTTCTGGCCCCAATTCTGCCTTTGCCGTCGCCAACCGATTCCGACGTCATGGCCATGGCCAATCCCTATCCGTCGGCAGCCCACTGGCTCGGAACGGACATTCTCGGGCGCGACGTGCTGGCGCGGCTGATCTTCGGTGCCCGCATCGTGCTCTCCGTTGCGCCCCTGTCGGTTGCAGTTGCGATGGTGGTCGGCATCACGATCGGCATGATCGCCGGCTATTACGGCGGCTGGATCGATGCCCTGATCAGCCGATTCTCCGACATCATCCTGGCCTTCCCGGTCCTCGTCATTTACGTCATCCTGATCGCCAATATCGGGCCGTCGGTGTTCAATATCGTCATCGCGACGACGGTCGCTTCGGCACCCGGCATTGGCCGCATCACCCGCGGCCTCGTGCTCGGCCTGAAGGAACAGGAATATATCGCGGCAGCAAAATTGCGCGGCGAGAGCACGATTTACATCATGCTCGTCGAGCTTCTGCCGAATTGCCGCAGCCTGCTCATTGTCGATGCCTGTCTTCGCATCGGTTATACCATAATCACCATCGGCATCCTTGGATTCCTCGGGCTCGGCCTGCCGCCGCCGAATCCGGATTGGGGCGGCATGGTCAAGGAGAGCGTCACCGTTCTCAACGTCTGGCCGCACATGTCGCTCATTCCCTCCTTTGCTCTCGTCACCCTGGTTCTCGGCTTCAATCTCCTGGCCGACGGCATGCGGGAGGCCTGGAAGCCATGAACATTCTCGCCTCCAATCTTCAAGGAGCGGCCATGTCCATCACGCCCATGATCGATCAGGCACCTGTCCTCGATATCAGGAACCTGCGCATCGAGTTTCGCGGAAAGGCCGAGACAGTGGTCGCCATTCCCGACCTGTCCTTTTGCGTCAAGCCTGGCGAGAGTTATGGCCTTGTCGGTGAATCGGGCTGCGGCAAGAGCACGACGGCGATGGCGATCATGGGGTATCTTGGCAATACCGGCGTGATTGCCAATGGCAGCATCCGCTTCAACGGCAAGGAACTCGTCGGCGCTTCGGCCAGGGAATTGCGTTCGATCCGGGGGCGCCAGCTCGCCATGGTCTACCAGGACCCGATGAGCGCGCTGAACCCGGTCAAGACGATCGGAGCCCAGCTTGCCGAAGTGCCGCGCCTGCATCTTGGCGCGACGAAGGCCGAGGCGATCGCCATGGCAGAAGCGATGCTCGCCGATGTGCGCCTTCCCGATCCAGGCGACATGCTCAAGCGCTACCCGCACCAGCTGTCGGGTGGTCAACAGCAGCGCGTCGTCATCGCCATGGCTCTGCTTGCCAAACCTTCGCTTCTGCTTCTTGACGAGCCCACCACCGGCCTTGACGTGACCGTCGAAGCCGCTGTTATCGATCTCATAGCGGAGCTTCGCCAGCGTTATTCCACAAGCCTGCTCTTCATCTCCCACAATCTCGGCCTGATTGCCGAAAGCTGTGATCGCCTTGGCATCATGTATTCCGGGGAGATGGTCGAGGAGGGGATGACGGGCGAGGTATTCCGCCGGCCCCGACACCCCTATACCCGTGGCCTGATCGATTGCATTCCCGACATTGCCAGCGACAAGCGCAGCCGCGCGCTCGCCGCCATTCCCGGCCATATCCCGCTCCCCTCCGAGCGGCCCGTCGGCTGTCTCTTCGCTCCGCGCTGCGCAAGTTTTTCTGCCGGGCAGTGCGATCAGCCGGGACTGACGCTCAAGGAGGCGGATGAGGGTCATCTGGTGCGTTGCCCGCGCTGGCAGGAGATCCCCGATGCATCACAGGCGCCGGCGCCCCGGCACAATGAACGCGGCGAGTCTGAGACCGCGATTGCACTCTCCGAGGTCAGCAGGCTCTACGCAATCGGCTATCAGAAGACGGTGAAGGCCAATGAGGCGATCTCCTTCGATGCGGCCAGGGCCGAGATCGTCGCGCTTGTCGGCGAATCGGGTTGCGGCAAGTCGACGCTCGCACGCATCGTCACCGGGCTCGACAAGGCAACGTCGGGTGAGATCCGCCTGGCAGGCGACAATATCGCCGAGCTGCAGGCTCGTGAGCGACCCCGCAAGATGCTGCAGCAGATCCAGATGATCTTCCAGAACCCGGACAGCACGCTCAACCCGTCGCATTCGGCGGCTTTTTCGATCCGCCGCTCGATCAAGAAATTCGGAATCCGCAAAGGCAAGGCGGAGATCGAAAAGAGGGTGCGGGAGCTTCTGGCGATGGTGCGTTTGTCACCTGCCGTTGCCGATCGAAAGCCAAGCCAGCTGTCGGGCGGCCAGAAACAGCGTATCGCGATTGCGCGCGCGTTCGCAGCCGACCCCACCCTGATCGTCGCCGACGAACCGGTTTCTGCGCTCGACGTCTCGGTCCAGGCCGCCATCGTCACGCTGCTCCTCGACATCCAGCGGGAAAAACACGCGACGATGCTGTTCATCAGCCATGACCTGTCACTCGTGCGCCACGTCGCCGACAAGGTCGTGGTCATGTATCTCGGCAAGATCATGGAGCAGGGGAGCGTCGAGGAAGTCTTTGGCGAAGGCGCGCATCCCTATACAGAAGCGTTGCTATCGGCGATCCGCAGCCCCCATCCGGACGAGGCGCCGCGCGAGCGGATCCGTCTTTCGGGTGAAACGCCGAGCCCGATCAACGTGCCGGCCGGCTGCCGCTTCGCAACGCGTTGCCACCGCAAGGTCGGCTCGATCTGCGATACTGTTGCCCCACCGCTGCGCAGGATGTCCGAGACGCACGAAATTGCCTGCCATATCGAGGAGGACGAGCTTGCAGCCCGTCCCTCGGTGCTGGCGCGCCCGGGAAAGGCGTGAGCAATGGTCCATCCCGATAATGCGGATGCCGGCCTCCAGCCGAAGGTGGCAAGATTTCGTGCGATTCTGCATGTCATGGCGAGCATCCTGATCGTCGCAACCGGCAACTCGCTTCTGACGACGACTGTCTCGCTGCATCTCAGCGACCCGGCGATCGATCCCCAGGTCGTGCAGCTCTTGCTGACGGCGTTCCCCATAGGCTTTCTCGCCGGCTGCCTGTCAGCGCGCCTGCTGGTTAGCCGCTACGGCCACGAGCACGCCTTTCTGGCTGTCGCCGCATTCGCAGCATGCGGTGCCTGCGGCTACATGCTGACGCAGGCACCGGCTGTCTGGTTCTGCCTCCGCCTGATCAACGGCTTTGCCATCGCCACGCTCTTCGTCGTCGCCGAGAGCTGGATCAATCTCTATGCCGACCAGAAGAACCGCGGAGCCTATTTCTCCCTCTACATGCTGATGACCTCGCTTGCGACCCTGTCTGCGCAATTGCTCGTAGAGGCCGCCGGACCGGGTTCTCCGCATCTGTTTGAGATCGTGCTCGGCGTTATCCTATGCGGGCTCGCCTATGCGCGCCTCTTCGGCGCACCCTGGCCAGCCTTGCGGGTGTCGGCAGCCGCTGAAACAGTGGGGACGGGGAGCGTCCACTTGAGGCATCGCTTCGGCGTCTGGCAGCTGGCAGCCCTCGCACCGGTCACCGTCGTCGGCGTGTTTCAGGCCGGCATGACGAACATGAATGTCTACACGATGACGCCGATCTATGCCGAACGCGTGGGGCTCGATGCGGCCTCGGCCGTGACGCTGGTGACGGCCTTCAGCCTCGGTGGCATGCTCGCACAAGCCCCCGTTGGCTGGCTTTCGGACCGCGTCGACAGGCGCCTCCTGCTGCTCGCCCAAGGCCTGGTCGCAGCCGGGCTTTGCGCCGCGATCGCCTGGCCTGGTCTGCATTCGCAGATTTTGCTTCTCGGACTGTTCTTCTTCTATGGGGCCGTCGCGCTAACGATCTACCCGGTCGCCATCGCCTATGCCAATTCGCAGCTCGATAGCCGCCACATGGTCTCGGCGTCCGGAGGGCTGCTGCTCCTATATTCGATCGGCAACATAATGACGCCGGGGGCTGCTGCAGGGCTGATGGACTGGTTTGCCCCGCAGGCGCTCTTCCTGCTCCTCGGCAGCGGCGCATTTCTTGTCGCCGTCGCCGCCTGCCTCAACCTGTCGCGCCGTCGCTCCGGCGGGGCCAAACTCTGCCTTGAATCGGGAGGATGCGAATGATGTCCAAGCAGCCCTTTGATCTCGTTATCCGAGGCGGTCGGGTTGTGCTGCCTGATGCGACGAAGCAGATCGACATCGGCATTCGCGATGGGGTGATCGTCGCGCTCGACGAGGATCTCGGGGGAGCCCGCAGCGAGGTCATGGCCGAAGGCCGCCTCGTCCTGCCCGGCGGCGTCGACACACATTGCCACATGGACCAGCAGCCATGGGAGGGAAAGTCGACGGCCGACGATTTCAATACAGGCACGCTCTCGGCCCTCTGCGGCGGCACGACCACAGTCGTGCCCTTCGCCATGCAGATGCGCGGCCAGTCGCTGCGCGCGATCGTCGAGGATTACCATGAGCGCGCCGGCTCGAAGGCGCGCATCGATTACGGTTTCCACCTGATTGTCGGCGACCCGTCCGCCGAGGTCCTGCGAGACGAGATCCCCGGCCTGATCGCCGAGGGATGCACGTCGATCAAGATCTACCTGACCTATGACGGGCTGAAGCTCGACGACTACGAAGTACTGAACGTTCTCGATCTTGCCCGCGCTCAAGGTGCGATGGTGATGGTGCATGCCGAAAACGATGCCTGCATCCGCTGGCTGACGGAAAAGTTCATCGCCGCACGCAAGACGCAGCTTCGCTATCATGAAAAGGCGCATTCGGAAATCGGCGACCGGGAGGCGACTTTCCGGGCGATCAGCCTTTCCGAGCTCATCGAGACGCCCATTCTCGTTAGCCATGTCGCGGCCGGCGGGGCCGTCGAGGAAATCCGCCGGGCCAAGGCACGCGGCCTGCCGATCTATGCGGAGACCTGCCCGCAATATCTTTTCCTGTCGGCAGACGATATCGACACGCATGACCTGTCGGGCGCAAAATGCGTCTGCACCCCGCCGCCGCGCGATAAATCCAACCAGCCCGCCATCTGGGCCGGCATCCTGGACGGGACGCTCGAGGTCTTCACGTCGGACCACTCGCCTTGGCACTATGCCGACAAGATCGCCGGCGGCCCCAATACGCCTTTTCACCGGATCCCGAACGGTATTCCGGGCATCGAGACGCGCCTGGCCCTGCTGTTTTCGGCTGGTGTCAACGGTGGCCGGATGTCGCTGCAGAAATTCGCGGATCTGACGGCCGGCGCGCCGGCCAGGCTTTTCGGCCTTCATCCCCGCAAAGGGCGCATCGCTCCCGGCGCGGATGCCGACCTCGCGATTTGGGATCCGGACCGCTCGGTGACGATTACCAATTCGGCTCTGCACCACAATACAGATTACACACCCTATGAAGGGCAGACCATCAAGGGCTGGCCGATCATGACGATCTCGCGCGGCGACATCGTCTGGGACGACGGCAAGGTGCTCGCCGAGCCGGGCCGCGGGCAGTTCATCGCGCGCGAACGTCCCTTCCCGCCGCAGCAGGCGCTTTCGAAGGTCCTCGCGTCATGAGCAGCCCCACAGCCCGCCTTGGCGGTAAGGTCATTCTCATCACCGGAGCGGCAAGCAGTATCGGCACGGCAATAGCCCGGCGCTGTGTCGCCGAAGGCGCTTCGGTGATCTGTCTCGACCAGTCGGGCGCGGATGTTATGGCACTTGCCGAGGCGCTCGGCCGATCGGCGATCGGCGCCGCATGCGACGTTACCGACGCCCGGTCCGTCAAGGCAGCCGTCGAGATCGGGCTGGCCCGCTTCGGCCGCCTCGACGGGTTGGTGCACAATGCAGCAGCGCCCTCCCGTGACGGCACCGTGATTGATCTTGCCGAGCAACAGTGGCAGCTCGAAATCGGCGTCAGCCTGACGGGGGCTTTTCTTGTCAGCAAATATGCGCTGCCGGCGATGGTTGCGGCAGGCGCGGGTTCGGTCGTCTTCATCGCATCGCAGTTTGCACATGTCGCTGTCGGCAAGGCGGTTGCCTATTGCGCGGCCAAGGCCGGGCTCGTGCATCTTGCCAAAGCGATGGCGGTCGATCACGCGGCCGATGGCATCCGCGTCAATTCCCTGTCGCCAGGTGCGGTCGCCACGCCGCGGCTGTTGCAGCGCTTTCCTGATCTCGATGCCGCCGGTGCTGCGCTCGGCCCGGCCCATCTTCTCGACCGCATCGCTCAGCCGGATGAGATCGCCGCGTCTGCTGCCTTTCTCCTTTCGGCGGATGCTTCCTTCATCACCGGCACCGATCTGCTCGTGGATGGCGGCTATGCGGCACGATGACCCTCTGTACTAGAAAGCTTCGAACGGATCTTGAAATGACCCTACTTGTGACCGGCGGGACCGGATTTGTCATGAGCGTGCTTGCCAGAGCATGGCTCGAGCGCAATCCGACGGCGCGTGTCGTGATTCTCGACCGGGCCGCTCTTGATGCCATGGCGGAGCGCTATTTTGCACCAGTGCGAGACCGGCTGAGCGTGATCACTGCCGATATCTGCGACCCCGTGGAGTGGCGGGCTGCGCTTGACGCACACGACATAACCCATGTCGTGCATGGCGCGACCGTCACGCCGATCTCGCGCGGCAGCGCGGCGGAAGCCAGGCGCCAGCCGGAAGCGGAAGATCCCGCACGCATCGTCGACGTCAATTTCATGGGCTCGGTGCACATCCTGGAATGGGCCCGCACGCACAAGGGGCTCAAGCGTTTTGTCTATGTCAGCTCCGGTTCGGTCTACCGCCATCACGGGCCCGACTGGAGCGGCGAACCGCTGCCGGAGGACGGTTATGTCGCGCCTCTGACTCTCTACGGCATTTCCAAGTTCGCCGCCGAGATGGTCGTCAATCGCTATGCCGACCTTTTCGGGCTGTCGGCGGTCTCCGTCAGGCTTGCCTCGGTCTATGGCCCGATGGACCGGGCAACCGGCAGCCGCAACTTCCGCCATGTGCCGAACCGCGTCGCCCATATGGCGCTCGCCGGCGAGGTCATCAGGCCTAACAGCCTGGAGCCGGTCGGCGACTATGTCCATGCGGCCGATGTCGCCGACGCGATCATTGCGCTGCTCTCGGTCGAGCGCCTCCGCTACCGCCACTACAATATCGGCAGTGGGGAAACCGCGACGATCGGTGACGTGATCAGCTGGGCGAGTGAGCGGTTGCCTGGCCTGCAAGTCGAGATCAGCGCGGTCGAGACGGCAAATATCATCCAGGACGTCGCTTTGAAGGACGGTATGTGGGGTGCCTATGACATCGCCCGCATCGTCCGCGATACTCACTGGCGACCACGGCCCGCCAGGCAGGCATTCCACGACTACATGGACTGGATCAAGGACAACGAAATGCAAGGGGAGGAAAGATAGTGAGTGCTTTCGCCAACGACCAGACGCGCGATTTCGTCGGCTATGGACCGACGCCGCCATCCATCACCTGGCCCGGTGGCGTCAGGCTCGCGATCAACCTCGTCCTGAACTACGAGGAAGGCGCGGAATATTCCTGGCTGGACGACGGTCGCAACGACAATTGGGGTGAATACAACATCCCGAACAGCCCCGCGGTCCGCGACCTCGGAACCGAAACCCATTTCGAGTATGGCAGTCGCGCGGGCGTCTGGCGCCTCACGCGTCTTTTTGACCGTTATGAGATCCCCGTAACGGTTTCGGCCTGCGCTGTGGCGCTTCAGAAAAACCCAGCGGTCGTCGAATGGATGGCAGCGCGCGGCCACGACCTCCTCGGACACGGCCTGCGCTGGAGCGAATATTCCACCATGCCGCGGGAGGAGGAGGAGCGTCAGCTCCATGAGGCGATCGCGCTTTACAAGAAGCTCACAGGCAAACGCCCGCTCGGCTGGAATTGCCGCTCGTTTCCGAGCGTCAATACGCGCGACCTGATCGTCCAGGAGGGCGGGTTCCTCTATTATTCCGATCCCTGCAACGACGATCTTCCCTATTTTCTCGATCATCAGGGAACGCGCCTTCTCGTCGTGCCCTATTCGAAGACCTTGAACGACAGCCGCTATCTAATCGCACCGGGCTACAGCAATCCACGCGACTTCGCAGAGGATTGCCGCTCCGCCATCGACTACATGATCGGCGAAGCCGAGGAGACAGGCGGGCGCATGCTGACCATTGGCGTGCATGCCCGATGGATGGGACAGCCCAATCGCGCGTCCGGCCTGCGCGACGTCATCGAACACGTCATGAAGACACCTGGTGTCGCCTTCATGCGGCGCGAGGACATTGCCCGCTACTGGATCGAACATCATGGCTGACGGCACGCATGCAATGGCCAATGACGGCCCTCTGGCGAAGACGACAAGGATGAGCGGCGCCGACTATGTCGCAGGGGTCTTGAAGGAAGAAGGCGTCAAGCAGATCATCGGCTTTCCGGCAAGCGAGCTTTTCGATGCCTCGGCAGCACTCGACATTCCGCCGCTGATTGCCCGCACCCAGCGTGTTGCCGTCAATATCGCCGAAGGATATGCGCGCGCCACCGCCGGCAACGAGCTCGCGGTCGTGACCGTCCAGTATGGTCCGGGCGCGGAAAGCGCATTTGCCGGTATTGCCCAGGCCTTCAACGACCGCGTGCCGATGCTGTTCCTGCCGACCGGCTATCCGCGCGGCTCGGAGGCGGTTTCTCCGAATTTCGAATCCCGCCGCAATTTTCGTCACATCACCAAATGGTGCGAGGCGGCAACACAGGTCGCCCACCTGCCGAAGCTGATGCACGCGGCGATATCACGTGTCAGAAATGGGCGGCCGGCGCCTGTCCTGCTCGAGCTGCCGGTCGATCTTCTGGCCGAAAGCCTCGATGCGCAGCCCTCCGACCACCGCCGCCCAGGCCGTAGCGTGCCGCAGGCCGGTGAAGGTGAAGTGGCCGTTCTCGTCGAAACCCTACTTGCGGCGAAAAACCCGGTCATCCTTGCAGGGCAGGGGATCCTGTCGGCATCGGCGACGAGAGAGTTGGTCGAGCTTGCCGAACTTCTCAGCATCCCCGTCATGACGACGCCAAACGGCAAGAGTGGTTTTCCGGAGGACCATCCGCTGGCACTCGGGACAGCCGGTCGGGCACGCCCGGCACCGGTCGATCATTTTCTCGACAAGGCCGACGTGGTGCTCGCGCTCGGCAGCAGCCTGACACGCTCCTACTACATCCTGCCCGTCCCGGACGATAAAATCATCCTGCAGGTGACGCTCGACGAGGCCGACCTCGGCAAAGACTACGCCGTTGCGCAGGGGGTGATAGGCGACGTCGGCTTGGTCCTGAAACAGATGATCTCCCATATCGGGCAGGAAGTCCCGGTGCTTGGCGAGCGTGCCGACCCGACAGCGGAAATCGCTGAGGTGCGTGCTGCCTTCATGGCGAAATGGATGCCCCTGCTGACGTCGGAGAGCCGGCCGATTTCGCCCTATCGGGTGGTCTGGGAGTTGATGCAGGCGCTCGATCCGGCAACCTCGATCGTCACCCACGACGCCGGCAATCCGCGCGACCAGTTCTGCCCTTTTTATGTGGCCAGCGTGCCCGGCAGTTATATCGGCTGGGGCAAGACGACCCAGCTCGGCAGCGGCCTCGGCTTCGCGATCGGCGCCAAGCTCGCGCGGCCCGAGGCGACGGTCGTCAATCTGATGGGGGAATCCGCCTTCGGCATGGTCGGCATCGATTTCGAGACGGCTGTGCGCTGCGACCTGCCGGTGCTGACGATCGTACTGCGCAACAATGTGCTCGGGGGCTACGCGAAAAGCATGCCGGTCGCGACAGAAAAATACGGCGCCAACCGGATAACCGGCAGTTATGCGCCGATCGCCGAGGCGCTCGGCGGCTACGGGGCTTGCGTGAGCGAACCCGAAGACCTGCGCCCGGCGCTGCTTGCTGCCCTGGACAGGGTCAAAGGCGGACAGGCGTCGCTCCTGGAGGTCGTCACCCATGAAGAGCCGCGCCTTGCGGGCTTGTGGTAGGGGCGGGAGGCAGATGTGTTCGACCTACTGATCACCGGCGGAACGCTGATCAATGCCAATGGGCAAAAACGCGCTGATATCGGCATCCGCAACGGCAGGATTGCTGCCCTGCTTGCTCCCGGCGAGACCGCGATGGCGCGCTCTTTTGTCGATGCGAGTGGAATGCAGCTTCTGCCCGGACTGGTCGATGCCCATGCGCATCTGCGCGAACCGGGCCTGACGCAGAAAGAAGATTTTGAGAGCGGCACGCGTGCGGCAGCGCTTGGTGGCGTCACTACCATTCTCGATATGCCGACCGACGATCCATGGACGGCAACTGCCGCGCAACTGTCGCAGAAGATGGCACGTGCTGCCGGACGGCTGAACGTCGATGTCGGATTTCAAGCCGTCGTCTCGAAGAACGACGAGGCGCTGGACGAACTGCTGTCGCTTTCGCCCGTTTCGCTCGAGCTCTTCACGGCCGACGTGCCGGAGGAGTTTCGCTTCGATAGTCTCGACGTCGTGACTGAAATGCTGCGCCGCCTGGCGAAAGCCGCTCCGGTGATCGGCATTTCCCCGGGTGACCAGTCAATTCTGGAAGCAAGTGCGGGGCGGGACGGAAAGGGCATTTCGGCCTTTCTTGAGGGCAGGCCGCCGCTCGCCGAAGCCGGCGGCATTGCCCGCGCGGTTCTGGCTGCAGCAGAAACCGGTGCCCGTGTGCACGTGCGCCAGATCAATTCAAAACGCGGGATCGAGGTCTGGCAGCGGCTTCGCGATCTCGCCGACGTTTCCGTCGAAACGACCCCGCAGAACCTCTTTTTCACGGCCGATGACTATGCGGGTCAAGCTGGTGCAGACCTCAAGGGATCGCCGCCCTTTCGCGATCGCGAGGACGTCGAGGCGCTGCGTCATGCGCTTTCGGAAGGATTAATCACCATCATGGCGACCGATCATGCCCCGCATGCCCGTGCCGAGAAGTCCGCTACCTATCCAGCCTTTGCCGATATTCCGGGCGGCATGCCGGGCCTGCAGACGCTGCTCTTCGTCATGCTCGATCTCGTCGCCGAGAAGCTGATCGATCTTTCGGCACTGGTGCGCCTGTGCGCCTACAATCCGGCCCGGCGCTTTGGGCTCGGCCGCTCGAAAGGATCGATTGCCGTCGGTTGCGATGCCGACATTCTCGTCGTCGACCTCAATCGCTCGACCTCGATCTTCAATGCCGATCAGGCGACCCGTGCCGGCTATACGCCGTTCGATGGTCGGCGCACCGTCGGATACCTGACGGATGTCTTCCTGCGCGGCGAACGCATCGTGCGGAACGGAGCCCTTCTTTTGCCCAACCGCGGTCAAATCGTCCGCCATGTCGCCTGAAGGAATGTCCATGCCCATGTTGAACGAAAAGGTTGCTATCGTATCGGGTGCAAGTTCTGGTCTCGGGCGCGCGATCGCGCTTCGCTACGCCGCGGAAGGTGCAGCGGTCGTGCTTGCCGATATCACCGAGATGCCGGTCGAAGGCGGCGAGCCGACGCTCTCCCTTATCCGCGCCGGCGGCGGCAAGGGGTTCTTCGTCAAAACCGACATCTCCCTTTGGGCCGAGGTCGATAGACTGGTTGTCGATACAGTCACCGAATTCGGCCGTCTCGACATCCTGGTCAATAATGCTGCGATCTACACCTCGACGAATCTTCTGGAGACGACGGCGCAGCAATGGGAACGGGTGATCGCGGTCAATGTCACCGGGTTTTTCCACTGCTGCAAGCGGGCGGTCCAGCAATTCCTGACGCAGGAACCGGTCTTGGAAACGCGTGGCCGCATCATCAACATCTCATCGCAACACGGCATGGTCGCTTGCCCCGGTGATTTTCCCTATGGCGTCAGCAAGGGTGCGATTGTCCAGATGACCCGGCAGATTGCCGTCGATCACGCTCACTCAGGTATCGTCTGCAATGCGATCGCCCCCGGCAAGATCATCACCGGCAAGCCGGGTGTCGCCAACGATCCCGACGCCCTCGACTATTCGCGCCGGCGCACCCCCTGGCCGCGGCTCGGTGAGCCGCGCGACGTTGCGGATGCGGCGGTTTTTCTCGCCAGCGACATGGCGAGCTACATCACCGGCGTCAATCTGATGGTCGACGGCGGCTGGATGGCCGGCTGATCGGACGCCGGAAAAAATCGACAATAACGGAAAGGAAACAGACCATGGATTTGGGATTGAAAGGCAAGACGGCTCTTGTTCTGGGGGCAGGCGGTGGACTTGGCGGAGCGATAGCGAAAACGCTTGCCGCCGAGGGCGCACAGATCGCAGTCGCCGACATCAACGCGGAAGCGGCCGAAAAGACGGTTGCCGACATCCGCACGGCCGGCGGCGCGGCGATGGCTCTGGCGTGGGATCTTGCCGATCTCGATGTGATCGCACCCAATCTCGCCGCCATCGAAAAGCAGCTCGGTTCGGTCGACGTCCTTGTCAACATCACCGGCGGCCCGCCGCCGACGCTGGTTGCCGGCCAGAGCGCCGACAGTTGGCGCAAATATTTCGACACCATGGTACTGTCGGTCATCGCCATTAGCGATGCCGTTCTTCCGAACATGCGTAAAAAGAAGTGGGGCCGCATCATTACCTCGACATCTTCGGGGGTCGTTGCGCCCATTCCCAATCTCGGACTTTCCAACGCCTTGCGCATGTCGCTCCTCGGCTGGTCGAAAACGCTCGCGGGCGAAGTCGGTCGCGATGGCGTGACCGTCAACATCGTCCTACCCGGTCGTGTGGCCACGCAGCGCATCGCCTTCCTCGACGAGCAGAAGGCTAAGCGGGAGGGCAAGGCCGTCGAAGAAATCTCGGCGGCAAGCACCGCGTCCATCCCGGTCGGCCGCTACGGCGATCCCCAGGAATATGCCGATGTCGTCGCCTTCATCGCGAGCGCGCGCGCTTCCTATATGACTGGCTCTGTCATCAGGGTCGATGGTGGCCTGATCGCCAGCGTGTGAGACGGGCAGCTACGTCAGTCGATTGCGAAGACAAAGTTTGCCGCCGTCAGTCTGCGTTGACGTGCAGTCGGGGTCTCGGCCGTTCAACCGCTGTCGAGATCGTCGTATGGCGGCAAACTTGGAGCGACTCGGTTTCCGAGCCCTCCCCGGTCGGGCAGGTGAGGAGGGAAGGGGCCGACCATTAATCGCGAGGATTGCGATAGGTGGCAAAATAGGCCCGCAAGCGGAACACGAGTTCGTGGGGCAGTCGGTTCCGCGTCTCTTTTGGACCGCTCACGCTGACGCTCATGCGGCTGCCCTTCCTCACGCCCTCCTGTGACGCGAATTCTCGCTTTCTCGCGCATGTCCGCGCGACCGCTATGCTAAAAGCTCCGATACGCTTCATTGTTTGCAAGCCGAAAGGTCGGTCACGCCACTTTGCCCGGCAAGCTCAGCCGCTTCGAGGCGTGCGGATGTCCTGTAATTGTCCCCCAAGCCGGCTTTTATCCCCCTGCGGACGCACCTCGCATCATCCGCCCGTCAGCAACACCCTCGCGCTCTCTTCGTCCGTCACCAGCGCGGTCGCCAGTCCGGCGTGCATGGTGGCGCTGAGGATGGCATGTTTGTGGGAGCCGCCGGAGGCGACGATGCGGCAGGGGATCCTGCGGTAGTCGGCGAAGTCGGGTGCCAGCACCTGTGCGTTCAGCGGGTGGTCGACGGGGCGGCCGTCGGCGTTGATGTAGCGGCCGAGCAGGTCGCCGACGGCGCCGACGGCGATGAGGTCGCTGACATCGGTTCCGGCCGGCAGGCCGTAGCGCACCTGCAGGGATTGCCGGGTGACGTTGCCGACGCTCAGGAACGAGATATCCACTTCGCAGGTCTGGCGGAAGATGCGCTCGAAGACCGATTGCGAAATGATCGCCTCGCGCGATTGCGGGCTCTCGGCATAGATCGGCGCTGCGAAGTAATGGCATTGCGCTTTCAGGACCTGCGCGAAGCCGTGCACGATCTCGAACGTGTTGATCTCCGAGCCGCGCGTCAGCCCGCCCATCATCGAGCGCAGCTCGATCTCGGGCTCACTTGCCGGCGTCATGTGGCTAACGGTCTCGCGCAGCGTCGCGCCCCAGCCCACGCCGATGGAGCGGGGCCTGCGGGCCTGGATCAGCCGGTCCAGATAGGCGGCCGCGCCGCGGCCGAGCACCTGGTGCAGAAGGTGCGGATCAGCAGGGGTCGGAACGACGATTGCCGCCTCCAGGCCGAAACGTTCCTGCAGGCGCGATTCGAGCTCCATGCCGGCGGCAAGCGGCGAGGCGAAGCTCACCCTGACGATGCCTTCCTCAAGGGCAGCGGCCAGAAATTCGTTCACTCTGCGGCGGGTGAGGTTCATGCGCTCTGCTATCTGCGCCTGGGTCAATCCCTCCACGTGGTAGAGCCAGGCCGCCCGGATTTTCAGTTCATGCGATTCCATCAACCCATCCCAAATATGCGCCAAATGTCTTGGCGTTACATATTTCACATTGGTGTAACATATGTAACGTAATGCCGTCTGCATGACGATAGAACTTCTGATCTTCGATTGCGACGGCGTATTGATCGACAGCGAGCCGGTGGCGAGCGGCACGCTGGCGCATGCCCTGCAGCGCGCCGGCGTTCCCTTGAGCCAGGCTGAGGTCCATCGTCGCTTCACCGGTCTTTCGGGGGAGGCGGCCGCCCGCCTTTGTCGCGAGGAACTCGGCCTTGCCGATCCGGACCGTGTCTTCGCCGATGCCAGAAGCGCGCTCTACGCGGAATTTTCCCGTTCGCTGCGGCCGATGGCCGGCATGGAAGAGCTGGTGCGGAAGGTGAAGCAGCGCAAATGCGTCGCGTCCAACAGCGACCTGGAGAGGCTGCGCCTCAGCCTCGGTCTTCTGGATCTGTGGACGGAATTTGCCCCGCATATCTACAGCGCCGAGATGGTGGCGAGGCCCAAGCCTGCGCCTGACCTCTTTCTACTCTGTGCGAAAAATCTCGGTGTGGCGCCGCACCGCTGCCTTGTCATCGACGACAGCGCGCTCGGGATTGCGGGTGCCATGGCGGCCGGCATGGCGGCGATCGGCTTCGTCGATCCGGCCGATCCGCGCAGCGGGCGGCACGAGGCGCTGAAGGCGGCAGGCGCACTGCAAACGGTCGAGGGGGCGAGGGAGCTGGCGATCGCTTTCGAAGCGCTGTTTTCATCATCCGCAAACGAAGAGGCGGCTCATGCCGCCGTGCCTGCAAGGAATCCGGCGGTGGAGACCGCTGGCTAATCTCGCGCGGCCGATGCTTCGCGCGCTGGAATGGCTCTTCGCGGCGTCCGCGACGGGCGGCTGTAACCGAAACTTCATGAAGCCGTCAATCACGCGACATGGAGCTGATCCTAAGAACCAAGACCGCGAGCCGGGGGCCCGCCGGTCAAGACATAAGGAGTTTCCGATGATATCGATCAATCGACGCAGCGCGCTCGGTCTGCTCGGCGCCACCGCCGGTACGCTCATTCTGCCGCGCATGGCTTTCAGCCAGGCAAAGCGTCCTTCCATCACCATCGCGGTGCAGAAGATCACCAACAACAATTCGCTCGACGTCTATCACGAGCAGTCGAATGTCGGCGAGCGCATCTTCTTCCCCAACCTCTGGGAAGGCCTGATCCTGCGTGACTGGATGGGCAATCAGGGTCCGGTTCCGGGTCTTGCGACCGAATGGAAGCGTATCGACGACAAGACGCTCGAGCTGAAGCTGCGCCAGGGCGTCAAGTTCCACAACGGCGATGAAATGACCGCCGAAGATGTCGCCTTCTCCTTCTCCAAGGAGCGCGTGTTCGGCAATACGGAACCGGCCGGCGGCAAGACCATTTTCGAATCCGATCACAAGCCTGCCACCGCCAAGGAACTGCCGGCGACCGTGCCGGGCGTTGGCCGCCGCCTGTGGCCGGCGCTCGCCGGTATCGAAATCGTCGACAAGTACACCGTGCGCCTGCACAACACGACGCCCGACGTGACGCTGGAAGGCCGCCTCTATTCCGGCGGCAGCCAGATCACCAACCGCCGCGCCTGGGACGAGGCTGCAAGCTTCACCGAATGGTCGCGCAAGCCGATCACGACCGGCCCCTACATGGTCGGCGAATACAAGCCCGACGTTTCGCTCACGCTCGTCGCCTTCGACGAATACTGGGGCGGCCGCCCGCCGCTCGAGCAGATCCGCTTCGTGGAAGTTCCGGAAGTCGCCTCGCGCGTCAACGGTCTCTTGTCTGGCGAATACGACTTCGCCTGCGACCTGCCGCCGGATCAGATCGCTGCCGTCCAGGCCGCTCCCGGCTATGAAGTCCAGAACTCGACGATCTGGAACCACCGCGTCTCGGTCTTCAACACGCAGAACCCGATCCTTGCCAACCCGCTGGTGCGCCGCGCCATGACGCACGCCATCGACCGCCAGGCGATCGTCGATGCGCTGTGGGTCGGCAAGACGGTCACCCCGGCCGGCCTGCAGTTCGAATCCTTCCGCAACAGCGACATGTTCATCGATGGCTGGGCGCCCCCGGCATTCGATCCGGCGCTCGCCAGGGACCTCTTGAAGCAGGCCAATTACAAGGGCGATGCGATCCCCTACCGCCTGCTCAACAACTACTACACGAACCAGACGGCCAACGGCCAGATCATGGTCGAGATGTGGAAACAGGTCGGCCTCAATGTCGAGATCGAGATGAAGGAGAACTGGGCGCAGATCCACGATCCCCAGGGCATCAAGGGCGTGCGCGACTGGTCGGCTGGCAACTCGATCAACGACCCGATCACGCCGATGGTCGTGCAGTTCGGCCCGAACGGCGAAGTGCAGCAGAAGAAGGACTGGACGAACGCGGAGATGAACAAGCTCGCCGTCGTCATGGAAACCTCCACCGACCGGGCGCAGCGCAAGAAGGCGATCGCCCGCATGCTGGAAATCGCCGAGCGCGAAGACCCGGTCTATCAGGTCCTGCACCAGAATGCCGTCTTCACCGGCATGAAGTCGTCGCTGAAGTGGAAGGCCGCTCCGGCCTTCGCCATGGACTTCCGCGCCACCAACTGGTCGATCTGATCGGCCCGTCACTCCGGTTTCCGGCGGCTGAAGGGCTGCCGGAGATCCTCTTTTTGGTGCAAGCAAAGAGCGGGGATGAAAGATGGGCACGACCGGCTCCAATCTCGTGGAACTGCGTGACCTGAGGGTCGCCTTCGACGGCGTGCAGGTTCTGCACGGCATCGATCTCGACGTCGCCAGGGGCGAGGCGCTCGGCCTCGTCGGCGAATCCGGCTGCGGCAAGTCTGTCACCTGGCTTGCGGCGCTCGGCCTGCTGCCGGGCAAGGCAAGTGTAACCGGCTCGGTTCGGCTGGAGGGCAGCGAGCTCGTCGGCGGATCGCGTACGGTGCTCGAAAGCGTGCGCGGCAGCCGCATCGCCATGATCTTCCAGGATCCGTCCAGCTCGCTCAATCCGGTGCTGCGCATCGGCCGCCAGATATCTGAGGCGCTGTCGGTGCATCGGGGGCTGCGCGGCGAGGCGGCAAAGGCCGAGGCGCTCAGGCTGATCGACATGGTCGGAATTCCCGATGCGCGCCGTCGCTTCGATCTCTATCCGCATGAATTTTCCGGCGGCCAGTGCCAGCGCCTGATGATCGCCATGGCGCTTGCCGGCCAACCCGACCTTCTGATCGCCGATGAGCCGACCACCGCGCTCGATGCGACGATCCAGGCACAGATCCTCGATCTCTTGATCCGCCTTCGCGCCGAAACCGGCATGGCGACCGTCTTCATCAGCCACGACCTCGGCGCCGTCAGCCAGGTCTGCGAGCGCGTCTGCGTCATGTATGCCGGGCGCATCGTTGAGGAGGGCAGTGTGGAACAGCTCTTCTCCGAGCCGCGCCATCCCTATACGCGCGGCCTGTTCGACGCCATTCCGCGCCTTGACGGCGGCCGCGAACGGCTGATCCCCATTCCCGGCACTGTTCCCAATCCGAAGGATCTGCCGGCGGGCTGTTCGTTTTCGCCGCGCTGTTCGCGCGCGGTGGAGGCCTGCCGCAACGAGCGCCCGCCGCTCCTTTCCCTCGATGGCGGCCGCAAGCTCGCCTGCACGCGGCCGGTGCCGGTCGCTGCCGCCGCCGAGGCCCTGACGTCCCGTATCGCCGAAGGCCTGCTGCAATGACGCCGCTCATCAAAGCCCGTGATCTCGTCCGCATCTATCAGATCCGCCGCGGCCTTTTCGGCCGCCCGACGCCCGTGCGTGCGGTCGACGGCGTTTCGCTCTCGGTCATGCCGGGCGAAACGCTGGGCATCGTCGGCGAATCCGGCTCCGGCAAATCGACGCTCGGGCGCATGCTGCTCGGCATCGACGACGCGCAGGAAGGCAGCATCCGCTTCCAGGGACAGCCGATGCCGGCCCGCCATACCGCGGAATGGCGGGCATTGCGCGCCAAGATGCAGCTCGTCTTCCAGGATCCGCTCGCAGCGCTCGACCGCCGCGTGCCGATTGGACGCCAGATCGGTGAACCGCTCGATATTCACAGGCTCATCCCGAGAGAGCACCAGGGCGCGCGCGTGACGGAGCTGATGCGGGCCGTCGGCCTGCGCCCCGACCAGGCCGATCGTTATCCTCACGAGCTTTCGGGCGGCCAGCGCCAGCGTGTGGTGATCGCCCGGGCGCTCGCGTCGCGGCCGAAGCTCATCGTCTGCGACGAGCCGGTTTCGGCGCTCGATGTCTCCATCCAGGCGCAGGTCGTCAACATGATGCGCGACCTGCAGGAGAGTAACGGCATTGCCATGGTCTTCATCAGCCACGACCTGAAGGTGGTGCGCAACATCGCCGACCGCGTCGCGGTCATGTATCTCGGCCGCATCGTCGAGGAGGCGTCCTCGGACGCCATCTTTCGCGCACCGCAGCATCCCTATACGAAAGCGCTGGTGTCCAGCGTGCCGGTTCCCGGCAAGCTGCTCGAAGGCCGCGTCATCCTGCAGGGCGAGCCACCGAACCCGGAGAGCCGCCCCTCCGGCTGCGCCTTCCACCCGCGCTGTCCGCTGGCGCGGGACATCTGCCGTTCCGTCGTGCCTGATCTCCTCGACATCGGCGAGGGCCGCACTGCCGCCTGCCATGTCGTGGCGGGCGAAACCACGCCGGTCGCGGCATAGGAGGCTTCCATGATCCGTTTCGTACTCGTGCGCCTGTTTCGTGCCGTCCTGACCATCATGGCGGTCGTCACCTTCGCCTTCGTCGTCCTGCGCATGTCGGGCGATCCTGCGATGGTGATGCTCGGGCCTGACGTGCCGCAGGAGGCGGTCGATGCCTTCCGCAAGGCATGGGGCCTCGACCAGCCGCTCTGGATTCAATATCTCGCCTATATCAAGTCGATCTTCACCGGCGATTTCGGCGTCTCGATGCGCGACAAGGCGTCCGCACTCAAGCTGGTGCTGGAACGGGTGCCGGCTACGCTGCAGCTGACGCTGCCAGCCCTCATCCTCAAGCTCGTCTTCGGCATTCCGTCAGGCGTCTATGCGGCGCTCCACCGGCAAAGCTTCTCCGACCGCGGCGTCATCCTGCTCGCCGTCCTCGGCTTCACGATTCCCTCCTTCGTCATGGGGCTGCTGCTCGTGCTGGTCTTCTCGGTCATCCTCGGCTGGCTGCCCTCGGGCGGGCAGGATACCTGGATGCACGGCATCCTGCCGACGCTGACGCTGAGTATCGGCGGCATCGGCATCCTTGCCCGCTTTTCGCGCAGCGCCATGATCGAGGTGATCGGCCAGCCCTATATCCGCACGGCCTCGGCCAAGGGGCTTGCCTGGCACGACGTGGTCTGGAACCACGCATTGCCCAATGCGGCGGTGCCGATCGTCACGATCGTCGGCTTCATGGTCGGCTCGCTGATCGCCGGCGCCGTCGTGGTGGAATCGATCTTTTCCTGGCCGGGCATCGGTCGCCTGCTGGTGGTCTCTGTCACCAATCGCGACCTCGCTGTCGTGCAATGCATCCTGCTGATCATCGCCGCCGCCATGGTCGTATCGAACCTCGTCGTCGACCTGCTCTACGGCTGGCTCGATCCACGCCTTCGCTCGCATGCGGCCGGGCACTGAGGAGAAAACCGATGGCACCTGTCGATCTCTTGGCAACGCCGGCTTCCGGAAAGCCCAACGGCCTCGTCTCCTTCCTGCGCCGCAACCTGCCGCTATCGGTGGCGTTCGGCCTGCTGTGGCTTGCGGCCATGGTCCTGATCGCCGTTTTCGCCGACACGATCCGTCCGTTCAACATCACGGCGATGGATCTCAGCAGCCGGCTTTCGGCGCCGGGCGGGCTCAAGCATCTGCTCGGCACGGACGAGCTCGGTCGCGACGTGCTTTCGCGCCTCATCCAGTCGATCCGGGTCTCGCTCGTCATCGCCTTCGGCGCGACGATCCTCTCGGCCGTCTTCGGCACGCTGCTCGGGTTTCTCGCGGCGCAGTTCCGCGGTTTCGTGGAGCATCTGGTCCTGATGCTCGCCGATTTTCAGGCGGCATTGCCCTTCCTCATCATGTCGCTGGCGGTGCTGGCCTTCTTCGGTTCCTCCATGCTGCTGCTCGTCTGCCTCATGGGTTTCTACGGCTGGGAGCGCTATGCGCGCATCGCGCGCGGCCTTGCGATTGCCGCGGGCGCCCAGGGCTATGCGGCTGCGGTGGTGCAGCTGGGTGCTACGCCTTCGCGCGTCTACCTGCATCATATCCTGCCGAACGTCGCCTCGACGCTGATCGTTTCCATGACCCTCACGTTCCCCGAAATCATCCTGATGGAAAGCAGTCTCTCCTTCCTCGGCCTCGGCGTGCAGCCGCCGGAAACCAGCCTTGGCAACATGGTGGGCTTCGGACGCGAATATCTGACGCGCGCCCCCTGGATCATGCTGGCGCCCGCCACCGTCATCATGCTGACGACGCTTTCGATCTCGCTTGTCGGCGACTGGCTGCGCGACAAGCTCGACCCGACGATCCGTTAATACCGTGAAGCAATTTGTCGAAGGATATTCCATGACGCTGATCACCGGCCATCGCGGCGCCCGCAACCTCTGGCCCGAAAACTCGCTCACCGGCTTCCGCAATGCGATCATGCTCGGCGTCGATGCCATCGAATTCGACGTGCACCTGACGCGCTCGGGCGAACTCGTCGTCATCCACGACGCGACACTGGAGCGCACTGCCGAAGGCTCCGGCCCCGTGCAGGACCTGTCGGTCGAGGCCCGCAAGGGGATCCTACTGAAAGGCACGGACGAGGTCATTCCGACGCTTGGCGAAGTGCTCGAAGTTCTCGCCCCGAGGGGCATCGACCTACATGTCGAGATCAAGATCGACGAGGCCGGCACGTCCTATCCTGACATTGCCGCGCGCGTCGCAGCAGAGCTTTCCCGCTTCGGTGTCGGAGAACGCTCCTATCTGACCTCCTTCGATACCTCGGTTCTGGAGGATTGCCGTCTTCATGCGCCTGATGTTTCGCGCCTCGTCTCCGTCAATGCCGCCTGGGCCGAAAAGCAGGGCGGGCTCGCCGCCTTCATCGACCACGTAGACGGGCTGGTGGAGATCGTTGCCGTCCACCACGAGCTGATGGAAGCCGAATGGGACCTGATCCGCGGCCGGCTGCCGCTGGAGCGCCTCTGCGTCTGGACTCTCAACGACGAGCCCGGCATCCGCCACTGGCTGGAACGCGGCATCGGCAGCCTGACCTCGGACAGTCCGGATCTCGCCCTGAAGCTGCGCGCAGGCATCGCCGCCTGAGCTTTTACCTTGATATCGAGTACGGCCGCATCAGTCTCGGCTTCATCCGGCCGGTGGAGAATATCTGTTCGCTTCGCTTCTTCTCGATTGCCCATAAACGCCACCTGCTGGCGGTGGCCAAGGAGAACCCTTTAGCCTTGAAGAGCGAGATCGACATTGCGGATCTCAGGGATGGGGAGATCATTTCCTTTTCCCGTAAGAACCTCTCCTACAGCGAGCGCTATTTTGCGGAGAAGTTTGAGGAGCATGATCTGACCGACAATGTCACCTACACCTCTGCCGATCTTGGCATCGGCTTCGTGCCGGAATGGACGCAGGATCTGCCGAACCGTGGGTTCGAGCTAAGAAAGGTGAGGGGCGTCGATTTCAGGATCGGGCTTGGTGTCGCCTTGAACCTTAATCTTAGACAGACAGATGTGCTCTGTCTGTTAATGGAATGAGATCAACTCGACGTCTGTTTCCCGACGGGCATGGTATCGGCGATGTCGTCGGCTTCCGATTGCGCCAGTTCCTCCAGGCGCCTTGCCTTCGGTTCGATCCCCAGAACTGCCACGACGATAATCTGAAGTGCCAGTAGACCGATCATCATGACGAGCACGCCGGATATTCCATGCGACTGGAAAAGCGAGACGACGATGAATGGCGTTACGATAGTCGCGCCTCGCCCCAGGGTCTGGCATATTCCGGAAGCGCGCAGGCGCACTTCGGTCGGAAACAGCTCGGGGATATAGATGCCGAAGAGCAGCGCGACCAGAATATAGATCGGCACGGTCAACGCAAAACCTACGACCGACAACCAGACGGGATCGGATACTTGCGGATAGATGATGCCGAAGACGATCGCGAGCAGGGATGCGCCGATAATCGTCGGTTTGCGGCCCCATGCGTCCGAGGTGAGAGCGCCAATGGCTGAGCCAACGGGAGCGCCCAGGCCCATGAGAAGAGCAAAGCCGAAGGATTTCGCCGTGCTGAGGCCCTGGCTGACGAAGAAAGTGGGAAGCCAGGTCACGAAGCCGTAAAGCAGTGTGTTCACCACCACCAGCGTAACGCATCCGACGATCATGCGCGACAGCATCGGCGGACGGAAGAGCGCTGACATCTCTACGCGCGGCAGGATCGCCGCCGGGCTCGGAGGCGGCAGCGGCCGGCCCCCTGAAACCTCGGCCTCGATCTTGGAAACGAGTTCCTCCGCTTCGACCGTCCTGCCGACCGATTCCAGCCATCGCGGGGATTCCGGCAGCTTTTTGCGCATGTACCAGACAGCTAGCGCAGCAACGCCCCCGATGACGAACATCGTTCGCCAGCCGAAGAGCGGAATGATCAGATAGCCCAGAAGCGAGGCGACGGGCAGTCCTGTTACGACGAAGACCGCCATCAGGCCGAGCCAGCGTCCGCGCGTGCGCGACGGCACGAATTCCGTCATTGTCGAATAGCCGACGACATTTTCCGCGCCCAATCCGACGCCGATCAGGAAGCGGAGGAAGATCAGCACCTCCATATTCGGAGCGAAAGCCGCGGCGATCGAAGCCAAGCCGAAGAGAAGCAGGTTGATCTGATAGGTGAAGCGTCGTCCATAGCGGTCTCCGAGGAAACCGGTCGCGAACGCGCCAAGCATCATCCCGACGAAAGTGGCGGAAACGAAAAAGGCATTCTGGCCGAGAGTCGAAAATCCGCTTGCAAGCGTCGCTCCAAGAACGGTCGCGGCAAGGTAGATGTCGAAGCCATCAAGGAACATACCGATCCCTATGAGCCACATGATGCGATAGTGGAACCTACCGGCGGGCAGCCGATCAAGGCGCCCACCTGCATTGACGATGGTCGACATTATCTCCTCCTGAGATCAATTGTGGTCGCGAGGCGGAGAATTCCTCCGCTGCCGCCTCGCGCTATCCGTCAGTTGAGACGGGTTTGCGTTGCGGTGGCGCTGTACCAGTCGAAGGGCTTGTCTGCGGTTGCCACCATGACGCTCTTGACGTTGAAATGATCGTTGAAGCTTTCCAGTCCGAACTCACGGCCGATGCCGCTTTCACCGACACCTCCCCAGGGAGAGGCCGGATCCAGGCGGTGGTGATCGTTGACCCAGACAATTCCGGCCTTGACGCCGGCGGCGACGCGGTGCGCGCGGGCAACATCGCGGGTGCGGATTGCAGCTCCGAGACCGAAGGGCGAATCATTGGCGAGGCGCAGCGCCTCCGCTTCATCCTTGAAGGGCGTAACGCTGGTGAATGGCCCGAATACCTCTTCCTGAAAGACGCGCATATCCGCCTTGACGTCGGCAAACACGGTCGGTTGAACGAAATAGCCGCCCTCAAATCCCGGTACGTTTGCGATATCACCGCCTGCGACCGCACGGGCTCCGGCTTCACGGCCGAGTTGGGAATAAGTCAGGACGCGCTCGCGTTGTCTGGCCGAAATAACGGGGCCAAGCTGGGTCTCAGGATCGAACGGGTTTCCGATCCGGATGGAGCGCGCCTTGGCAGCAAGTTTTTCGACGAAGGCATCGTAGATCGATTCCTGGACGAGATGCCGGCTGCCGCACACGCATGTCTGGCCTGCCCCGATGAAGGCGCCAAAGGCGGCATAGTTCACCGCCTGATCGACGTCGAAGTCGTCAAAGACCATGACGGGTGTCTTGCCGCCGAGCTCCAGCGTCTGATGCGCGAACACTTTCGCGGCGGCGCTCCCGGCAATCCGGCCGGCTTCCGTGCCGCCGGTCAGCACGAGCTTGTTGATGTCAGGGTGTTCCGCCAGGAAACGGCCGGCTTCCGCGCCATAACCGAGAACGACATTGAAGACACCCTTCGGCAATCCGGCTTCGACGAATATCTCTGCAAGCTTCAAGGTCGTCAGCGGGGTATATTCCGATGGCTTCACGACGGTTGTGCAACCAGATGCGAGGACCGCGGCAAGCGACTTGCACATGATCATCAGCGGGTGGTTGAACGGCGTGCAGTTGGCGACGACGCCGATCGGCGTACGCAGCGTGTAGTTGAGATAGGGCCCTTCGACCGGAATGACATCGTCGCGGCGGGCAATTGCGAGGCCAGCAAAGTAGCGGAAGAAATCCGGAAGCCGGGAGAGCTGCGCCCGCGTCTCATTGAGCGGCCTGCCGTTGTTGAGCGTCTCCAGGCGGTACAGAGTCTCAAGGTTAGCCTCAAAAGCGTCCGCCAGTCTGTTGACGAGGCGGGCTCGTGCGCGAATATCCATTCCACCCCATTCTCGGCCTTCGAAAGCCGCGCGTGCACTCTTCATCGCACGATCGATATCGCTGGGTGTCGAGTTCGGGATGCGGGCGATCACCATTCCGGTCGCCGGGTTGAGGACATCGATGAACGTGCCGTTGCCAGCTTCGATTTCCTTGCCGTCGATAAAGTTGCCGTGGGTTTCCACGGCAGGGTCACGGGTAGTCTGGTTCATGAGCTTTCCTCCAAATCAAGGCCTGACAGCGCTCCGCCCAAGGGCGGATAGGACACGCTTCTGGCCATCAATCACATGGGCACTGATGAGTTTACGCGCGGCTCGGGCATCGCGGCGCTGCACGGCGTCGATGATATCGCCGTGTTCACTGACGAGTTTTTGCGGGTCTCGTCCCTTGATGGCGCTGACGGAAAGGCGGACGAGGCGGTCGGCCTGGTCAAGAACATCCCTGATGGCGCCCTCCATCCGGCTATTGCCGGAGGCCGCGGCGAGCGCATCGTGAAAGGCTCTGTTGTAATCGATAAAATCCTCTTCGGGCCCGATAGATCGAAAACGATCGAGGGCCGACAGCGTCTGATCGTCCGCGCTCTCGATCGCAGCCGCGACACATGCGGGCTCCAGCGCAAGACGGAACTGGAAGAGATCCCGGACGTCTTTCATCGAAATCGGATTGACCTGATACCCTTGGCGCGGCTGCACGGTCACCAGGCGATCCTGCTGCAACCGCAGCAACGCTTCGCGGATTGGTTGTCGGCTGACCTCATAACGAGCAGCGAGATCTTGTTCGCGAATCTCCTCACCCGGCATCAAGCGGCAGGTCAGGATTTCGGTGCGAAGCGCGTCGTAGATATTTTCTCTAAGCAGCAATTTCGTATCCAATCAAAACCATGATTGCAATCATGTGATATTTCACCGATTGATTCATACGCCTGAAAAATAAGGATTTGCAATACACAAAAATGGGATTTATGAAATATCAATCTATGCATATTGATGGATCCGTGATGGACAAGAAGATGAACCTTTACATGGCGGGTCGCGGACAGCCGCTGATCCTGCTTCATTCGTTGCTTTCTGACAGCGGGAGTTTCGATCGGATAATGCCGGCGCTGGCCGCGCGGTATCGGGTGATCGTCCCCGATCTTCCTGGCTTTGGCGGGTCGCCGGCAAGCTCGGGAGGTTTTGATGAAACCGCCGACCGTATCGCAAGCCTGATCGAAGCATTTGCCCCAGATGGCGAAGCCGTGCTGCTGGGGAATGGTTTTGGTGCATTCGTGGCACTTCAAACCGCGATCAGGCACCCAGCGCTGATATCCCGTCTTGTTCTGATGGGCTGTGGGGCCAGGTTTTCGGACGAAGGCAGGGAAGCCTTTCGCAAAATGGCGGCGGCCGCGTCCGCGGGCGGGCTTGCTGCAATTGCCGAAACTGCGATGAACAGATTGTTTGCCGTCGAATTTCAGGAGAGCCATCCCGATCTAATGCAGGATCGTCGCCAGGCGTTTCTCCGTATGAATCCGAGTGTTTTTTGCGAGGCCTGCGACACACTCGCTTCGCTTGATCTCTCGGCCGAGGCTTCGGCGGTGCACCGCCCGACACTGGTTATTGTCGGAGACGAAGATCGGGCAACACCGCTACCGATGGCCCGCGAACTGGTCCAACGGCTTCCGGATGCCACACTGTCCGTTCTCAAGGGCTGCGCGCATGTGCCGCCGTTGCAGGCGCCAGAGGAGGTTGTTTCCCTGCTTGACCAATTTCTTTCGGCGACCGCCCTTCCATGCATTTTGCCCCAGGCAGTGCCGGCCGGTTGAAGGCCGTCGAGAAGCCCTCGTTCGCCAAAGGGTGGGGTTGTCCACCGCGCCGTACGATTGCCGCCCATACTTGGGCGCCGCTCGCGATCCAACGTCGTCCACACCAACGACAGCAACCCGCACCCCATTTTAGGCGAGACCCGCGATAACCTCCCAAAGTGATCGAAATACACGGCGGGTGAACTCTTCCATATGTCCCGACGGACCATTGGCCCTCGCAAACCATTCGTCGGTTCCAATCCTCAATGTCCCCACAGCCATCATCGCCAATAGCTTGATGTCTCGCCGCGTCACATGTGGCTCGCGCGCTACCAGCGCATCGACTATCGCCTCTTACAGATAGAGATATTTTGCCTGATTCCGTGTCGCGAGCGCCGGGGTGTGCCGGATGAGTTCCGTGACCGCAAAGGATTCCGTGTCGCCGAGCTTTCCAGTGCCGCGACCATGGCGGCTTCCGGAGCCGCGGACATGGGTTCATTTGCGGCGCACCTATCGGGGGGAGTTCTGAGATGAGCGAGAGTTCCGAGGTCAGCGTCGAAAACCTCGTCGTCGAACGCGGCGGCAAACGCGTCATCCACGATATCTCCTTCTCAGTCGCGGCCGGCAAGGTGACGACCCTGCTCGGCGCCAACGGGGCGGGCAAGTCGAGCACGGTCATGGCCATGGCGGGCGTTCTGCCGCGCGGCGGGGCGGTGCGTCTGGGAGACATCGCGCTCGAAGGATTTGCGCCCGATCGCATCCGCCACGCGGGCCTTGCGCTCGTTCCGGAGGGGCATCGCGTGCTGGGGCAATTGCTACCCGACAGTCGAAGGCCGCGCTACGGTCGCGCCGGCTCAGAACTGATGAGGGCGAGAATGCTGCCGCTAAATCACAGAAATTGAGGAAGAACCAAATTAAATGGAAAGTGACAGAAAGATCGCATCGAGCGCAAGAAGGCTGAAGAGATTGCGAAACAAGACGATCCCGAGAGGATGGAGCTCACCGGCAATCGGTCAACGATCACGCCGTCCATGGCGGCGACAAGCGAATTGCCGGCCATGAACAGCGCGCCCCGCGATGATCGCGGGCATGGAACAGGGCCTCATGCCGGCACGGCTGCCGGTTCGGTTTCCCATTTCGGTCTTGGCGTCGCATTCATCAGCTGGCGCGTATAGGGATGCTGCGGATTGCGGAAGATGTCATCGGTGCGGGCATGTTCGACGATCGCGCCGCTCTTCATCACGATGATGTGGTCGGCGAAGTGGCGCACGATCGGCAGGTCATGGGTGATGAAGATATAGGCGAGGCCGAGCCGGTCGCGCAGCTGTGCCAGCAGGTCGATGACCTGCACCTGCACGGAGACGTCGAGGGCCGACACGGCTTCGTCGCAGACGATCAGTTCGGGTTCACAGGCGAGCGCCCGTGCAATGGCGATGCGCTGGCGCTGGCCGCCGGAAAACTGGTGCGGATAACGATCTGCATGTTCCGGCTTCAGCCCCACGAGGCCGAGCAGCTCGACGACGCGGTCGCGCCAGCGCGGCTTGTCGAGGATATCCTTGTGGATGCGCCATGGTTCCGAGACGATATCGAAGATGGTCATGCGCGGGTTCATGGAGCTGTATGGGTCCTGGAACACCATCTGTACCTTGCGCCGGAAAGTCAGTAGTTCCTTTGCGCCCATCTGAAAGATGTCGCGACCCTGGAACAGCGCTTCACCGCTCGATACCTCGTTCAGCCGCAGGAGAACGCGCGCCACGGTGGATTTTCCCGAGCCGCTTTCGCCGACAATGCCGACCGTCTCGCCCTTCGCAACAGTGAAGCTCAGCTCCTTTACGGCATGCAGCTGCGTATGTTTCCCGAAGAAGCCGGAGGAAAGGCCGTAGAACTTGTTGAGGTTCTTCACCTCGAGGATCGGCTTGCCGGTCTCGATGGTCGAGCGGCGGCCTCCGCCCCCGGGGGTGTCGTGCGGCAGGGCGTTGATCAGGGTGCGGGTATAACTGTGCTGCGGATTTTCGAAGACCGCGCGGGCTTCACCCTCTTCGACGATCCGGCCGGAATTCATGACGATGACGCGGTCGGCCATCGAGGCCGCAACTTCGAGATCGTGGGTGATCATGATGATCGCTAGACCATCCTCGGCCTGCAGCTTTTTCAGGAGATCGAGGATCTGCGCCTGAACGCTGACGTCTAGCGCCGTCGTCGGCTCGTCGGCGATCAGGATTTCCGGGCGCAGCGCAATTGCCATCCCGATCATGATGCGCTGACGCTGGCCGCCGGAAAACTGATGCGGATGCTGGTCGATGCGTTTTTCCGGCTCGGGAATGCCGACGCGGCCGAGGATGTCGATCGCCTTTGCGCGGGCTTCCGCGCCGGTCGCCAATCCATGGGCGGAAAAGACTTCCGCAAGCTGCCAGCCGATCGGATAAACGGGATTGAGATGCGACAGCGGGTCCTGAAAGATCATGGCGATCTTCTTGCCATTCAGGTCGCGGCGTTCCTCGATGCTGCACTTGTCGAGGTTCTTGCCGCGATAGGTGATCGTGCCGGAACAGATCTCGCCGGGCGGTGTGTCGATAAGGCCCATGATGGCGCTGGCGCTCACGGATTTGCCGGATCCGGACTCGCCGAGGATGACTAGCGTTTCGCCGGCGTCAACATGGAAGCTGACGCCGTTGGTGGCCCGGAAAGCGCCGCCCAGCGACAGGAAGTCGACAGTGAGATCCTTCACTTCAAGCAGATGTGCAGATTGCAGATGAGGGGCCGTCATGTGCGTTTCTCCGGAATTCCCTTTTTCGAGCGGGCAAGCTCGATGCGCCAGCGCTGCTGCGGATCGGCATAGGTGCGCCACCAGTTGGAGAGAATGTTGAGCGAGAGCGTCGTGACAAGGATGGCAAGGCCGGGCCAGAAGGCGATCCACCAGGCGTTAGCGAGATAGCCGCGGCCGGTTGCAACCATAGCGCCCCAGGTGAACTCCGGTGTCTGGATGCCGAGGCCGAGGAAGCTCAGCGAGGATTCGGCAAGAACCACGGTCGCAAAATCGATGGCACCGATGGTGACGAGCGTCGGCAGCACGATCGGGGCGATATGGCGAAAGACGATCCGCATGTGACCGGCGCCGAGCGCCATGGCAGCACTGACGAACATGCGCTCACGCACTTCTAGCACCTCGGCGCGCGTGGTGCGCAGGTAGATCGGAATACGGGTCACGGCGAGCACGATAATGAGGTTGGTGACCGAGGGACCGAGGCTGAAGAGCACGATCAGCGCCAGGAGCAGCGAAGGGAAGCTCATGACGATATCGGCGACACGCAGGATGATGTTGCTGAGCAGGCCGCGCGAGTAGCCGGCGATCAGGCCGAGGAAGCCTCCGATCAGCATCGAGAAGAACACGGCGAAGAGGGCAATGCCGAGCGTGTTCTGCGCGCCGACGATCAGGCGGGCGAGGAGACTGCGGCCAAGCGTATCGGCGCCGAGGACATAGGCCCAGCCCTGGGCGAAGCTGAACGGTGCCATGTTGCGGGCGCGGAAGTTCGGCTTGTCGATCAGGTCGCCGACCAGCCAAGGGCCTAAGATGGCACAGAGCACGACGAGGCCGAGGAAGATCACGGCGGCCAGCGCCAGCTTGTTGCGGGCAACCAGACGCAGGACGTGAAAACGTCCGGCCGTCTTTGGCTTGGTGTCTGCGGAGACGGTCATCGCTGGCATACTCATTTCGCTTGAAACCTGATGCGCGGGTCGAGCCCTGCGTAAAGAAGGTCGATCAGGATGTTGAGAACGAAGATCGCGACGGCTGTGATCAGCACTGTCGCCTGGATCAGGGCGAAATCGCGCCGGATGATCGCATCGATCATAAGCTTGCCGATGCCCGGCCAACCGAAGATGGATTCGACGACGACGGCGCCATTGACGAGGCTTGCGGCGAGGTCGCCGGCAACGGTGATGACCGGCAGCAAGGAGTTCCGGAGCGCATGGCGGAAGATGATCTGCGAGCGCTGCACGCCCTTGGCGCGCGCCGTCTTCACATAGGGCGAGGCGAGCGCACTGATCATCGTACCGCGCACCACCTGAACCAGAAGACCGAAGGGTCGGAGCGTCAGGACGAAAATAGGCATGATCCAATGCAGCGGCGTACCCGTGCCCGAGGTCGGCAGCAGGCCGAGGCCGACGGAGAAGATGAGGATGGCAACGATCGCCACCCAGAAATCCGGGGCGCTGGCGCCAGCAAGAGAGGCGGTGCTGGCAAGGCGGTCGAACAGGCTGTCGGGCTTTGCCGCCGCCAGTGAGCCGACGACGATCGCCAGCGTCAGCGCTAGTGTCATGGCGATTACCGCAAGCTTCAGGGTCTGCGGAAAGGCTTCGAGCGCAACTTCCATCGCCGGCCGGTTGCGGCTGAGCGCCGTGCCGAAATCGAGATTGGCGACACCGAACAGATAGCGGCCGAACTGAACGTAAAGCGGGTCGTTGAAACCGTGGGCTTCGGAGAAGGCCTGGCGCTGCGCTTCGGAGGAATCCAGCGGCAGATAGAGATAGGCCGGATCGCCGGTGAGGCGCGACAGGAAAAAGACGAGCACGAGCAGGCCGATCACGGCGATCAGGCTCTGGGCCGAACGTCTCAGGATAAAGCCAAGCACAGCCATTCCTTACACAGCGAAAAGGGAAAAAGGGCACGGCGGTCGCGCCGCCGTGCATTAAACCAAGGTTAGTCCTTGAACTTGATCTGGGACAGCGCGATTTCGCTGTTCGTCTTCAGGTCCGGTTTCCAGTCCAGGCGGTTGCCGACGCGTACATAGCCGATCATGTGATACATCGGGATATCGGCGACGATCTCGTCATGAACCTTGAGGAAGGCTTCCTGGAAGAGCTTTTCGCGCTCCGTGCCGGTCGCCGTCATCGCCTTTTTCAGGACGACATCGAGTGCGGGATCGGCAATCGTCGAATATTGGCCTTCGCTCAGGAACATGACCGGGGCGGTGAAGCCGGCGTCGCCGGTGTTGTTGTCATGCTGCTGCTGGAAGAGCGTCGGGCCGCGGCCCTGCGGAAAGGGTTTGTCGAGATAACGCACCCAGTCTGCGGCTTCGAGCTGGCGCAGCGAAACCTTGAGGCCGATTTCCTGCCACATCGCCATCATCGCTTCCAGCGACTCAGCTGAATTCGGGAAGAAGCCGTTGCGACCGATGATGACGATCTCGGTATCGACCGGAACGCCGTCCGCCTTGGCTTCCTCGATCAGCTTCTTTGCCTGCTCGGGATCATAGGGCCAGGGCTTGATGTCCGGGTTATGGCCGAGCACGCCGGGAACCACCATCTGCGATGCTCGCAGCACGTCCTTGCCGAACAGTGCTTCGCCCATGCCGTCCCAGTCGATGGCAAGGTTCAGCGCCTTGCGTACGCGCACGTCGTTGAGCGGCGGAATCTCCGCATCGATGCGCATGCGCGTTGTTTCGGAGTTCAGATAGGCGAAGTCGGCGTCGGGGTTGGTGGCGTCCTGCACGGCGAGCGACGGCGTCATGTCGGCCTCGCCGGATTCCACCATGGCCGCGCGGATGGCGGATTCATTGCGCCAGACGAAGGTCGCCTTCGTCACTTCGGGCTTTGCGCCCCAGTAGCTGTCGCTGCGGGCGAGAACAATCTGTTCGTTGCCTGCGCTTTCGAGCGTATAGGGACCGGTGCCGACTGGCGCGTTGGTCTCGGTGTCGAAGGGCATGTTGGGCGAGACGATCTGCACCGTGCCGAGCAGCGTCGGCATAATGGGGATGGGGCTGTCGGACGTGATTTCGAGCGTCGTCGCATCGATCGCCTTCGGGGTCAGCTTGACGTCGCCGAATTTGGAGCGGCTGTCGCAGGTGAGCTTGGGGTTCATCAGGCGGTCGATTGACTTGGCGACGGCCTCGGCATTGAACTCTGCGCCATCCTGAAACTTGACGCCGGATTTCAGATGAATGCGCCAGGTGAGGTCGTTGACCTGTTCCCAGCTTTCGGCGAGCCACGGCGCGACCGTGCCCTTTTCCGGTTCGATATTAGTCAGGGTTTCCGTGATGTTGGAATTGATCACCCGCCCGATATCGGAGCGGATCGAGCGACAGGGTTCAAGGTTGGCGGGCTGCTCGGGCAGTACGATCTTGATTTCCCCTTCGGCAGCATGGGCTGCGCCGGAGAGCAGGATCGTCATCAGCCCAGCCGAAACGCCCCTTGAGAATTTCATCGCCATTGTCATTTCTCCTCCAAGATAAAGACTTCGATGTGAATATTGCCTTTCCCCGCGCAGGTTGCACGAGGCCGGCGGCAGCGCCTCCACGCTGCCTAAAACACACTAGGGCACTAATGTATTAGTGTAGATACGCAGAACTGTCAACTAAACGCTAACGCCGCGTTTCCGGTTTTCCAGTGTCCGCGAAATTGCCTGTTCCTCCGCTGTTTTCAGGGCCTCGACAGCCTCCCGGACCGGAGCCAGCCTGTCGGCAGGCAGGTTCGAAACCATCGGCATCAGCGGGCCTGTGTCGGCAACGCCTGACAGCCGTAAGCCGTCGTGCAGAACCTGAAGACCACCGAGCGTCAGCCGTACCTTTTCGAAATGCAGAAACGGCATGCTGAGTTCGAAAGCCTCCGCAGCACGGTCGGCCTTGTAGAGCGCAAGAAGCTCGGAAGCGGCAGCAGGCGCGATGCAGACGGCGCCCGACGTGTAGGTTGTCAGCTTGCGCTTGGCGAGATGATCGTGGATCGGCGTTTCGCCCATGCCGCTTGCCACATGCTCCGCCCCGATCGCCGAAAGCACGGCGTCGAGATAGGGGTCGTCGGCAGCGTCCGGTTTTTCGACGGCGTATTTGACGAACCTTACCGCCTTTTCCGCAATCAGTTTAGCCAACTCGTCCGGCTCGACATAGTTCTCGCGCTTGAGATAGAGGATGAGGCCGCTTCCGAAGGCGGCGGCGAGTTTGCGTACGCCATGGGCGACGCCTGCCGGATCGGCCGGGAAGTTGGTCGGCAGGACCATGACATTCCTGAAGCCGAGATCGCGGACGATCGGCACCTGCGCCATCGCCTTGCCGAAGTCGTTGCCGACCGAGGTGATGAGATGCGTCGTCGGTGCGGCGGATGCCTTGATCGCTTCCATGGCGGCTCGGTAGTCGTCGAGGCCGAAATGATAGAGATTGGCATTGCCGCCATAGAGCAGGATGTTCACGCCGCCCGCTTCGATATGCTTGATGATGGCCTCGTTGGCGCCGGTATTCACCGAATAATCGGCATTGAGCGCGATGGGAGGCACGGCGACCACGGATGATGCGTAGTCGGTCGGAGCAAGTGCTTGTTGCATAGTTGACCCTCCTGAAGTCAACTATCCTTACTGAATCCGGGAAAAGTTGTAAATAAAAATTACATATCCGCTTTCAAGGGTCGAGATCGCCATTCGTCATGCGCCGGCGTGCCTGGAGAATATGGCTTTCCATGGCCACCCGGGCCCAGATGGGGTCCTTGTTGCGGATCGCTTCGACGATATCGGCGTGTTCGCAGATAACCTTGCGGGCGCGGGCCGGCGATCCCGAGCGGGTCAGCGACAGCGACACGTTCATGAAGCTGCTGAGCGAAACGTTCGGGCCTTCGAGCGCCATGCTGAAAAACTCGTTGCCGGTTGCCTCCGCGATCGACAGGTGAAAGCGGCGGTCGCTTTCCGGCAGGAACAGGCCGCGGGCGACCTGGCTGGAAAACTGCTCGTGGGCTTCGATGATGTCGCCGAGCGCCTTGTCCGTGCGCCGCTCGGCAGCAAGGGCCGCGGCATTGCCTTCGACGCAGAACCGCAGTTCCTGATAACGCAGGAAACGCGAGATATCGGTGAGATCGGCCAGATCCGGCAGACTGCGTGATGGCGTGGTCAGAACATAGGTGCCACTGCCGCGCCGGGCTTCCACGAGGCCATCCAGCCGCAGGCGTGCCAGCGCATCCCGGATGACGGGGCGGGAGACGCCGAACCGGTCGGAAAGATCGCTTTCTGATGGCAACCGGCTGCCTGGCGGAAAAACGCCTTTCAAAATGTCCTGCAAAACATGACCATAGACCTGATCGGCATAGCTGGAGGGTCTCATTTCAGGTATGTCTGCTATAGGGTTCATATCGTCAGACAAGGAGGCGTGCTTTCTACCGTCGGTTTCACAAGTCAAGCGAGCTGCTTTTCACTAAAGCATTAATGCATTAAAACAGTCAAAGACGATTTGAAAAGGAAGACGTCTGTGACTTCTGATCTGCCCCTCGCCAAGCATCGTACCGGATTGGACCGCACGCGCCAAATCGCCCCGCAGATCGTTGAATATCTCCGCGAAAAAATTCTAGAACTGGAACTCGCGCCCGGCACCCCACTATCCCGGGTAGAGTTGCAGAAGCAGTTCGGTCTTAGCCAGACGCCGGTTCGCGATGCTCTGATGCGGTTGGAGGAAGAGGGGCTGGTCACGGTCTATCCGCAGTATGCAACGCTCGTTTCCAAGATCGATATCAATCTTGCAAGGCAATCGCATTTCATGCGGCGTGCCGTCGAGCAGGAGATCGTCCACGAACTTGCTTCCAAGCAGGACCGGCGTTTCATCGATCGCCTGATCAGTGCCAACGCGCAGCTTAAGACGCTCGTGTCGTCGGATGAGTACGGTGATTTCCTGCGGCATGACCGCGCTTTCCATTACATCTTGTATGAAGAGGCCGGGCTTGAAGATGTGTGGCCGGTGGTGCGGCGCCACAGCGGTCATATCGACCGGCTTCGCCGACTCAACTTGCCGAATGTCGGCAAAGGGCGAGTTGTCGATAATCATGATGCCATCATCGAGGGGCTGGCTGCGGGCGATCCGGACAGAGCCGAGGAGGCGATGAAGGTGCATCTCTCCGGCACTCTTTCCATGGTTTCCAGTATTGTCGAGCGCTATCCGGATTTCGTTCAGGTCGAGTGATTGCCGTCGTTCACCTTGTTCATGTTTATGGGACGGCCCTAGTTCGTAGCGCTGCTGCGCCTGGCTTTTAGTTTCGCATCACTCGTGTCATGCCTTTCAGCCGGTTGTCTTGCGGAGGAAGGTGCACTTAATTTGGTTCATACACTAATGCATTAGTGTATTGCCGTTGCCTTCCGCCTGTGCTAATCCTGAAAGCAAGGCAAGAACATGCACAGGAAATACCCATGTCCAAGACAGTGAGTGCGCTGCGAAGCGCGAGATGGTTTGCTCCCGATGATCTCCGCTCTTCAGGCCATCGCTCTCGCCTGATGCAGATGGGCTATGACGAGAAAGACTGGGGCAAGAAGCCGATCATCGCGATCCTCAATACCTGGTCCGATCTCAACCCCTGTCATGCGCATTTCAAGCACCGGGTCGAGGATGTGAAACGTGGTGTCCTGCAAGGAGGAGGTTTTCCGGTCGAGCTGCCGGTGCAGTCGCTCTCGGAAAGCTCGCTGAAACCGACGACCATGCTTTATCGCAACTTCCTCGCCATGGAGGCCGAGGAGTTGCTGCGCGGACACCCGGTCGACGGCGTTGTGCTGATGGGTGGCTGCGACAAGACCACGCCGGCCCTTGTCATGGGTGCCATCAGTGCAGGCTTTCCCATGATCTTCCTGCCGGCTGGCCCGATGCTGCGCGGCAATTACAAGGGCGAATATCTGGGCTCTGGTTCTGATGCCTGGAAATACTGGGACGAGCGCCGAGCCGGAACGATTACCGACGAACAATGGACCGGGGTGGAAGAGGGCATCGCCCGCTCCTATGGCCACTGCATGACCTTCGGTACGGCAAGCACGATGACGGCAATCGCCGAATCCATGGGCCTGACGCTGCCGGGCGCAAGCTCGATCCCGGCCGCCGACGCCAACCACATTCGCATGTCCACCCGCTGCGGTCGCCGCATCGTCGACATGGTGTTGGAAGACCTGACGCCGGACAGGATCATCAATCGCCAGTCCGTCGACAACGCCGTCGCCGTCGCTATGGCCACGGGCTGTTCCACCAATGCCGTCGTGCACCTGATCGCCATGGCGCGTCGCGCCGGTGTGCCGCTGACCCTCGACGAGCTGGATGCGGCCGGCCGCACGACGCCGGTCATCGCCAATATCCGCCCCTCTGGCAAACAATACCTGATGGAGGATTTCTACTATGCCGGCGGCCTGCGTGCACTGATGGCGCAGATGAAGGACAAGCTCGATCTCGATGTCATGACGGTGAGCGGCTTCAAGCTGGGGGACACATTGGAAGGCGCAGAAGTCTATAACGACGACGTCATCCGGCCGCTGTCGAACCCGATCTATCACGAGGGCTCGCTTGCGGTGTTGCGCGGCAACCTTGCGCCGAACGGCTGCGTCATCAAGCCATCGGCCTGCGAGGAGCGTCTGCGGGTGCATCAAGGTCCGGCGCTCGTTTTCGACAGCTATCCGGAGATGAAGAAGGCCGTGGAGGACGAAAACCTCGATGTCACGGCCGACCACATCTTGGTGTTGCGCAATGCGGGCCCGAAAGGCGGCCCGGGCATGCCAGAATGGGGCATGCTGCCGATCCCGAAGAAGCTGATCAAGCAGGGCATCCGCGACATGCTGCGCATTTCCGACTCGCGCATGAGCGGCACGAGCTACGGCGCCTGCATCCTGCATGTTGCACCGGAATCCCACGTCGGCGGTCCGCTCGCTTTGGTTCGGACCGGCGACATCATCCGCGTCGATGTGCCGAACCGTTCGATCGACATGCTGGTGGACGAGGAAACCCTGGCAAAGCGTCGAGCCGAATGGGTCGCACCCGCCGACAAGTTCGAGCGCGGCTACGGCTGGATGTTTTCCCAGCACATCACCCAGGCCGACGAGGGCTGCGATTTCGATTTCCTGAAAACCGAATTCGGCAAGTCCGCCGGTGAGCCCGACATTTTCTGATTACCGGCGTTTTCGGCCAGCCTACATTTCTGATTGGAGGAACCATGACTGCTTACACCCTTTCCGATGCCACCCGCCAGAAATACGAAACCGTCAGCACCGCGACGCTGTGTACGGCACTGTTCAAGCGCGGTCTGCGCAACCAGTTCATTCAAGATGTGCGCCCCGTTGCGCCCAAGGCGAAGAACATGGTCGGCCAGGCCTTCACACTCCGCTACATTCCGGCCCGCGAAGACCTGAACCAGCTCTCCGTCTTCCAGAACCCGGAGCATCCGCAGCGCGCCGCCGTCGAGCAGTGCCCGCCCGGTTCGGTGCTGGTCATGGATAGCCGTAAGGATGCGCGTGCGGCCTCTGCCGGCTCCATCCTCGTCTCGCGGCTGATGGTGCGCGGCGTGGCCGGCGTCGTGACCGATGGCGGTTTTCGTGACAGCCCAGAGATCGGCGAACTCGACATGCCCGCCTATCATAGCCGCCCCTCCGCACCGACCAATCTGACCCTGCATCAGGCACTCGATATCAACGTGCCGATCGCCTGCGGTGATGTCGCTGTCTGGCCCGGCGACGTTGTTGTCGGTGACCGGGAAGGCGTGATCATCGTGCCTGCAGGTATAGCCGACGAGATTGCCGATGAGGCTGTGGAAATGACCGCGTTTGAGGATTTCGTGACTGAGGAAGTGCTGAAAGGTCGCTCGATCATCGGCCTTTACCCACCGACGAAAGAACAGACGAAGGTCGATTTTGCCGCATGGCGTCAGGTCAAAGGACGGTAAGACCTTCCCAAATTCTCAAAGACATGGCGGATCACATGCACAAGGACATCACCATTCTTCAGGCGGCTCACCTCCCGGAAAAGACAGAGAGGGAGCTCCACGAAGCATTCGACATCATCCACTTTCCAAAAGACCATGATGAGGGCATGCGCCTCCTTGCCGAGCAGGGATCGAAAATCCGCGGTATTGCAGTGCGCCACGCCCATATCGACAAGGCGATGCTCGACGCCATGCCGGCGCTGGAAATCATTTCCAGCTACAGCGCAGGCCTCGACGGCATTGATGTGGAGGCGGCACGCGCGCGGGGCATTGCGGTACACAACACTTCGAAAATCCTTGCGGAAGATGTCGCCGATCTCGCTGTGGCGCTTGCTGTCTCCGTAACCCGCGGTACGGTTCGTGGTCATGATTTCGTTCGGGATGGCAGTTGGGAGAATGGTGGCACGTTTCCGCTTGGCCGCTCCCTGCGGTCACTGAAAACAGGCATCATTGGTCTCGGGCATATCGGCTCCGCCGTTGCCAAACGTCTGCAGGCAACGGGCGCGACGGTCGCCTATCAAGGGCCCCGCAAGAAGCCGGTGGATGTGGCCTATTTCCAGACGGCCACGGAACTTGCAGCTTGGGCGGACCTGCTGATCGTGACCTGCCCCGCAATGCCGGAAACAATTGGTCTCATCGATCAAAGTGTGCTCGATGCCCTCGGCCCGGATGGCTTTCTGGTCAACATATCCCGCGGCACCATCGTCAACGAACCGGCGCTGATCTCGACGCTGGCGCGCGACGGCATAGCCGGGGCGGGTCTCGATGTCTTCGGCAAGGAGCCGCATGTGCCGGAAGCGCTGCGGAAAGACCCACGTGTCGTGCTCTCTCCCCATATGGGCAGCGGCACGCGCGAAACGCGCCAGCAGATGGGCGACCGGCTGGTCGAGGCGCTGCTGGAGCATTTTTCCAATCGATGATGATGGGCTGAACGGTCGCTTTTCGACGCCGCGACAGGCGCCTTCTGAAGGAAAATCAGCATGTACAAGAACCTGATTGCCGGCGAATGGGTTGCTGGCGAAGACGCTATCGAGAACATAAACCCTTCGAATACGAAGGATGTCGTCGGGCTCTATGCCCGGGCGAGCTTCAGCGATGCGACGACTGCAATCGCCGGTGCCAAGCAGGCCTTCCCGGCCTGGTCGCGCTCGGGCATTCTGGAACGCCATGCGATCCTGAAGAAGACGTCCGATGAGATCATGGCCCGCAAGGAAGAGCTTGGCCGCCTGCTCGCCCGCGAAGAGGGCAAGACGCTTCCGGAAGCCATCGGCGAAACCATCCGCGCCGGCCAGATCTTCGACTTCTTTGCCGGTGAAGCCCTGCGCCTTGCAGGCGAAGTACTGCCGTCGGTTCGCCCGAATATCGGCGTCGAAATTACTCGCGAAGCCGTCGGCGTTGTCGGCATCATCACGCCCTGGAACTTCCCGATCGCCATTCCGGCCTGGAAGATCGCGCCGGCGCTCTGCTACGGCAACACCATCGTCTTCAAGCCGGCCGAACTGGTTCCGGGCTGCGCCCACGCCATCGTCGACATCCTGCATCGCGCCGGCCTGCCGAAGGGCGTCCTGAACCTCGTCATGGGCAAGGGCTCGGTCGTCGGTCAGGCCATGCTCGACAGCGCCGATCTCGCTGCCATCACCTTCACCGGCTCGACCGGCACCGGCAAGCGCGTTGCAGCTGCCTCCATTGAACATAACCGCAAGTTCCAGCTGGAAATGGGCGGCAAGAACCCGATGGTCGTTCTCGATGATGCCGACCTCACCGTTGCTGTTGAAGCCGCGGCCAATTCCGGCTTCTTCTCGACCGGCCAGCGTTGCACCGCTTCCTCGCGCCTGATCGTCACCGAGGGCATCCATGACAAGTTCGTCGCGGCCCTGACCGAGAAGCTGAAGACGCTGGTTGTCGACGATGCCTTGAAGGCCGGCACCCATATCGGCCCGGTCGTTGACGAACGCCAGCTGGCGACCGACATCGACTACATCGAGATCGGCAAGCGCGAAGGCGCCAAGCTCGCTTTCGGCGGTGACATCATCACCCGCGAAAATCCGGGCTTCTACTTGCAGCCGACGCTGTTTACCGAAGCCACCAACCAGATGCGCATCAGCCGCGAAGAGATCTTCGGACCGGTCGCCTCCGTCATTCGCGTCAGGGATTACGAAGAAGCGCTCAGCGTTGCCAATGACACGCCGTTCGGATTGTCTGCCGGTATCGCGACGACGAGCCTGAAGCATGCGACGCACTTCAAGCGCAACTTGGAAGCCGGCATGGTGATGGTCAACCTGCCGACGGCGGGCGTCGACTTCCACGTTCCCTTTGGCGGCCGCAAGGCATCGTCCTTCGGCTCGCGCGAGCAAGGCAAGTACGCCGCCGAATTCTTCACGACCGTCAAGACCGCGTACACGCTGGCGTGAGATTTATTCGCAATCTAGTCCTATTCGTTGTAGCTAGAGCTTCCTGGCCGGCGGTTCGTTCCGTTTCAAGAGCAAGGTGCGTCTCATTTGGCCGATCGGTCGACTTGAGGTGTTATCAGTCAATTTCGTCACTGCTGGACTGCGCCTTGTAGCCCATGCTTGCGGTCATACGGCGCGGCCATTTTTGGTGTTTGTGCATAAGGAAAGCCGTATCCGGCCTCACCGCCCCTCAAGACGATGATTGTCCTGTGGCTTCAAGGACATATGCATACCATTAAAACTTGACATCTTTTATCATGTTATTTAGCGGTTTTGTGCCGATGGTCGCGGCTTACGAGATCAGGCGATGACTGGTTAGGGGATTTTTACATGAAGTTTATGTTGGGGTGCACAGTCGTTATGAGCGCTGTGGCAAACGGTGCCGCATACGGGCAGAGTGCCACCGAATTGGCACCAATAGTGATTACCGCGAAGAAAGACACCACGTCCACGATCGGAACCCTCCCGGAAGAATATGCAGGCGGTCAGGTCGCCAAGGGCGCTCGCCTGGGAGCGCTGGGAAACCGAGATTTCATGGAGACCCCTTTTAATGTGACTGGGTATACATCTCAGAAAATCGAGGACCAGGGTGCCCAGACCGTGGGCGAGGTGATGGACAACGATCCGTCTGTCAGAAACACCCACTCCTCGGGGGGGATGTTGGACTCTTTCTACATCAGAGGCTTTCCGGTCGGCGAAGGCAACGCCGGCGAAATCGCGTTTGATGGGATTTATGGCATCGCCCCTACGTACCGGGTCTTCACCGAATATGCCGAGCGGGTCGAGGTGCTAAAGGGTCCGACAGCTTTCCTTTACGGAATCTCTCCCAACAGCGCCGTCGGCGGCACCATCAACATCGTTCCGAAGCGGGCGCTCGATGAGGATCTGACGCGGCTGACGACAGATTACGCTTCCGACTTTCAGGGCGGTGTTCATGTCGACGTGTCGCGGCGGTTCGGCGACGAACGGCAATTCGGTATTCGTCTTAACGGCAGTGTCCACGGTGGCGACACCCCGATTGATGATCAGACACGGGACTTTTACGTTGGAGCCTTGGCTCTTGATTATCAAGGGGAAAATCTTCGAGCCACACTCGACGTGATCGGACAGCGCGAAACTTTTGACGCGCCGCAGCGTCCCTTCTTTCAAACCACCGGTTTGATCGTGCCAAGCGCACCCGATGGATCGCTCAATGTTCAGGAGCCGTGGGAGTGGTCGAAAAGCGCGGACCGCTCGGTCCTGGGCAGGGTCGAATATGATCTGACCGACGATATCACCTGGTTTGGCGCCGTCGGTGGCGGCAATTCTCACGTGCATCGCCTTTTTGGTCTGCCGACCATCCTGAATTCGGCCGGCGATGTCACCATCACGCCACAGAATGCGGTGTTCGACGTCGACAGACTGACGGCAGAAACGGGTATCCGTACCAAGTTTGACACGGGGCCGATCTCCCACACAATGACCCTGCAGGCGAGCTATCTGCACCAGAGCCTCGATCGTGCGATCGTTTCAGGAACTGCCCAGCTGAGCAATATGTACGACCCTGTCCGTCGTATCGAGCAGTTCGTCGCCGATCCCAGTTCAGTGCCGAAGGTCTCTGAAGCCAGGCTGTCCGGCGTTGGCCTGTCGGACACCTTGTCGATGCTCGACGAGCGCGTGCAGCTCACTCTTGGCGGTCGCTTCCAGCAGATCGATTCGAAGAACTTCAATGCAACAACAGGCGCTGTCTCATCGTCTTCGGACGAGGACGCCGTCACGCCCCTCTTTGGCCTCGTTGTCCGCCCCTGGGACGAGGTTTCCTTCTATGCCAACTACGCGCAGGGCCTGAGCATAGGCGATACTGCTCCCACCACGGCCATCAATGCGGGCGAAACGCTCGCTCCATACAAGACGACACAATACGAGATCGGTACCAAAATCGACCTCGGACAGATTGCCATGACCGTCAGCGCATTCCAGATCGAGAAGCCCTTCGGCCAGTTGGAGCCAAGCGGCGGCGGCCAGCTCTTTACCGCCGGCGGGGAACAGCGCAATCGCGGCGTTGAGTTCAACGTGTTTGGCGAAGTCACGGACGATCTGCGCTTGCTTGGCGGCTTGGTGCTGATGGATGGTGAACTGACGAATACGTCAAGCGCTGCGACCCGCGGCAAGCGCCCGATCGGCGTGCCAAAGATCCAGGCGAACATCGGGGCAGAATGGGATGCGTCTTTCCTGGAAGGCCTGACGCTGACGGCCAATGTCATTCACACCGGCGAACAGTATATCAACACGACGAACACGCTGAAGATACCTTCCTGGACGCGGCTTGACCTTGGCGCGCGCTACAAGACGGAAATCGAAACGAGGCCCGTCACATTCCGGGCCTCCGTCGAAAACGTGTTCGATAAGGACTACTGGTCTGGGGTCGCCAGCTTCAGCACGATCGCCCAGGGTGCGCCGCGCACCTTCAAGGTATCGATGACCACAGACTTCTGAGGCGATTGAAAGTAGCCAAGGCAGGCTTCACACTGCATCATCGACGATCAGGTGAAGCTTGCCTTGAGAACATGTCTCGAGACGGCTTTTCACACGAAATGCCGCCTCGAGATTTCCGGGCGTCAGCACTTCGGTGACCGGGCCGAAAGCATGCAATGTTCCATGCGCAAGAATGGCGATCTTGTCTGCAAACTTCATCGCCAGATTCAGGTCATGCACCGCGATGATGACGAGTAGTCCCTTTTCCTTCGCCAGCGACCTGACATGCCTCATGACGTCGAATTGACGATGGAGATCAAGGGCGCTCGTCGGCTCGTCGAGAAGTAGCACCGTCGGAGTGCGGACAACGCATTGCGCAAGGGCCACGAGCTGGCGCTGACCGCCGCTCAACTCCGAAACATATTCGGACGCGAGATTTGCGATTTGCAAGGCGGCCAATGCTCGCTCGACCTCATGGAGATCTGCATCAGCCAGCTTCCAGCCGCTAGTCTGCTTGCGCGCCAAAAGCACGGCTTCGAAGACGGTCAACGCCGCTCCGCTCACCTGATCCTGCGGCATGTAAGCGATCGCCGTTTCGCGATCGTCGACGCCGGACAGCCGACATTCTCCGGCACCCGGAAGAATGCCGGCTATACGACGCAGAAGCGTTGACTTACCAGCCGCATTGGCTCCGATCAGCGCGATGATTTCTCCTCCGTGGCATGGAGGCAACGATACCTCGCTGAGGACAGGCCGCGTGCCGTAAACCGCCCCCAACGCTTTTGTGCTGAGTACTACCACGTTTCCCGCCCCCCCTTCAGGATGAGATAAAAGAAGATCGGCAGGCCTATGACGGCGGTGATGACGCCGATCGGCAAAACCGCGCCCGGCACGAGAACTTTCGCCACCGTGGAACTGGATGACATGATCAAGGCTCCGATCATGGCGCTGGCAGGAAGCAAGTGCCGCTGATCCTCACCGACAAGCATCCGCGCGATGTGTGGCGCCACAAGTCCGACAAAGCCGATCGTTCCGACAAATGCCACCGGGATGGACGACAGGAGCGATATGAGCACGAGCGTTTCCAGCCGAAGGCGACGAACCGGGATTCCGAAGGATGCCGCGCGAGCCTCTCCGAGCCGAAGTGCCGTCAACTGCCAGCGTCGATAGACGAAGATGGGAATGGTGAGAACCAGGACGACGACTGTCACGGCAAGCTTCGGCCAGGTTGCCTTGGTCAAGCTGCCCATCGTCCAGAACACGATGGCGGCAACAGCCTGATCGTTTGCAAAATACTGAACCATCGCCAATGCCGTATTGAAGCTGAACACCAGCGCGATGCCAAGCAACACGATCGTTTGGACCGAGCTTCCCCGGCGCAATCCCACGGAATGGATGATGAGGGCGGATCCGAGCGCCATGATAAAGGCATTGACCGCAACGATATATTCGCCGGCGACCGGAATGAAGGACAGGCCGAAAGCGAGAGCGAGCGCCGCGCCGAAGCTTGCTGCAGACGAAATTCCGAGAGTGAACGGGCTCGCGAGCGGGTTGTTAAGTACCGTCTGCATCTGAACGCCGGCCGTTGCCAACGCCATTCCGACGACAATAGCCATGAGGGCTGAGGGCATCCGGATGGACCAAATCACAACACGCATCTGGGGCTGCGCATCCGCAGGCATCAGCACGGTCTTCAGCACATCGTCCAGTCCGTACCAGGCTGGACCGGTGACAATATCGGCGAGAAACACAAGGACTACGGCTATAAGCAGCAGACAAAGCACAAGATGTTTCCTGAGGTTTGCCAGGCGATAGCGGCCGACCGCGTTACCGTGGCCCATGGCTGTCTGGGTTTCGGTCATTGTGCTTGGGCATCGAGGCTGACGGCGTAGCCGGGTTGATAGGCGATCGGCAGGAAGCGCTTGTGATATTCAGCGAACGTCTTGTCCGGGTCGAGATCGGTGAAGAGATCGGGGTGAAGCCACTTTGCAATCCATTGGACCGCGATAAATTCATAGGGGCTGTTGTAAAACTGGTGCCAGATGGCGTGGAAATTGCGCTTCGTCTGCGCCGTTGTCCCTGCATAAGCATCCCGCATCGTGTACCATTCGAGCTTCTTCCTCGAGGCATCCAGATCTGCATTTGGGCCGACCGGAATCCAGCGGCCGCCAGGCACGTAGGCCTGCCAATCGGCGCTGGTGACAATGACATGATCGGGATTGGAAACGACCACCTGCTCGGGACTGAGCTGCCCGAATGTCGAAGGCAGAAAATCGCTGCCGATATTGTGCCCACCTGCCAGATCGACATACTTGCCGAAATTCTCGGCGCCGAATGAAAGGCAGCAGTCCTCCGTATATCCACCGATGCGCTCGATGAAAACCTTCGGACGCTCCGGCTTCGTCTTGGCAAGCACATCCTCGACCCGAGCCATGGCTTGTTTGCGGAATGCGATCACGTCTTCGGCTCGCTCCTCGCGTCCCATGATCTTGCCGAGCAGCCGGATGGTGGGGTCGGTATTCTGAAGCGGATAGTGCCTGAAATCGATATAGAGGACTGGTATGTCGAGAGAGGCGAGTTTCTCAATATACTGAGCGTCTTCATTGGCCTGTTTGGCTTCCAGGTTCAGGAGAACTACGTCGGGTTTCTTCACGATCGCGGATTCGATATCGATCAGACTTCCTTCATTTCCCTTGAAGGTCGGCAATTTCGCGAGCTCGGGGAATTTGTCGAGATATTGCTTGTAGGTCGCGGGATCGGCTTCGATCAGATCGTTACGCCATGCGACGATGCGTTGCAGCGGATCCTCTCTGTCGAGCGATGCGACCAGATAGAGCTGTCTGCCTTCTCCGAGCAGCATCCGGCGGACGGGCACCTTAATTTGCACGTCGCGCCCGGCGATATCCTTGACGGTGATCGTCGTTTGCGGAACCGCGTCATCTTCTGCGCGAGCAGAGAGCGCGGCGAGCGGCGTCAGCAACAGGAGTATCACAAACGCGTGGATGCGAAGGCAGGTCACAGGGAATCTCCAACAGGTGAGCACAGGCGGGCGGAAAACCACAGGCCGACGGCAACGGACAGGGATGCTGCGTAGAGCAGCGACACGAGAGGGAAAACGCTTGTAAGTCCGAATATCTGGGTAGTGCCAGCTCCGATGGCTATCCCCGCCACTGATGCGATCTGCTGCCAGGACTGGGCAGTGCCTAGCACCGAGCCCTGACGACCATCGGCTGTCGCTGCGGAAATCAGCGCCACGAGAATGGGTGTCGTACCACCCAACAGGCTGCCCCAGAGCAGATAGATCACGGCGAAATATTCGACAGAACGGGTCAGGCCGGCAAGAATGGTGAGCAAAGCGCATCCACCAGCAATCAGGATCATCCAGCCGAGGGTGAAGCTTGCCGAACGGTCATTGAAAAATTGCGCCCAGAGCGGCGCTGCCACGACAAAGCCGAGCGCCAGAAGGCCGTAGCTGAAGCCGGTGACCCAGTGAGGGGCTCGAAAGACCTCAGTCATGTACAGCGCGAAAGGCACCTGCAAGGCCATTCGACTGGCAAGCATCATACCCATCAGTGCGAACAGGCCCCAGACAGGTGCCGTAGCCTGCCCCGTGAATGCTTGATTTTGACGAGCCTGGCCTCGACCGGCTCCGCTCGTTTCTGCCGTAGGCCGAGGTAAGATCATCCAGGCAGCGACGGCGCAGACGCCGCAGATGAGACCCGCTGTCAGGTTGATCGTCGTGAAGGAGGATGCGTCGAGGATGAGGCCGCCGAGGAACGCGCCACCGAGCGAACCGACATTGGTGGCCACCTGCAGCCAAGTCAGAAGCACGCCGCGATTGCGGCCGCCCGTAATCTGGATGCCATAGGCTTGGGCCGGCGCGATATAGCCTGCGCAACATCCCTGCAGAAATCGCAGAAGCAGGATCAGCCAGACGTCCTGAGCAAAGGAAACGAGGATCTGGGTGACGGCAAGCCCGGCAAGCGCTCTGACCATCATCAGGCGGTTGCCGTACCGGTCACCCATCCTTCCCCACAGGGCGCTGGTAAGAGAGACGCCGATCATTGGGCACACATAGACGCCGATTCCAGCCAATGCGAAGATTCCGCCTGACGACGACAATTCCTCGATGCGCAGCGGCCAGAATGGACCGCTCATCTCCATGGCACCCATGGAGATGAATTGCAGGCCGAAAAGAATAGCAAAGACCGGCCCGAAGCCCCGGATCACCGCGATAGTCCCAATCATGGCGTCTCTGTCAGCGGGTTTGGCAGTTCGTGCTCCAGGCGGTAGTCGCGATACCGCTCGAGATGCATGCGCAAGACAGACCGTGTCGGCCAGGGGCGATTAAGAAACGCCTCCCGCTCTTCGAGCCAGAACGCGTCCGACAGCATGCGGGACCGTATCCGATCAAAAGCATCTTCGGTCTCTTGCCGCAGGATCGCCCATGCTTCGCTGAGCCCGAAATGTTCGTTCAGGCAAAGCGCCACTTCATGGAGATGGCAAACGAAGCAGGCATCGATGACGAACGACCGAACAAGGGCGATGTCGTCATTGAAGGTGGTCGGCAAGATACCGGCGCGGCTGAAGGGCTTCAGCTGATATCCTCGGGCCTCGAACAGGGGGGCGAAGCTCCGGCCATCACCGAAGTCTCGAATGATCAGCCGCTGCGGGCGCCCTGACGGATCGAAGAGGACCGTGCTGTTCTGCTGGTGAGCCTCGAAAGCGATGCCATACAAAAGATACATGGCGATCGTTGGCCCCAGAACGACCGCGACATAGCTGCGAAAGAACTCAGCGGCCGCTGGCCGATCGTTGCCCATGCGTGCGATCAGTTCGCAGATCAGCGGCCGACCATCGACGGGACTTGCAGCCAACAAGGCGGCCGCCGTGACGGGTATCAGGCCGTCTTTGCGCGAAATGGCGTCGACTTCGCGATAGACGACCGAGAGAAAACGGCCCGGATGTTCGTCGCCTGTTTCAGGATGGTGGAGGATCGCACCCAGCTCTTCGCGGAAAAACTCCAGGTTGCTGCCAATGGCTTCATCCGCAGCGAGAATGTCGGAGATTAGGGTGCTGAGCCTCGGCCCCATGTGAATGGACTTTGCCTGCAAAGTCCGCATTTCGCTCGTCATCCAGACTGCGACGGGCAGCTTGATAAACGGTCTTGCCTCTTCCAGGTCCGGCAACATCGTGCGAAAGGACATGGATGGGATTGTGGCAATCTCCGGTCCATCGACCAGAAGCACACCGGAAGCGATCTCGTCTGCAAATTCACGGCGGACAAAATGTTCCAGGTGCCAGGCATGGATCGGCAAGGGCAGCCAGTCCGCCGGCGTTTGCCCTTTTTCTGCCAGAGCGCTTTCCCACGCGTGCCAAAGTTGCGGATAATTGTCGCGGAACCAGTCGTTATAGCTGTCGACGTGGGGCATCATCTCGACATAGGCCCAGTCCTGTCGCAGGGCAGCTATGCGCAGATTGACGCGTGCGCCGAACTCCGGCGACAGGGCCTCGACCTCCCGCGCCGAGAGGCCGGGCTTCGATTTCCAGGTCGGGTAAAATGGATGTCCTTCCAAGGATCCCCACTGGTCCAGCACCATGGCCGCCTGATGGACAGGGCGTGTGCGCTGAAGATGGGAAATGAGGCCGGTGTCGCTGTCATCAGCTATTTCCCGGTTCAGGGATTCAATCCAGTTTTCTCGGTGACGACGGATCAGCGCGTCGTTCTGCATGCTGTTGTCGATATCGGCGAGCAGGCGAGCGATCCCGTCCGAGGCCGGTTCGACCGACCAGTCTGCCGAACTTTCAACAACCAGATCCGCGGGCCCATCCAGTCGTCGACGCCTGCCGTTGTCGTCGATGACTTCGATCACGCCGCGGTTCAGCATCGTATTGGCCGGCAGGCGCCGCAGGTCTTTAAAATGGAGTACCTTTCTGGCGGACCATAGCGGAAGCCATGCTTGTCTCCCGTCTTCGGACCACAGCAGGGCATCGGGATTGAGAATGCGTTCGGCAAGCAGGCATCGCACGAGGCGTGCAAGAGCATTGCGTCTTGCCTGCTGGTGGAATTGCGGGTCGAGCGTATCGCTTCCGCCCGCGCAAGATGTCACGATATTTTCATTCATCCGATTGCCTCGGCCCATGTCACGGGCACAAAATTCAGAGGTGGCTGCGGTAGATTGCCGTGATAGGCTCGCGCCCAATGATAGGTCGTTTCGATAGCGGGCACCGGCACATCCAGGCGCTTGGCCATTTCCAGGAGGAGGGCCTGACCGAAGGCGATGTCTTCATGAAAGGCGCGGCTTTCCCGATCGATCACCAGACCCGGTCCATCCGGGTTGGCAACGAGCGGCGCACGGATTCCGGCGTAGGCGCTGTTGGTTCTCAGCAGGGAATACATGGTGCTGTCATCGCCGATCTGGTCGCCATAGGCCTCGATCAACTCCTGCCGAAGCGGCTTTACGCTTGCCAGATCGACCTTGAGCCGCCTTTCGGCTGCGTGCTTGAGCGCCTGATTTTCGGCATCGCACGCTTCCAGCATGTCCGCGCCGGTGCGTGGGCAATCGCTCCACCAGCAGATCGGCTCATCGAAGGGGCGTCTCTCCCATGGGGAACCGGGACCAACCAGCCCGTATAGGACAGCCGGATGCATCAATGCATTGCCTGGCGTCAGCGTAATCTCGAGATAATCGTCGAGGATACTGATCGGCGCTTCGTACAGCCAGCCGAGCAAATCCGACAACTCTTCCTTTGCGGCTGCCGCTTCGCGGCGATGAAGCGCCGCATAGAGCTGAGCCTTTGCACCACCCATCCGCACTTCGTTGCCCGCAACCAGATTGTAGGCGGTATGGGGGACGTCCTTCATTCCCCAGATGACAACATTATCGCGACCGCCGAATGCAGTCTCGGCGAGCCAGTCGAACCCGCAAAATCCTGGAATGGCTCCGACGAAGACACGCTTGTTGTCCGGCAGATGAGGGGCGATCTGCTGGACGAGCGCCGGACGCGCCTGGGCAGGTTGCGTCACAACGACCAGGTCCGCACCCGCAAGCGCCATGCGAGGGTCGGTACCGACATGATCGATCCGTCCCTCCAGAAGGCTGCCATCGGACAAATTCACCCGCCAGACCTGCTGTCCGCTCGCCCACTTCCCGGCGAGCTCGGCTGACGATGTCAGAACGGACACTTCCACGCCGTCCTGTTGCTTGAACAGGACGGCATTCAGATGGCCGGTTCGCCCGGCCCCGCATATCGTGACCTTCATGCAGCGCGTGCCTGTCCGAAAAGCCACGCATCAAGCTGGGCGGCGACGGACGGGTCGAACAGGCCGCGCTTTGCCATCCAGTCGTCGTCGAAGACCGAGCCGAGATATTTTTCTCCTCCGTCGGCTACGGTCGTCACGACAGTACCGTGCAACTTCCCTGAAGCTATGAATTCGAGAGCCTTGTAGATCGCCCCGCCGGTCGAGCCGCCAACGAGCAGTGCCTTGCGACGCGCAATGTAACGCGCCGTCTCGAATGCCTGCTGATCGGTAACCTGCACGCCCTCATCAATGCAGCCATAGTCAAGGACCTTGCCGACTTCGTCGCCGGCCGGCGTGCCGGTTCCGGACTGGTAATAGGGATGTCCAGGTTGTCCGAACACGATGGAGCCCGCAGGCTCCACGGCAATCGTACGGATCGCCGGTAAGAGCTGCTTGAGCCGCCGCGAAATGCCGGTCATCGATCCGCCCGTGCCGACGCATCCCACGAAAGCATCGATGCCGTCGGGAAGCTGCTCCATCAGTTCATCAACATAACCGGCGTAACCTTCGGGATTGGCAGGGTTGTCGGACTGGTTCATGAACAGGGCGCCTGGCAGTTGCGCTCCGAGCTGTGCTGCCAGTCTTTGTCTGGCGACGACGGCCACTTCGTCTTCCTTGAAATCTCCCTCCACATAACGGATTTCGGCGCCGATCGCCCGCATCATGCGGATCTTGTCCGGAGCGGCATGATGATCCACGACGGCAATGAAGTTCAACCCAAACTCAACCGCCGCCAGCGCCAGGCCGATGCCGGTGTTTCCCGAGGACGATTCGACAATCGTGCCTCCCGCAGCAAGCCGGCCATCCTGCAAGGCCGCCACGACCATGCTGCGCGCCATGCGGTCCTTCATGGAACCGCCGGGATTGTTCTTTTCTATCTTCAGCACCAGTTTGGAATTTCGGCTCGGGATCTCGATCGACATGACCGGGGTGCGCCCAATCAATTGGGTGACATTCGTAGGAAGCATGATGTTCTCTCCTAGTTATCGGGATAGATCGATATTTCGCCGGCTGCGCTCTTTGTTACGCACACCCGCTTAGGCATCGGGTGCCGATGAAACTCATTTTCCAGGAGATCCATCTGATAGCCGCCCGTATTGGCCCAGACGAGAACGTCTCCAGCCTCGGGAACGTGGGGGAAGGCAAGCCAGCGATTGCTCAGGACGTCTTCATCAAGGCAGCTATGACCGGCGATGTAAGCCCGGAAGGACCCACCTGCAGGAGCCCGGTCGCTCCGGCCCAGCAGGATGGGATCCACCATGAATTCGGACGCAAACCAGGTCTCGCAGGCGCTGAAACTGCTGCCTTCGACGAAGATCACGCCATTTGCGCCTCCGAGATCCTTCACCCGGGTTATACGGAAGGCTGAAATCGCCGCCAGGTCTACAAGAGAGCGCCCCGGCTCCATTGCGAGCGTTAGCTCGTGCTGCCTGAGATAGTCTTCGATCGTTTGGCCCGACGACAACAAAGCGCCCAAAAAACAACGAAGCCACGCTGCCGCCGATTGCGGACCGCCGTAGGGATAAAAGGACACCGGAACTTTGCCTGTGCGGTAATCATCGGCGCCTAGGCGCTGCAGATGGTCTTCCCATGCCGCCTCGGACACATATTGGACCGGCAATCCGCCGCCGATATCGATCATTGCCGGAGAAAATCCGATCGTCCGGGCCTCCTCGATCAGCTTGGCAGCCTCCTCAAACGCTACCGCCCGATCCTGCCAGCGATATCCGCTCAAATGGAAATGTATGCCGTCGAGCCGGAAGCGATTATCGGCAGCGATGCGTGAAAGGCATGCTCGCACCGTGTCGGCAGCCATGCCAAAGCGGCTTTTCTCATGACCTTTCGGTTGCAGTCGAAAAAGGACAGGTTGCTTGGCCTCTGGCGGCAACCGTCTCGATATGTCTGTCAGCTCCTCCGGACTGTCCACGGAGACAAGAGCCCGGATGCGGACGAGTTCGTCGTGAAATTGTGCAGTTTTTGCCGGACCGGTCGCCACAATGTCGTGACCTTGAGCTCCAAGTTTGACAGCGTCACGAAGCTCGTAAACGCTCGACACGTCGATGCCTGAGCCTGCCGCGAGCGCGGCTTGCATCAGGCCGGAGGATTTATTGACTTTCGAACCATAATAGATCGCGTGTTCAACTCCCCGATCGTCGAGAACGTGGCGCAGGGCGTCGACATTTGCCTTGAGCTCCGACGGAAGCACGAGGTGAAGCGGAGACCCGTGCTCTTCGATCCATTTGTGCAGGAGTGGCGAGCCCGAGGTCAGAATGTCAGCGGCAAGAGGAGAGAGAATCGGAGATAATTCCGCTCCCGTGATCGGGATGATATGCGAAGTCATCCGGCGAGCCTCTCCGAATGATCGAGAGGCTCGTACCACTGCCGAAGATCGTCGAGGCTCACATTGCACGCCGGAAGATCGTCCAAGAAAATGTGCCGGGTGGTTTTGATCGGAAATTTTTGTCGGCTGCGGGCGATGTTATAAATGTCGGCTGGCGTGATCGTCTCACCGGCCCTCCAGGCCTCGACGCGTACGCTCCTGTAGTCGAGGAGAACGGCTGGAACAGCACGCAGCCCAAGCCGGAGCGCCACTTCCAAACGGTGATGCCCGTCCATCACGAAAAGCGCGTCCTTCTCCACCGTGATCGGGACAGTCCAGCAGCCGGCGGTGAAAATTAAATCATGAACTTCATCGACCCTGCCTGCATCGGTCTCCTCGGTTGGAATCAACTTATGCGGGGATAGCAAATGAAGCGTCATGATATTGGCTACCTTTCGTTGTCTTATTTCACTAAAACTGCGCCTAAAACTTGATGCTTGTACTCATGTTATATCGCACCCTTAACGCGATCATGACAATTCTGTCAACGAAGGGTTTTCATTTTACCTGGCGATTTTTGCTGAGAGTTGACCCTCAGAGTCGTTCGACCGAGGGGTGGCATCAGGGCATGAATACGAAGGCGTGGTCACAATTAGCTGAAGATGTTGAATTGGATCAACGCTAGCGTTGTTCCAAAATTAAAGAGCCCATGTCTGTCGCGGAGGGCTGTGTTCGTGACGAAGACCCAGCCTTCCGTTTCTAGTCAGTCAGACGGTTCAGATATTTGGAGGCGCTCGGAGACCTCTCGCATTGGCTCGGCGTCCAATTCAACCGCGGCAAGAGGGGAAACTAAGCAGAAAGGTCTTTAGATTAGTCGCGAATAATCGGTATGAGCTCGATCGCGGCTTAAGGTCGAGGACCGGACTGCGTCGGCACCCTAGTTCGATCGCGAGTAGCGTGGTCGCCGGTTCAGATCTCATCAAGCGCTCTTATCCAACCGCTCTATTTCTAGACTTTCCACCCAAGTCTTTCGCCGCTTGATTTTCTCGTTATCCTAAAACCGACGACAGAAATTCGCGCGTCCTATCTGCTTGCGGCGAACCGAATATCTGTTCCGGCGCACCCTGTTCGCAGATGCGGCCCTTGTCGAAAAAGCAGACGCGATCCGACACCTCTCGGGCAAAGCGCATCTCATGGGTGACAAGCAGCATGGTCAGTTCATGTTCATGCGCCAGTGCGCGGATGACGGAAAGCACTTCGCCCACCAGCTGCGGATCGAGCGCCGATGTCGGTTCATCGAAAAGCAGAACGCGTGGGCGCATCGCAAGCGCACGGGCGATTGCCACACGCTGCTGCTGCCCGCCGGAAAGCTGGACCGGATAGTGATCCTTCTTATCCGCCAGTCCCACCATCCGCAGCAGCTCCAGCGCACGCGCCTCGGCTTCCGCGCGCGCCATTCCGAGCACCCGCACCGGCGCCTCGACGACGTTGCGAAGAACCGTCATGTGAGGAAAGAGATTGAAGCTCTGGAAGACCATGCCGACATGATTGCGGATCTGGCGCAGATGTTTTTCCGAGGCATGGAACCGGCCCTTGCCACCCTGCTCGTGGTAGGACGTACCAGCAAGCGTCAGCTTGCCGTCCTGGAACGGTTCGAGTGTCATGAGAATGCGCAGGACCGTCGATTTGCCCGAACCTGACGGTCCGATAAGCGTGACTTTCTCACCCTTTGCGACGCTGAAATTGAAGTGGTCAAGCACTGTCAGAATGCCGAAGCGCTTAGTGACATCGGAAAACTCGATGATGGGCGGATGGATATTGTCGGTCATCGCAAGGGTATTCCTGCCTTTGGAAGAGCTTTCTGCAAGCGGTGGAGGCCTGCCGAGCAGATCAGCGTCAGCAGAAGGAAGATCAGGCCGACAAGCGTCAGCGGCACGAGATATTCGAAGGTGCGCTCGCCGATCATATTGGCAAGCCCCATCATCTCAAGAACCGTGACCACCGATAGAACCGGGGTTTCCTTGATCATGGCCACGAGATAATTGCCCATGGCAGGCACGATTCGCGGAATGGCCTGGGGCAGGACGATGTCGCGATAGGTCTGCATGCGCGTCATATTGAGCGCGGTTGCCGCTTCCCACTGGCCGTGATGCACGGCTTCGATGCCACCGCGATAGACCTCCGACGTGTAGGCCGCATATTGCAGAGCGAGTGCCAGGGCACCGGTGAGAAAGGCCGGCAGCACGATTCCGAAATCGGGCAGTACATAATAGAGGAAGAACAGCTGCACCAGAAGCGGCGTATCGCGCAGGAACTCGACGACGAAGGCTGTCGTCCAGGAGATTACCCTGACGTGGCTGCGGCGTAGGAGAGCGAACACCAGGCCGAGCACCAGCGCAATCGCGAACCCAGCGGCTGCCGCCTTCAACGTGACGGTCAAGCCAATCAGAATGATTGGCAGGATCGATGTCGTGTAGGTGACCCAGCTTGTCGTGTCCCATTCGTAACCATACATCATAGCCGTAAGGTCCTCACGAATGAGCCGAGCGCGGGAAGACGTCGCCGCGCCGCACGAAATGCTCGATCATGCGTACGGCTGCCATCAGCACGAGCGACATGGCGAAATAGCACACGAGCGTGATCGAATAGATGCTTGCGCTGTCCAGCGTGATGTTGCGGATGGATTGGGCCGCGAAGGTGAGATCGGCGATCGAGATCAACGAGACCAGCGAGGACAGTTTCAGGGTTTCGATGGCGAGGTTTCCGAAGGCCGGCATCATTTCGACGATGGCTTGTGGCAGCGAAATGCGAAAGAGGGTCTGGGCACGGCTGAAATTCAATGCCCTGGCGGCTTCCAGCTGCTGCACGGAGACCGATACGAGCGCCCCTCGAACGATTTCTGCGCCATAGCCGCCGACATGGGCGGCCAATACCAGTATGCCGGTGGTGATCGGATCGAAACTCAGACCGACCAGCGGCAGCGCGTAATAGAACCAGAACAGCTGGACGAACAGCGAGGTTCCGCGAAACACTTCCGTATAGCAGAGCGCGACGGCCGACAGGATCGGTCCTCCCTCGACGCGCAGGATGCCGAAAAAGAAGGCGAGCGCCGCGCCGCAGACGATCGCTGCCAAAGTGATCGTCATCGTCACGGTAGCGCCTTGCCAAAGCATCGGCAGATAGGCTGTCCAGCTCATCTGGCAATCTCTCCGAATGAAAGCAGGTGGCGCCCAGTCCGGGACCGGGCGCTTTTTGTTACTTCCCGGCGCAGAGATCGGCGACGTTCTTTTCGGCAGCCGCCGCAATGCTCTGTTCCGACAGACCATACTTCATGAGGATCTTCTTGTAGTCCTCCGTCTTTCGGAACGCGACGAGCGCAGTGTTGAACGCGTCGCGCAATTCCTTGTCTTCCGGACGGAAGGCAAAGCCGCCGTAGTTGCGGACCGGGGCACCCTTGACGATCGGATCCTTGAACGGGGCGACCTGCTCGACATTGGCCTGTCCCTTGGCGAGTTCGGAAACGGTCAATTCGGTCGCCGCATAGGCATCGACCCGGCTCTGTACGGTCGGGATCGCATCGGCATTCGCCGGAATGAAGACGATCTGTTCGTCCTTGACGCCGACAGCACGCAGGAAGTCGACATTGTTTGCGCCGGAAACGACGGCGACCTTCAAGGATGGGTCTTTTGCGATGTCGCCATAGGTCGTCAGGCCCTTCGGATTGCCCTTCTTGACCAGCAGTCCCTCACCGTAAGACGAATTGGGCTTGGTGAAGGCGACCTGCTTGCAGCGCTCGGGCGATATGTTCTGCTCGGCGGCGGCAAAATCGAAGCGACGGGCCTTGAGACCGGGAATGAGCGTGCCGAAGGGCGTCACGGTCCAATTGACCTCCTCGATACCCATGGATTTCAGGACCGCATTGGCGACGTCGGGGCCGATACCGGCAGAGGTTCCGTCCGGCTGCATATACGAGTAGGGTACCTCGTTTGCTGTCGCGGCGCGGATAAATCCCTGCTTCTTGGCTTCTTCGACGGTCAGCGCGCTGGCCGACGTGATGCCGATGCCGAGCGCAAGTGTAGACAGGCAAATGGTCTTTGAGATGTGCATTCGAATTCTCCTCTGGTTAAGTTCTTGTGGTCCGTTTTCGGATCTCACATGGCTGCGTTTATGTGGTCTTCTCCGTGATCGTCGCGATGACGGACAGGCAGTCGCCGGCCTTGATGAGGCCGGGCACGTGGCGAGCCGCCAGAACGCCATCCATGGCAGCGCGGCAGTGGATCGGCGCAACACCGGTCTTTCCGACCGGGTAGATGCTGGCGATGATATCGCCGGTGTTGATCGGATCGCCGAGGTCGTGCGCAAACGCGACCAGGCCGTCATCCTCAGCGAATGTGAAGCAGTCGCTGGACGGCATATCGAGCCAGCGGGTCGGCCGGATCTCCGGCGCCCCCGCGAGGATTCCGGCGTGGCGCAGGAGGTTGAGACTGCCCCTTCGCGCGATCTCGATCGACTTTGCGCTGGCGGTGCCGGCACCACCGAGCTCCGTGGTGACGAACACCTTGCCCATCTCCTCGACCGTCGTATCGAGCATGCCGACCGCATCGATCTCGAGCATCTTCATTGAGTAGGGCGCGGCGAAGGCCGCAACGGCACCAAAACAGCGCGCCTCCTGACCCTTGTCAGGCAGTTCGTGCGCTGCGGCATAGGGAAGAAAATCGAGTGTCTTGCCGCCCGAATGGAAGTCGAGCACGATGTCGGCAAGCGGTATCAGATGGCGGGTGACATAGTCGGCGATCTTTTCCGTCACCGTTCCATCCGGGCGACCTGGAAAGCTGCGGTTCAAATTTCCGCGATCGATCGGCGACGTGCGGGTTCCGGCGCGAAACGCGGGATAGTTGAGCGCCGGGACGATGATGATGCGCCCGCTCACCTGCGCCGGAGCCAGCGTCTGTGCCAGTTCGAAGAGAGCCGCCGGACCTTCATACTCGTCGCCATGATTGGCACCGGTGAGGAGGGCTGTCGGGCCTTCGCCGTTGGAAATGACGCAGATCGGGATCATGACCGAACCCCAGGCGCTATCGTCGCGGCTATAGGGCAATCGCAGATGCCCGTGCTGCACACCCTTCGCGCCGAAATCGACGGAAGGGGCGATCGGCGAGGGGCGGGGCGCACTCGTCAGCATGGCCTCAGCCTTTCACGAACAGCTGGCGCGGCACATTCGACAAGCATTCGACACCCGTTTCGGTAATCGCGATGCTCTCGGTGATCTCCAGCCCCATGTCTTCGAGCCAGAGGCCGGTCATGAAATGGAATGTCATGCCGGGCTTCAGCTCCGTGCGGTCGCCAGGGCGCAGGCTCATGGTGCGTTCGCCCCAGTCCGGCGGATAGGACAGACCGATCGGATAGCCGGTGCGGTTGTCCTTGATGATCCCGTATTTTTTCAAGACGGCGAAGAAGGCGTTGGCGATATCCTCGCACGTATTGCCCGGCCTTGCTGCGGATAGGCCTGCTTCCATGCCTTCGAGTGTTGCCTTTTCCGCATCGAGAAAGGTTTGGGTCGGCTTGCCGAGAAACACGGTGCGCGACAGTGGGCAGTGGTATCGCTTGTAGGCGCCGGCGATCTCAAAGAACGTCCCTTCGCCCGAACGCATCGGCTTGTCGTCCCAGGTCAGGTGCGGCGCAGACGCGTCTGCGCCCGATGGCAAGAGCGGCACGATCGCCGGATAATCGCCGCCGAATTCCGACGTACCCCGAATGCCGGCATCGTAGATCTCGGCGACGAGATCGCATTTGCGCATGCCGGGCTCGACGACCTCGACAATGCGCTTGTGCATCAGCTCGACGATTTCGCCCGCTTTGCGCATGTAGTCGAGCTCAGTCGAGCTCTTGACCGCGCGCTGCCAGTTGACGAGGCCCGCCGCATCCTTGAAGCGGGCATTTGGTAGATGCTTTTGCAGAGACACGAAGGCGGCGGCCGAGAAGTAATAGTTGTCCATCTCGACGCCAACAGTGAGGCTCGACCATTTCCGCTCATCGATGATCTGCGCCAGGAGATCCATCGGGTGGCGCTCGGTCGACTGGACGTAGTGATCCGGGTAGCCGATGATATTGTCATGGTTCAGATAGGCGGTGCGCTTGGCGCCATTGGCATCCTGCTTGCGACCGTACCAAATCGGCTCGCCACCCGGCGGCACCAGAACGCATTGATGCACATAGAAGGACCAGCCATCATAGCCGGTGAGCCAGTGCATGTTGGACGGATCGGTGACGATCAAGAGATCGATCCCCGACTTTTCCATCGCCTGACGGGTCTTCGACAAGCGCGCGGCATATTCCTCGCGCGTAAAATTCAGCGTCACACTCACGCTGCATCTCCCATTTTGATGTCGTTTTCGATCGTCTGGCCGCGTCCGGCGTCTATCGCGCGGGCAAGCGCAAGATTGGCGATAGCTGTGTCCTGCACGCCGGTCCCTGTGAGGTCGGCGAAGGTTATGTCGTCTCTGTTCGACCGGCCAATTGCCGTGCCGGCGATGATGGCTCCGAGTTCGGCAAACTGCTGGTCCGGCGTCACTGCGCCGGCCTTGATGGCATGGTGCAGCTCGCCGAGAATGCGGGTTTGCGAGAGCCGATCTGCAACGTAAGCGGCGCGAGCAAAGACGGCCGGATCGACCTCATTCTTGTGCTCTGCATCCGATCCCATTGCGGTCAGATGCTGACCGGGTTCGAGCCATTCTGCCATCAGGATCGGCTTTTCTGCCGGCGTCGTTGTGACGACGATATCCGCGCCGCGGACCGCCTCACGCGGATCGGCGATAGCGGCGACCTCGATTGCGTGGTCGCGAGCGAAGCCTGAAGCAAGCATCTTGGCCTTTGCGTGATCGCGTGCCCAGATCCGGGCCGATTTGATCGGCCGCACGAGCATGAGAGCCTCAAGCTGCAGCCGCGCTTGCATGCCTGCACCGAAGATCGTGGCGACGCTGGCGTCTTTGCGCGACAGATGGCGTGCAGCGACCGCGCCGGCCGCTGCCGTGCGAACATCCGTCAGATAGCCGTTGTCGAGAAGAAGGGCTTCGACCAGCCCGGTCTTCGCGCTCAGCAGGATCATCAGTCCGTTGAGGCTTGGCAGGCCGATCTTGGGATTGTCGAAGAATCCGGGGCTGACCTTGATGGCGAAACCGTCGAAACCCGGTACGTAGGCCGTCTTGACGTCCACCTCGCCACGAAATTCGGGAATGTCGAGGCGCAGGATCGGCGGCATGGCAACGGTTTTGGTCGCGAGCGCGGCAAAGGCTTGTTCGACGCAATCGACTGCGGAAAGGTCGAGCCTGACGATAGCGCGAAGGTCTTTTTCCATCAGAATGCTGATGCGGCTCATGTGGCAGCCTCCGCGACGATTCTCTGGTGCAGGGTCGGATCAATGTTGCCGCCTGAGATGATGACGGCGGTGGGGCCGGAAAGTGCAATCTTGTCAGCGAGGATAGCGGCAATGCCGACCGCACCCGCACCCTCAACGGTCATGTCCTCCTGTCGCGCGGCATGACGGATGCCTTCAGCGATCTCGTCTTCGGTGAGAAGGAGGATGTCGTCGAGAAGATCGCGGCAAAGCGTAAAGGTCACATGGTTTGAAAGACCTACGCCACCGCCCAGCGAATCCGCCAGTGTTTCCTCCTCGCGGATCGCGACGGGCTTGCCGGCGGCAATCGCCGCATGCATGGCCGCCCCACGCTCCATCGAAATACCGACGACGCGCACCCCAGGCTTCAAGGCCTTGACGGCAACGGCAATGCCGCCAGCCAGGCCACCGCCGGAAAGAGGCACGAGCACGGTTGCGAGGTCGGGCAAGGCCTCCATAATTTCGAGGCCGATCGTGCCTTGACCGGCAACAACGTTCGCATCGTCGAAAGGCGGGATCGGCGTGAGGCCACGGCTCTCGGTCAGACGTTCTGCTTCCACTTGGGCGTCGTCCTGCGATCTGCCGACAACGCGGATTTCGGCGCCGAGCGCGCGGATCGCTTCGACCTTATTGGGGGGAACGAGTGATGACATGCAGATGGTGGCCGGAACGCCCAGCTCGCGTGCAGCATAGGCCACGGCGCGACCATGATTACCTGTCGAAGCGGTGATGAGACCACACGTGCGCGCCGCGTCATCCAGCGAGAGGATCGCGTTCATCGCACCACGCAGCTTGAATGCGCCGATCGGCTGGCGTGTCTCGAGCTTGAGGTGGACGGGCTGACCGGTGCGTTCAGAAAGAGTGCCGGAGTAAACGAGCGGCGTGCGCCTCACTCGACCGGCGATGCGGGCGGCAGCCCGCTCGATGTCCGCCAGCGTGACTGGCAGCACCTTTTCTTCGGTCGATCTGGACAGGATTTCGCTCTTCATGATTGTCATGTTGAGAGCGAAGTAAAATCATGTCAATTATTATATTGTAATGATTCAATGATTGTCTTGGGTGAGCTCTAACCGATGGCGCCGATGTCATAGACCGGCGGCAATTGCTCAAAGGCCTGCCGTACGATCGTCAGTGCCTTAGCCAGGCTTGCATGGTTCATGCGTCCGCCCAAGCAGATGCGGATGCCACCGCCATGGCCGGGGCCTGCAATGAAGGGTTCGGACGGCGTGACCGCGACATTCTGGTTCGTCAGCGAACGGACCAGCCCGTCCTCGGTCCAGTGCGGCGGAACCTTGAGCCAGGCGCAGAGCGAGAGCGGATGACTGGAGGCTATATGGTCCCCGAGGATTTCACGGGCGATGGCTTGGCGCGCTCGTGCTTCCTCACGCTGGATTTCGACCAACCGCTGAGCCGTGCCGTTCTCGACCCAGCGTGTGGCGATTTCGCCGGTCAGATAGGTGCCGCTCCAGCTCGACACACGCAGGATCGAGGCGGCGCGAATGGAATAGGCGGGCGGAACAACGAGATAGCCAACGCGCAAGCCGGTCAGCACCGCCTTGGTGAAGCTCGTGACGAAGAAACCGAGATCGGGCAGCATCTCGGTGATCGACGGCAGGTTCTCCTCGATCAATGGGCGATAGACCTCATCTTCGATGACGAAGACACTATAGCGCGCCGCAATGGCGGCTATCTCGCTCCTGCGGGCTGCGCCCGTGACATGACCGGTCGGATTGTTGAGCGTCGGGATAAGCACCAGCGCACGAACACCGCCTGACGCACAGGCGGCTTCCAGCGCATCGGGTACGATGCCCTCATTGTCCGTCGGCAAGCCCTTCAGACTGAAGCCAAGGATGTTGGAAAGCCCGATGATGCCGTGATCGGTGAGATTTTCGCACAAGACGACATCGCCGGAGCGGACAATACAGCTTAGAGCAAGAAAAATGGCATGGGCGGCACCGTTGGTAACGAGAATACGCTCCACGCCGGAAGTGACCCCGAGTGTCCGCAACCACGCGCGCGCCGTGTCTCTATGGCGATCGAGACCCGCGACTGGGCGGCACGGGCGCATGAAACTTGCATTGTCGCCATCGGCGAGCTCGCGAAGGATCTCGCGCGATGCGGTCTCATGGGCATCGAGATAGACGCCACGGATAATAGAAAGATCGAGCACCTCGTTGGCACTATGATCAAGCATCATGCGCCCGGCCCGGTCCGTTACCCGTGCCTTCACGAAAGTGCCGCGACCGATCTCACCGCTCAGATAGCCGAGCCGCTCAGCCTCCTTGTAGGAGAGGCTGACGGTCTGGACAGAAAGGCCGAGTTCACGCGCCAGATCGCGATGCGTCGGCATGCGATCCATCGGCTTGAGCACGCCGGCATCGATATCGGCGATAATGCGCTCGGTGAGCGCCGCATGCTTCGTCTCACCCTTTTGCTTGGCGAGGCTAGGCCGCCAGGCCACCGGCTTCGTCGCCGTTGTCGGAGAAGTGTTCAGCGGATTGGCTTGGCGTCGCATGAAATTGTCTCGTTTTGAGGACGATCATTTCATGACATTATGCACGCTTCGTCTGAAAAGATGAAGCGCTATGCATTTCGAGCCGTGATTGCTTCAGAAATAATCACGATCGTTTCGACTTTGCTCGAAAATCGTGATCGGCGGGCGAGATTTTCTCGCCCGCCGATCACGCTTCCATCAGATCTTCTCGCCAGCCTTGATCAATTCGTCCATGACGGAGCGGACGGCGGATTCGGCAATGGCGACGATTTCGTCGACTTCGTCCTTCGTCGTGACGAGCGGCGGGGCAAAACCCAAGATATCGCCATGCGGCATGGCGCGGGCAATCAGCCCGCGGCTGCGCGCGGCCTTCGAGATTCGTGCACCGACAGTCAGGCCGGGCGCAAAGCGCGTCTTCTTTTCGCGATCGGCTACAAATTCGATTGCGCCCATCAGGCCGACGCCTCGCACTTCACCAACGATCGGGAGCTGAGCGAACGTGGCCTTCAGCTGCTCCTGGAAATAGCTGCCGACCGTGCGGGCATTCCCCGGCAGATCCTCCCTCTCGACGATGTCGAGAACGGCGTTCGCCGCTGCGGCGCCGATCGGGTGACCGGAATAAGTGTAGCCATGCGAGAAAGCGCCGACGCGATCGGCCCCTTCTTCCATCACCTTGTAGACCTTCTCGCCGACGATTGCGCCCGACAGCGGAAAATAGGCCGAGGTGAGGCCCTTGGCGACGGTGATCAGGTCGGGTTCGATGCCGTAATGCTGTGATCCGAACATCGAGCCGGTACGTCCGAAACCGGTAATGACTTCGTCGGCGATGAGCAGGATGTCGTATTTCTTCAGGATCTTCTGTACTTCCTCCCAATAGCCCTGTGGCGGCGGTGTGATGCCGCCGGTGCCGAGCACCGGTTCGGCGATGAAGGCGCCGATAGTGTCGGCGTCCTCACGCAGGATCAGGGCTTCGAGTTCGTCGGCACGTCGTTTGGAAAATTCGCGTTCCGTTTCGCCGGCTTCCGCGCCCCAATAGAAATGCGGTGCACCCGTGTGGATGATGCCCGCACGCGGCAGGTCCATATGGTCATGGTAGAAGCTCATGCCGGTCATGGAACCGGAGACGACGCTGCAACCATGATAGCCGCGTTCGCGGGAGATGATCTTCTTCTTGTTCGGCTTGCCGCGAAGGTTGCTGTAGTACCAGACGAGCTTGGCTTGCGTTTCGTTGGCGTCGGAGCCCGACATGCCGTAGAAGATCTTACTCATCTTGCCGGGTGCCATTTTCACCAGCCGATCGGAAAGGATCGCGAGCTCATCCGTCGTGTGAGCGGCATAGGTGTGGTAGTAGGCCAGGCGATAAGCTTGGCGCGAAATGGCCTCGGCGACCTCGGTGCGGCCATAGCCGATATTGACGCAGTAGAGACCGGCGAAACCGTCGATCAGCTGCTTGCCGTGCGCATCCTGAATGCGGATGCCCTTGCCCGTTTCGACGATCGTCGGATCGCCCATCCTGCCGCTGGCGAAATCCTTGAGCTGCGTGAAAGGATGCAGGACCGAATTGCGGTCCATCTCGGCGATCTGATGAGGGTTGATGGTCATGGCGCGGATCCTTTCATGCAGCGAGGTTGCCGAAGCAGACATATTTTGCTTCGAGATATTCCAGGAGGCCGTGGCGCGAGCCTTCGCGACCAAGGCCGGATTGTTTCCAGCCGCCGAATGGTATCGGAGCGCCGGTGAATTTGGGTGTGTTGACGGCGATCATGCCGTATTCGAGCCGGTCGGTGAGACGCATCGCGCGACCAAGATCGTTGGTATAGACGTAGGCAGCCAGTCCCATTTCCGTGGCATTGGCACGGGCAATCACTTCCTGCTCGTCGTCGAAGGGCAGTATCGCAGCGACCGGGCCGAAGGTTTCTTCGCGGGCGATCAGCATGTCGTCGGTAACATCGGCGAGCACCGTTGGCGTAACGAAATTGCCGCCAAGCGGGCTGTCCTGTCCGCCGCAGACGAGACGTGCACCGGCGGAGAGCGCCTGCGCAATCTGCTGACGGCATTTTTCGGCAACCGAAGGGCGCGTCATCGGCCCGATATCGGTGCTGGCTGCAAGGCCATGACCGACGTTGAGGTCCATTGTCGCCTTGGTGAAGGCATCGACGAACCGATCATAGTGCCCACGCTGAACGTAGATCCTGTTGGCGGCGAGGCAATCCTGTCCCGACGTCGCGAATTTTGCGCCCATACAGCCCCTCACAGCCTTGGAAAGCTCGGCATCGTCGAACAGAATGAAAGGTGCGTGGCCGCCGAGCTCCAGCGAGGCCTTCTTCACAGTCGCCGCCGATTGCGTCAGCAGGATCCGCCCGACTTCCGTCGAGCCGGTGAAGGAAAAGGCGCGCACATCCGTGTGTTCGAGCAGGCGGCGAGCAAGCGGAGCCGCCTCCCCGGTGAGAACCTGGAATACCCCGGCGGCATCCCGGCCTCCTCGGCAAGCTTTGCCAGAGCAAGAGCAGATAAAGGCGTTTCCGGGGCGGGCTTGACGATCATCGTGCAGCCGGCTGCGAGTGCGGCGCCTGCCTTGCGGGTGATCATCGCGGAGGGAAAATTCCATGGCGTGATCGCGACGGTGACGCCGAGCGGCTGCATCTGTACCGAAAGACGGCTGCCCGGCAGGTGGCTCGGTATCGTTTCGCCATAGGCACGCTCGCCTTCGGCGGCAAACCAGTCGAGGAAATTCGCGGCATAAGAAATCTCGCCAAGCGATTCTGCGAGCGGTTTTCCCTGTTCAACGGTCATGATGACAGCGAGGTCCTGCGCGTTGTCGCGCATCAGCTTGCCCCAGGCGCGCAGGATCTGGCCCCGTTCGACGGGGAGCCTGTCACGCCAATCGAGAAAGGCATTTTTCGCCGCGTCGACGGCGGCATCGGCATCTTCGAGCGAGCAAGCCGCGACATCGACGAGGTGCTCACCGGTTGCCGGATCGATGACGCTCAGCGTCTCTCCGCGCGCAGCCCATGTGCCGTTCAGAAAGGCCCGGCGCTCGATCAAATCGGGTCGTTGCAGGTTTTTCAGCGCAGTGCTGGCGATACCCTTCATGCGGAGCTCCAGGTGGGGTTTACAAGGAGACTAGCCGCGCGCCATGATCGATTGGCTGCATTGATTTGGGCTGTCGTGCAGGAATTGGGCTTAATTTGGATATTGAACGCAGGATTTCTGCATGACTACTCTCGATAGAGCCGATCGCGCGCTGCTTGACGCCGTCCAGAAGAACAATCGCCTGACCTCGGAAGAGCTGGCACAGATCGTCAATCTCTCACCGACTGCCTGTCAGCGACGGCTGAAGCGGCTGCGTGAGGAGGGAGTGATCGAGGCAGACGTGTCCATCGTTTCGCCCAAGGCTGCCGGGCGTGGCATCACTATGATCGTTCTTGTCTCTCTGGAGCGCGAACGGGCAGACATCGTCGATCGATTCAAGTCGGCGATCCGCAGCACCAAGGAAGTGATGATCGGATATTACGTGACGGGCGATGCCGATTTCATCCTGGTGATCACCGCGAAAGACATGGAGGACTACGAAGCCTTCACACGCCGGTTCTTCTATGAGAACCACGATATCAAGGGTTTCAAGACCATGGTGGTGATGGATCGGGTGAAAGCTGGCTTTTCATTTCCGATAGAAGATTGACTGGCCATTACGTCCTGCTTCGAATGTTCTTTATGGCAGCCACATCACCAAGGCGCGACACGTATACTTACTTGCCAGGAATCATGCGCTGGAAATTGCCGTGAAGAAGACATGACATCGCTGCCATACGAGCCGGTCGTTCGGCAGCCATCTCTGCTGTCGCGCATGGCCCGCCACTCCGCTAGCCCGTCAGATGATTTTGGTCATGTTGATTCGCGCCAATCCGAGACCCACGGGCGTGTAATAGTATGGTTCTCGTAGCCGCGATCTCGAAAACGAGGTCTGGTACGAGAACGTGTCTCCACAGCCACAATTCTTAAACAACTCCAAAAAGCCGGCGAAGCATTGATAGCAGGAAACCACTCAAGCCCTGATTTACGTCAGGAATGGTGACCCCAAGTATGCACCATAATCCGCGCCCTGCGACGGTCTTTGATCGACGCTTTGGAAAGCTCAGTCGGCAAACACAAAGGGTGGCGAAGGATCATTTAACGCATCAAGCGGACCCTCTAGCGCGGTGCGCGGAGGAACCAACTCTGGCTCGATCGTGATCGTCAGAGGCTTCGGCTCCTCTAGAAGGTCAAAACCCCGCTCCAGCATTTTCGAGATATTCGGCCTGATCATATAAACAGGAAAGGGCAGAAATGAAGCGAACGGATCGTAGTCGAAGCATCCGACGACGATATCTCCGAACGCCTCTCCGTCGTGGCGCCCCATGAACCGCAATAGCCCCTCAAAGTTAATGGACGAGTTGATGAAGAAGCATTTGGGCAGCCTGCCGTGCTTGTCAAAAAAACGGTCGAACGCAAGCGCCGTCGCGCCAGGCGAGTAGCCTGTGATCTCGATATCTCCTTTTGTGACCGCTCCAAATACGGATTGCTTGACGGCATGAAAGCCAGCGATGCGTTCGCGACTGGCGTGGTCGTTACGCCCCCCGAACAAGTAGACATCGCCGGCGTGAAGTGGTCCCAATGTTTCGGCATGGCGAATGATGGCCGACGTCAACGCTTCAGCGCCCTGACGGTTATCCGCAATCACGGATGACGCAAACTTGCCTGGCAGATCGATGTTAACGTGCGGCAACCCTGCACGCATGCAGATCTCGTGGACGCCATCCGGATCAGTTGCTCCGGCGATGAACAGCGAGTCGATCGCATAGGCGATGAGGGACTCCACCGTACGGCGCTCCTCCTCCGGGTCACGGCGGCCTGAGACAACCATAGGCACAAGGCCCCGCTTTCGCGCTTCGCTCTCGAAGGTCTGCGCCATGGACGAGAAGAACCTGTTGTCGTAGACGGGCAAAAGCAACCCGACCAGGCCCGAACGGGAACTGCGCAGCGCGCGGGCCTGCAGGTTCGCCTTGTAGTCATGTTCTCTGGCCAGTGACAGTATCTTGGCGGCAGTCTCCTCGGAGATGCGCCGCTTGCGCCATGTGCCGTTTAGCACCGAGGCCACTGTCGACGGGGATGCTCCTGACACGACGGACAAATCATAAATAGTTGCTTTTTTTCGTTCTTTTTCCGACATCCGCAAACCTTCCAGTGGCTCTTTCTCTCTAGATCAGCAGTCCTCTTGACGAAAGTCTTTTCCGTGATAGGGTAATTGCACCATCGATGGTGCATAAATGCAAGACCGATTGTGCATGGAGATGGGGCTTTGAGGAAAGCGACAGGGAGGAGTTCCGCAATGCGGGGCTAACGTTGAGCGCGAGAGCATGGGGCTTTCGCGAACGGTGCTTCCTTGCCGGCTCAGTGGAGGAGGGAATACCCAATGAAAAACCTATTTGCGATTACGCTCGGCTTGTCCTTGCTCGCGTCAACCGCATTCGCCGGTCCGAAGATTGGTGTGGTGGTGAAGATCGGCGGCATCCCGTGGTTTAATGCCATGGAGGCGGGCATCAAGGAGCAGAGCGCCAAGCTCGGGGTGGAAGGTTTCATGGTCGGTCCGACCAGCGCCGACCCTGCGCTGCAGGTTCGCGCCATCGAAGACCTGATTGCTCAGAAGGTCGATTATATCGGCGTCGTCCCGAATGATGCCAAGGTTCTCGAACCTGTTCTGAAGAAGGCTCAGGAGGCCGGCATCAAGGTCATCACCCATGAATCGCCCAATCAGGTCGGCGCCGACTGGGATTTCGAGCTGGCCTCCGCCAAGGGCTTCGGTGAGGCGCATGGCAAGCTGCTCGCTGAGAAGATGGGCGGCAAGGGATCGTATGCCGTCTTTGTCGGCTCCCTGACCGTTCCCCTGCACAATGCATGGGCCGATGCAGCAATCGCCTATATCAAGGCGAATTACCCGGACATGAAGCTCGTCGGTGACCGCTACGGCGTGGCTGAAGACGTCGACAAGAGCCGCTCGACCGCGCTCGACCTGATGGCGGCCAACGCCGATCTGACGGGGTTCCTTGCCTTCGGTTCGCAGGGGCCAATCGGTGCGGGTCGTGCTGTCGAAGAGCGCCGCAAGGACGGCAAGGTGTTCGTGATCGGCCCGTTCTCTCCGGGGCAGGGCGCCAAGCTCATCAAGTCCGGCGCGCTGACCGGTGGCTTCATGTGGAACCCCAAGCAGGCCGGTGAAGTCTTCGTGACGCTTGCCGATCGCATCTCCAAGGGTGAAGCGCCGAAGGCCGGCGACGATATCGAGGGCCTTGGAAAGATCAACCCTGAGGGCAACACCATCATCGTCGACCAGTTGCTGGCGATCAACAAGGACAGCATCGACAAGCTTGTCGGCATGGGCCTCTAATCCTCCCTAGACCCAAGCCCGGGGTCGCGGACAATTGCCGCGACCCCCCACTTTACGAATATCGGAAAACCTGCACCGGCCGCCATCCAGCGGCTGAACAGGAGGATACTCCATGAGCGACGAACCGCTGCTTTCACTCAAGAACATCAAGGTGACCTTCGGCGGCGTGCGCGCGCTGAAGGGCGTGTCGTTTGAAGTCAATCCGGGGGAGGTGCATTGCCTGGCGGGGGAGAACGGCTGCGGCAAGAGCACGCTCATCAAGGTCATCACGGGGGTCTACAAGCCACAAGAGGGCGCCGAGTTCTTCTTCGACGGCAAGGCGATCTCGGCCATGACACCCACGTTGGCGCAATCGCTCGGCATCCAGGTGATCTGGCAGGACCTAGCGCTGTTCGGGGAAATGACCGTCGCCGAGAACATCGGGTTTCAGTATGCCGTCAACGGCAAATATGGTCTCGTCGACAAACGTGCCATCGAGGAAGCAGCCAGGAAAGCGCTCAGCCGTCTCGGCGTCAGCATCGATATCAATCTTCCATTGAAGGAATTGCCGATCGCCCAACGCCAGATCGTTGCGATCGCACGCGCTCTTGTCGGCGAGGCGCGTCTTGTCTTCATGGACGAGCCGACCGCTTCGCTAACGCAATCCGAGACCGATTATCTGATCGCTATCGTGCGCAACCTGTCAGCGTCCGGTGTGGCCGTGGTCTTCGTCTCACACCGTCTCGCGGAGGTGCTCGAAATCTCGGACCGCATGACCGTGCTTCGCGACGGAGCGCTCGTTGGCGTCTTCCCTGTCGAGGGCATGACTCAATCAAGGGTGACCGAGCTGATGACCGGCAGAAACTTCGACAGTTCCGTCGTCGCCGCAGATCACGACGACGCACAGGTCGTGCTTTCCGTCCGCGGGCTGACGCGTGCAACGGAGTTCGAAGATATATCGTTCGACCTTCGCCGAGGTGAGACGCTCGGTATTACCGGCCTCCTCGGCGCCGGCCGGACCGAACTGGCGCTTACACTCTTCGGGATGCACCGTCCGCAGGCGGGGGAAATCGCCATCGAGGGCAAGACCGTCAGGTTCGGCTCCAATCGCGACGCAATTCGCGCCGGCGTGGGCTACCTCTCCGAAGACCGTTTGTCTCTCGGCCTCAACCAGCCGCAGTCGATAGCCGACAACCTGGTCATGGCATCGCTCGATAAGCTTCTGTCCGGGGGGATGATCTCGCCCGTGAAGAAGGCGAGTGTGGTCAGCCACTGGATTTCGGCGCTCGGTGTCAAGATCGGTACGCCTGAGGACCCTATCCGGACGTTATCGGGCGGCAACCAGCAACGTGTCGCGATTGCCAAATGGCTCGCGATCGGTCCGAAGATCCTCATTCTCGACGCCCCGACCGTGGGCGTAGACGTCGGTGCGCGCGCAGGCATCTTCGAGATCGTGCGCAAGCTTGCTGCTCAGGGCCTTGCGATCATTCTGATCTCCGACGAGCCGCCGGAAGTCTACTTCAATGCGGATCGCATCATTCACATGGTCGAAGGCAGGATCCGCGCAACCTACGACCCTCGAAATTTATCGCTCACCGAACTGGAGTCTGCCGTCTATGCGTAGGCTGATCCTTGGACACACAACGGAATTCACGCTTCTGGCGGTCATGGTTGTGCTTTGCGTCGGGCTGTCTTTGGCCACCGATCGGTTTTTTACGATCTCGAACGCGTTCGATGTGCTGAACGTCTCGGCCGTCAACATCATCTTTGCCGTTGGCCTTCTCGTCGTCCTGATCTCGGGCGGGATTGACATTTCCTTTGCTGTCGCCGCCTCGGTGGTCCAATACGTCACCGCGCTGGCCCTCGGCGCATTGGGCGGCGGCAACTGGGCGGAAGGCTTCATCATCGCCGGCGCCATCGGCATTGGCCTGGGTCTGATCAATGCGGCCCTGGTTTACCGGCTGCATATCATCTCGATCGTCGCAACCATCTCGACCTTCAACATCTTCTTCGGGCTGCTGATGTTCTTCACCAAGGGCGTGTCGATCTACGACCTGCCGGAATGGCTGACGACGCGCGTGGTATTTTTCGAACGCGAGATGGCTGACGGCTCCTGGATCGAGCTGACACTGCCTGTCGTCGTCATGATCCTTTGCTGCCTCGCGACCTGGTTCATGATTTCGCGCACCACCGTCGGACGGCAGCTATACGCATTTGGTGACAATCCGGAAGGGGCACGCCGCTTCGGGATCAACATTGCGGCGATGCACTACATTTCGTTCGGTTGGATGGGTCTCATGGCCGGGATCGCCGGATTGATGCAGGCCCACTATGCCGAGGAAGTCGTTCCGAACGCCCTCTATGGCCGGGAGCTGGATGTCCTGGCGGCTACGGTTCTCGGCGGCGCGAGGCTCGGTGGCGGCAAGGGCTCGGTCATCGGCTGTGTCCTCGGCGTCTTGATGGTCTCGATCACCCAAAACGGTCTCAACCTGATGGGCGTGTCGCCCTTTGCATTCAAGATGATCGTCGGCGCGATCATCCTCATCGCCATCACGCTCTCGTCCGCACGGATCGACAAGCTTTTCCCGTTTCTCGCCAAGGGCAGCGCCAAGAGTAGGGGTACGCATCAATGAAGGCCATGGCTCAAAAGTTCAACGCCACCTTCGGCGCCGATATGACCGGACCGGCTATCGCATTCGTGGCGGTGATCGTCATCTTCGGTCTGGCCGCAAACAATTTCATCTCCGCTGCAACATTCGGTTCGGTCGCCTTCCAACTTCCCGAACTCGGGCTTCTCACGCTCGCCATGCTGCTTCCGCTCCTGACCGGTGGGATCAACCTCTCCATCACCTTCACGGCAAACCTTTCCGGATTGGCAGCAGCCTCGGTGATGCAGATGTATGGCGGGGCCGACGCGTCTCCAGGCGCGTTCCTGCTCGGTATCCTTGCCGCACTCGCCACCGGTAGTGCCGCCGGGCTGATGACCGGTGCTGCGATCGCCTACACACGGGCGCATCCAATTCTCGTCACCCTATCCATGATGATCTTTCTGCGTGGCCTCGGCGAGTTTCTGACCCGCGGCGGCGATGTGTCCGGATTCCCTTCCTTCATCGCTCCGATCGGGCATGGTTCGATCCTGGGATTGCCGATCCCGCTTTTGATCTTCATCGCCTGCGTTGGCCTGTGGCAGCTCCTGCTGACGCGCTTCAAACTCGGCTTCGGGCTGCTGATGGTCGGTTCAAATATCGAGGCGGCACGCTACTCCGGTCTGAATACGCGCCGCATCCTGGTTCTGGTCTACACGCTTTCGGGCCTGATGTGCGCGGTCGCCGGCGTTATCATGCTCGCCCGTTTCAACTCGGTCCGCGTCGGCCACGGCGAGTCCTATCTGTTGATCACGGTGCTTGCGGCGTTTCTCGGCGGCATCAATCCGTTCGGCGGGTTTGGCCGTGTGTTGCCGGTGTTCGTGGCGCTTATCGTGCTCCAGCTTCTGTCTTCCGGCCTCAATCTCATGGGCGCAAACCAGCATCTCGCGACAGCACTCTGGGGCGTGCTGATGATCGTCGTCATGGCGGCAAGAACCATCGTTTCAACCTACATCGCATCGCGCAGAAAGAAGGGGTGACCGTGCAAGGGTTCGGTATTCACGCAAGCATGTGGACAATGAACTGGGACCGCGCAGGCGCGGAGCGAGCCATTGCCGGTGCAGCCAGATACAACATGGAATTCATTGAAATTCCGCTGGCAGACGCCGCATCGGTAGATGCCGGGCATACACGCGAGCTCCTGGAAAAGCATGGCCTGCGTGCGGCATGTTCGCTCGTGTTGCCGCAGGCCGCCTGGGCATCCGTCCGGCCCGAGGCCGCAATTGAGCACCTGAAGGTGGCAATCGACAAGGCGGCCCTGATGGGAGCCGAGGCGCTTACGGGTGTCACTTACGGCGGCACCAACGAACGCACGGGCGTTCCGCCGACACAGGCAGAATATGACAACGTTGCTCATGCGCTTGGAGCTGCAGCCAAGCAGGCCAAGGCCCAGGGTATCCAATTCGGTGTGGAAGCGGTGAACCGATACGAGAGCCATTTGATCAACTCGGCCGAACAGGCCGTGGCCCTGGTCGAACGCATCGGAATGGACAACGTCTTTGTCCACCTCGACACATTCCACATGAACATCGAGGAAAAAGGGGCCGCCAACGGCATTCTCGTTGCGCGTGAGCATCTCAAGTACATGCATTTGTCTGAGAGCGACCGCGGAACGCCCGGAGCAGGAAACGTCCCCTGGGATTCGATTTTCGCTGCTCTGTCTGCGATCGGCTTCAAGGGGGCGCTGACGTTGGAGAGCTTCGTCAGCATGCCGCCGGAGATGGCCGGCGACATATCGACGTGGCGCCCGGTCGCGCGTGACGAGGACGAAGTCATGGGCAACGGCCTCTCATTCCTACGCAACAAGGCCGCACAATATCAACTGGCCTGACTTCGAATGGTTGGCGTTTCCAGATGGTGTTAGCCGCCGAAAATGCGGAGAGGCAATGGGAGGAACTGATTGAGCAAAATTGATGAAAACGCGCAGAAGATCACAAAGATCGCGGTTCAGCGCTTTGCGCAAAACGGCGGTCGGAGAGTTCTGATAGCGATTGCGGGTGCGCCGGGTTCAGGCAAATCGACTCTCGCAGAGCGTGCCGTTCAAGCGATCAACAACGACCACCATCTGGAAGCTGCTCTGTTCCCGATGGACGGATATCACTACGACGATGCCGTCTTGGAGCAGATGGGCCGCCGCCCCTACAAGGGAGCAATCGACACATTCGATGCGCATGGTTTGCGCCACATGCTCAAGCGCCTGAAGGCCAACGAGGATGACGTTGTTGCCGTTCCGGTATTCGACCGCTCGATCGAGATTGCTCGCGCCGGCGGCAGTCTCATTCCTCAGTCTACGAAGATCATAGTCTGCGAGGGTAATTACCTGCTTGCGCGACAGGCTCCCTGGGACAAGCTGAAAGAGATTTTCGACTTCACGGTTTTTGTTGACGCGGACGAGGATCATCTGCGGCAGAGACTTCAAAACCGCTGGCGGAGCTACGGCCTGGACGCTGCGGAAATTCGCCGGAAGGTCGAAGAGAACGATCTGCCGAACGGCCTTGCAATCGTGGCCGGAAGCGCCGAGCCCGATCTCCACATCGAGAACAACTGATCCGTCCAGGCCGACCGGAGGTCGCCGCGATAGTCCACCGTCAACCCCGCCAAGGACGATCGGCGGGATCTACAACTGAAACTTGGAGACTCCTATGAAACACGGGATTTACTATTCTTACTGGGAACATGAGTGGAGCGCCAAGTTTGGCCCCTATGTCGAAAAGGTCGCGAAACTTGGCTTCGACGTCATCGAGGTCGCTGCACATCACATCAATGAATACAGCGATGCCGAACTCGCAGAAATCAGACAGACTGCCAAGGATAACAACATCATCCTGACGGCCGGGATCGGCCCGTCGAAGACTAAGAATCTGTCGTCACCGGACATTGCGGTGCGCCAGGCGGGAAAGGCATTCTTCGAGCAGACACTCACAAATGTCGCAAAGCTCGATATCAAGACAATTGGTGGAGCGCTCCATTCCTATTGGCCGGTGGACTACTCCAAGCCAGTCGACAAGGAGGGCGATCGGGCGCGGGGGGTCGAAGGCATTCACGGCATTGCAGACTTCGCCGGAAACCTGGGTATCAATCTTTGCATCGAAGTGCTCAATCGCTTTGAAAATCACGTTCTCAACACTGCCGCAGAAGGCGTGGCATTCGTGAACGATGTCGGCAAGTCGAATGTTAAAGTGATGCTCGATACGTTCCACATGAATATCGAGGAGGATAGCTTCGGCGAGGCGATCCGTACTGCCGGCCCGCTGCTCGGACATTTCCACACGGGTGAGAGCAATCGCCGCGTCCCAGGTAAAGGCAGAATACCTTGGCACGAGATCGGTCTCGCCCTTCGCGCTATCAATTACTCGGGTGCCGTTGTCATGGAACCGTTCGTAAAGACAGGCGGAACGATCGGGTCTGACATCAGAGTGTGGCGTGATCTCAGCGAAGGCGCGGACGAAGGAAAAATGGACGAGGATGCGCGGAACGCTTTGGCATTTTCTCGATTTGTGCTCGACGGTTGATCTTTGTCCTCACCGGCTTGCCACTAGAGATAGGTCGTCGCGCCAATACGCTTAAAAGCGATCATGGACTTTGCCCATCACGCGGCGTCCCACCTTCATCTGCCGACAGACGATCTGAGATCATCCACGAGTTCTTCCCCCCGTAAGCGGCTTACTCAGCGGCTGATGCCCTCCGGGCTGCCGCCCGCGATTCTAGATCTTGGCAAAGGAAAAGGCATTGATAGGCAGGTCGGTCTGCCCATCAATGGCAAGATCCGCCAGGATTTCGCCGACGACGCTCGTGAACTTGAAGCCGTGGCCGGAGCAGGGGGAGGCGACGACAATGTTCTTTTCGCCTGGCACATGGTCGAGAAGAAAATCCTCGCTCGGTAGCATCGTATAGCGGCAGGTCGTTTCCTTCATGCGAAGGCCGGCCGCAGCTGGAACACGCTTCCTGATGAAGCTGTCAAGCAAATCCCGGTCGGCATCGTTGACGGGCGGGTTTGGCTTGTTGGGATCGATTGGCTCCCGGAAATGTGCGTGTTTGCCGATCTTCACGCCGTCGACGCCGATGGCGGGAAAACCGAAATAGGAGCCTTCGGCACCTTCATCCCGCAGGAAACAGGGCATGCGCTGCGGCTGCGTCGCAAAGCCATCCTGCGGTTGATACCAGGCGACCACCTGACGGATTGGCACCGCCGCCTGCTTCAGTTGGGGTATCAGTTCGGCAATCCATGATCCGGTCGCCACCACGATCTTTCCCGCTCGATACCGCCCGGCTCCGGAGACGATTGTCACACCGGCATCATCGGGCTCGATTGCTGTGATCTTTTCGCCGAAATGCAAGACCGCGCCATCCTCTGCGGCGAGCTTCAGGTAGCCCATGACCGCAGCTTCGGGGCGAAGATAGCCGCCCTGCGGGTCGAGCAGGCCGATCTCATGATCATCGAGTTGAAAAGCCGGAAAGCGGCGCGCCATCTCCGCCTTGTCCAGCGCCTCGTGGGCTAGGCCGTGGAGTTCGGAGGAAGCGCGCGTACCGGCAACGATCTTGCTGTCCGGTGCGCCGATCTGCAGCACGCCTGTTATCGTCAGGATCTCGGTGCGCAGGCGCGCTTCCAGCGATCGCCAGTTCTGGTAGGCGCGCTTGAGCAGCGGCACATAGGACGGGTCCTCGAAATAGCCGAGCCGGATGAGGCGGCTGTCACCATGCGACGAACTCAACGCATGAGCCGGAAAATAGGCATCGAAGCCGATCGCCTTGACACCGCGGGCTGCCAGAAAGGCGAGCGCCGCACTCCCCATTGCGCCGAGGCCGATAACGGCGACGTCGAAGCTGGCGGTCATGAACTCTCCTCAGGGAATTGCCGGTGCCGCGGTCTCACGGATCAGTCCGCGCAAGGCTTCGATGTCGCGCGAAAGCGGCCGATCATCGGCATAGGCAGGCACGATCGCGCGAACGGCTTTGTAGATGGCATCCGTGCCCGTCGCCCTCGACGCGGTACCGACGAGAAATTCGTGGGCCTGCGCAGCCGCCATCAATTCGATCGCCAGGATATATTCGGCATTGTCGATCAGTGCGAGAAGCTTGTTGGCGGCAGCCGTCGGGTGCGCCAGGAAATCCTCCTGCAGGCCGGATGTGATGCCGCCATCGGTCGAAGCAGGTGCGGCAAGCCGCCGGTTCTCGTTGGCAAGGGCTGCTGCCGTATATTGCGCGATCATGAGGCCGGAATTGCTGCCGGCATCGCTTGCCAGGAATGGCGGCAGGCCGCTCACGAGCGGATTGACGAGGCGGTCCATGCGCCGCTCGCTCATGGCGGAAATCTGAGCGAGGGCCGTCGCAAGACTATCGGCGGCCTGTGCAAGGGCAGGGGCTACGGCATGTGCTTCGGAGGATATGATCGGCTCCTCCGGCGTGCCTGATACAGCGGGATTGTCGGTGACGGAGGCAAGCTCTTGATCGACGACGAGGGCGGTAATATCGAAGACATCGCGCGCAGCACCATGGGCATGCGGGATCGAGCGCAGGCTGAGCGCATCCTGTGTCCGTTTGCCTGTCGCAGCTGATATCAGCCCGCTGCCGGCGAGCCGGGCGCGCAGCGAGGCGCCGACGCTGGCGATGCCCTTGGAAGGACGCAGTGCCAGAACGGCAGCATCGAAGGCCGCCATCTGGCCGCCGGCCGCTTCAAGCGTCAGTGCTGCAATCGCATCAGCCCAGTCGAGCAGCCGCTCGGCACGTGCTAGGGCAACGCCTGCGAGCCCGGTTGCGCAGGCCGTGCCGTTGACGAGGCTCAGACCCTCCTTGGCACCGAGCACCAGCGGTTCGAGGCCGATGGCGGCAAGCGCGTCGCGGCCGCTCATACTGTCTCCCTTAACGCGGGCGCTGCCTTCGCCAATCAGCACCAGCGCATTATGGGCGTTATGGGTGAGGTAGCCCGCCGAACCCTTGGAGGGAACGTCGGGAATGCAGCCCTTTTCGAGAAAAGTGGCGAGATGGCGGACGATTTCAGGGCGCACCCCGGAATGCCCGTGGGCAAAATTGGCGATCTGTGCGGCGATGATGGCGCGCACCTCGCGCGGTGCCAGCAATTCGCCGACGCCAACTGCATGGCTGAGAATGATGTTGCGTGACAGCCTGCTCTGCGAGGCCCTGTCGACCACGGTGTCAGAAAGCGCACCAACACCGGTATTGATGCCATAGGCCCTGACACCGGTCTCGACGATCTGCTCGACGATGCGGCTCGCATGCGCGACACGATCCCAAGCCGCCTGCGATAGGGCAAGCGTTTCCCCCTCGGCCACGCGCGCGATATCGCGCCAGCCGGCAACCCTGTCGATCACAATGGTCATTGGCCGCTTCCGAAATGGCCGATGAACTGGCGGAAAGCCGGCGATGCGCCGCCTCCGAACATTTCGTTCGGTGTGCCGCTGCTTTCGACCAGCCCTTCGCGCATGAAGACGACGCGGTTGGAGACATTGCGGGCAAAGCTCATTTCGTGCGTGACGACGAGCATCGTCATGCCCTCTTCGGCGAGCGCGCGCATGACGCGCAGCACTTCGCCGACCAGTTCCGGATCGAGCGCCGAAGTCGGCTCGTCGAAGAGCATGACCTTCGGCTTCATGGCGAGCGCACGGGCGATCGCTGCGCGCTGCTGCTGGCCGCCCGAGAGATGCGCTGGGTAGGCATGGCGCTTGTCGGCAATGCCGACCTTTTCGAGCAGCGCTTCGGCTTCGGCGATGCATTCGGCCCGCGGCCGCTTCAAGACATGGACCGGTCCTTCGATGACATTCTGCAGGATCGTCATATGGGACCAGAGATTGAAGGACTGGAAGACCATGCCGAGTTCGGAGCGGATATGATCGACCTGCTTCTGGCTCGCCGGTTTTGTCTTGCCGTTCTTATGGATCATCTCGATATGTTCGCCATCGACCCAGATTTCGCCGTCGCTCGCCACTTCAAGCAGGTTGATGCAACGCAGAAAGGTGGATTTGCCGGAGCCCGACGCGCCGAGCAGCGAAATCACGTCGCCATCCTCGGCATCGAGCGAGATGCCGCGCAGCACCTCATGGGTGCCAAAGCTCTTTCTGATATTGCGGACCGAAAGTCGGGTTACACCGGGCATGGAAGCTCCAATCACGTTCAGTCGGGGTCAAGCCTTCAAAGCCTGCGGAACGGCGCGGCGATGTCGGGACAGCCAGTATTCCAGCAGAGCCATGGCCTGCAGGATGATGAAGTTTAAAACGAGGTAGATGATGGCGGCACAGAGGAAGACTTCCATCGTGCGGTAGGTCTGCGAGATCAGCCGTTGCGCGACACCCGTCACTTCCCAGACCGTCACGAGGCTCGCAAGTGCGGTCGATTTCATCATCAGCACGATTTCGGTCGAATAGGCCGGCAGCGCATGGCGGAAGGCGATCGGCGCCAGGATGCGGCGTACCATCAGGAAGCCGGACATGCCGATGGCGCGGGCCGCCTCGATTTCCTTCGGCGAAACGGCGCGAATGCCGCCGCGGAAGATTTCGGCAGAGTAACCGGCCGTGCAGAGTGCCAGCGAAAAAACCGCACAGAACATCGGCTCGCGCAGGAACAGCCAGAGGAAGGAGTGGCGGATGAAGTCGAAGCCAGCGAGACCATTGAAGACCAGGAACATCTGGATCAGCAGCGGCGAGCCGCGGAAAACGAAGATATAGCCCTTGGCGAAGCCTGACAGGATCGGATTTCCGCTGACGCGCATAGAGACGATGACAAGCGCCAGCAGGCCGCCGAAGAAGATCGACAGGAAAAACAGGATCAATGACGTCGGCACGGCTTTGAGCAGCGTAACCATGGTGCTGGAAAGGAAGGCGATATCCATATGACCCCTCCTATGCCTGGCCCATGGCCGAAGCCGGCATGCTGCGATTGGCCTTGCGCTCGGCGCCGTTGAAGGCGCGGTCCGACAGGCTGGTGAGGATCAGGTAGAGCGCGCCGCCGACGATGTAGAACAGGAAATATTGCCGCGTGGAGCCGGCGGCGACCTGGCTCGAGCGCATCAGCTCGGCAAGGCCAGTGACCGAAATCAGTGCCGAATCCTTGAGACTGAGCTGCCAGACGTTGCCGAGGCCGGGAATGGCAAGACGCAGGACTTGAGGAATGATGATACGGCGGAACCTGAGGCCGCGATGCATGCCGATCGCCGAAGCGGCCTCGAGCTCGCCCTTGGAAATGGCGTTGTAGGCGCCACGATAGACCTCGGCCTGATAGGCGCCGGAGATGATGCCGACGGCAAGTGCACCGGCGGCAAAGGACGGCAGGCCGAGGAAACCCTCATAACCCATGGACTGGCCGATCGCGGTGACCGCTGAAGAGCCGCCGAAATAGATCAGATAGATGATCAGCAGCTCCGGCACACCGCGGAAAACGGTGGTGTAGATGTGGCCGGTCGTGACGAGCACGACGTTGCTGGAAAGCTTCGCGGCCGCGATGATCGCGCCGAGCACGGCGCCGATCGCAAGTGCTGTGGCTGTTACGCAGAGCGTCAGCAAGGCACCAAGGAGGAGAAAGGCTCCCCACCCGGTTGAGCCGAATCCAATCAATTCGAGTGTCGCCATGGGCCTTCCCAGCGCTGTCTTCGTCGTGATGACGGGCGGTCAGAATAGCACGTGGTCTCCGATCGCAAAGCGGAGACCACGGAACGCGGCTTTCTATTGGAAGCTTAATTCTGCGGGCTGACGTCGACCTTGAACCACTTCATCGAGAGGTTCTTGACCGTGCCGTCGGCAAGTGCCGACTTGATCGCTTCGCTGAACTTGTCGCGAAGGTCCGTGTCGGCCTTGCGGATGCCGAGGCCTTCGCCTTCGCCCCAGATCGAGCCGACGATTTCCGGACCGGTAAAGGCAAGCGCGCCATTGGCGGCTTCAAAGGCATTGTTGAAGTAGACGGCGTCGTCGAAGCCGAGATCGATACGACCGTTCTGCAGGTCGAGGTCGCGGTCGGCACCCGTCTTGTATTCGCGGATCTCAGCGATGCTGCCAAAATTGTCGTAGACGAACTTGGCATAGACGGTTGCCGCCTGGATGCCGATCGTCTTGCCCTTGAAGGCTTCCTTCAAGGCTTCGATTTCCTTCACGCCGGTCTGGCCGGGCGTCATCTTGATCGTCGCGCCTGTGCCGGAAGCGTTTGCAAGCGGGCTATCCTTCGCGGTGGCGAAGGCGGCCGGCGTTGCAGCATAGGGGACGGTGAAGTCGATAACCTGCTTGCGCTCTTCGGTGATCGACAGCGCGTCCATGATGACGTCGAACTTGCCGGCGTTCAGCGCCGGGATCATGCCGTCCCAGTCGGATGCGACCAGCGTGCATTCGATCTTGGCGCGTTCGCACAGAACCTTGGCGAGTTCCGGTTCGAAACCGCCGAGCGAGCCGTCGGCATTGGTGAGGTTCCAGGGGGCGTAGGCGCCTTCGAGCGTGATGGTCGCCTTCGTCCAGTCCTTGGCAGAGGCAGGAGCCGCAAAGGCGGCTGCCGTCATCGCGCAGGAAAGAAGAGCAGTGCTGAGCTTCATTGATGTGATCTCCTCTGAGATTGGACAGACCTTGCGGTATGAATGCCGATCTTCGCCGGCTTGCCCGTCCTGATCCTCTGTTTCATTTTTGGATCGGCAGGTTGTATAGGGTACCATATGAGATATTTTGTGATATGCAAGTGGAAAGTCGATTTATAAGGCAGATTCCATTCGTGCAAAGGGAATAGGCAATGAAGCGTTCCAGCGAGATGAGGCGCGAACTGGCGGAAAATGACGGCGGCCCGCTTTATGCCGGCGTCAAACAGGTCATTCTCGACCGGATCCGCAGCGGCGAATGGCCGCCGCGGCACCGTGTGCCCTCCGAAAACGAGCTGGTGGTGGAGCTCGGCGTCAGCAAGATGACCGCCAACCGGGCGCTCCGGGAGCTGGCGAACGAAGGCGAACTCCTCCGTATCCAGGGCGTCGGTTCCTTCGTGGCGGAGCGCAAGGGCTATTCGGCACTCTTCGAGGTGCGCAACATCGCCGACGAGATCGCCGAGCGCGGCCATGTCCACGAGGCGACGGTCATCGTTTTGGCCGAAGAGACGGCCTCTCCGGAGGTTGCCGATGCGCTGGAGCTCGAGATCGGTGCGCCGGTTTTCCACTCGCTGATCGTCCACAACGAGAACGGCGTGCCTGTGCAGATTGAGGACCGTTTCGTCAACCCTGGTGCGGCGCCCGACTATCTGGCGCAGGACTTTTCGACGCTGACGCCCAATGCTTATTTGACGGCGGCCGCACCCCTCAGCGCATCGGAGCATATCGTCGAAGCGGTGGTGCCGCGTGCCTGGGAATGCAAGCTGCTGACAATTCTGCAGAATGAGCCGTGCCTTGCCATCCGTCGACGCACCTGGTCGGCCCGTCAGGTGGTTTCGACTGCCCGTCTCGTCTATCCCGGCCATCGCTACAGGCTGGAAACGCGCAGCGGCAAGATCTTCGAGGAATAGGCTAGTTGTATATGGAACATGCCTCGAAAAAGCGATTTCCCTAGCCCATTCCATGATTTCACGCCCTCTCAATCGAGATGGCGTAGCAGAGCGCCTGGCCGGAAAGATCGAGCTTGCCGCCATCGCTCTCTTCAAGCAGCATTGCATCGCCGGCGTCGAGTTCGACGCTCTGCGCACCTGTTCGCGCCGTCAGAGCCCCATTGACGCAAAAGAGCAGGAAAATCCCTTTCGCAAATTCCAGGCTCTTCTCGCCGTCGATGAAATGCCGCGCGACTGCGTGCCTCACGGCACCCCGCCTGCTCATCACGTTCAGGTCGGTGATTGTGCCATCCGGCAGCGTTGCCGAGACGGCGATATCGCCCGCAAAGGTCAGCGGCTCGCTGGCCTGCGTCAGGAGCACCGGCTCACGCCCCTCGATCAAGAGCCGCATACCCTTGCCGTCCAGGATCGACAGCGTGCGGTCGATCCCGGGAAAGATGGAGAAAGGCCCGTCGGAGGCGACGGTTGCCGTGCTGACCCGCCAATCGAAATCGGCAAGTCCGGCGCCCTCAGGCGAAATGGCGATTTCCACCGTTTCGCCGCCGCCGTTCTTCCACGGCATGCGCTTGTGATCGGCAGCCCGCAGGACCTTCATGGTTCAGTTTCCGAGGATGCCGGGCAGACGCAGGCCCTTTTCCTTGGCGCAATCGATGGCGATGTCATAGCCTGCATCGGCATGGCGCATGACGCCGGTCGCCGGATCGTTCCAGAGAACATTTCCGAGGCGGCGCGCCGCATCGTCAGTGCCATCGGCGCAGATCACCATGCCGGAATGCTGTGAGAAGCCCATGCCAACGCCGCCGCCGTGATGCAGGGAAACCCAGGTGGCACCCGAGGCGGTGTTGAGCAGGGCGTTCAGGAGCGGCCAGTCGGAGACAGCATCCGAGCCGTCCTTCATGGCTTCCGTCTCGCGGTTCGGCGAGGCGACGGAACCGGAGTCGAGGTGGTCGCGGCCGATGACGACGGGGGCCTTCAATTCGCCATTCTTGACCATCTCGTTGAAGGCAAGGCCGAGCTTGTGGCGGTCGCCGAGACCGACCCAGCAGATGCGTGCCGGCAGGCCCTGGAAGGCAATGCGTTCCTTGGCCATGTCGAGCCAATTGTGCAGGTGCTTGTTGTCGGGCAAGAGCTCCTTCACCTTGGCGTCGGTCTTGTAGATGTCCTCCGGATCGCCGGACAGGGCGGCCCAGCGGAACGGACCGATGCCGCGGCAGAAGAGCGGGCGGATATAGGCTGGCACGAAGCCCGGGAAGGCGAAGGCGTTTTCCAGACCCTCTTCCTTGGCGACCTGGCGGATATTGTTGCCATAGTCGAGCGTCGGCACGCCGGCATCCCAGAAAGCGACCATGGCTTCGACATGCGCCTTCATCGATGCGCGGGCGGCTGCTTCAACAGCCTTCGGGTCGGTTTCGCGCTTGGCCTTGGCTTCGGCAACGGTCCAGCCGACCGGAAGGTAGCCGTTGCGCGGGTCGTGTGCCGACGTCTGGTCGGTGACGATATCGGGGCGCGGGCCGCCGGCCTTCATGCGACGCACGAGTTCCGGGAAAATTTCCGCAGCATTGCCGACAAGACCGACCGACTTTGCTTCGCCAGCCTTGGTCCAGCGCTCGATCTTTTCCAGCGCTTCGTCCAGCGTATGGGCCTTTTCGTCGACATAGCGGGTGCGCAGGCGGAAATCGATGCGGGTCTCGTCGCATTCAACGGCTAGGCAGCAGGCACCGGCCATGACGGCGGCCAGCGGCTGGGCGCCGCCCATGCCGCCGAGCCCGCCGGTCAGGATCCACTTGCCCTTGAGGTTGCCGTCATAATGCTGGCGGCCGGCTTCCACGAAGGTCTCGTAGGTGCCCTGCACGATGCCCTGCGTGCCGATATAGATCCACGAGCCGGCCGTCATCTGGCCGTACATGGCAAGGCCTTTCTTATCGAGCTCGTTGAAATGATCCCAGGTTGCCCAGTGCGGCACGAGATTGGAATTGGCGATCAGGACGCGCGGCGCATCCTTGTGCGTGCGGAAGACGCCGACCGGCTTGCCGGACTGGACGAGCAGCGTCTCGTCTTCATTCAGCGTCTTCAGGGTGGCAGCGATGCGGTCGAAATCATCCCAGGTGCGGGCTGCGCGGCCGATGCCGCCATAGACGACGAGTTCATGCGGGTTTTCTGCGACGTCAGGGTCGAGATTGTTCATGAGCATGCGCAGCGGCGCTTCGGTCATCCAGCTCTTGGCGTTCAGCTGATCGCCGCGCGGCGCACGGATTTCTCGGATATTGTGGCGCGGGTTTACGGTCATGATGATGTTCCCTTTTAGCGTTTCAGACCAAGCGCGATCTCTTCGATCCGCGTCAGAATGGATTTGAGATGGATGCGCAGATTGTCCGCCTCCTCGCCGTCATAGGCGAAGGGCGATGCTTCGGTTGCCAGATGCGTTGATTGGGCGAGCTCCATCTGGATGGCGTGGACGCCGGTTTCCGGCTTGCCGTAGTGACGCGTCGTCCAGCCGCCCTTGAAGCGGCCGTTCAGGATGCTGTCATAACCCGCCGCAGCCGACGCAATGGCGATGGTCGCCTGCTCGATTGCCGGATCGCAGGTCTTGCCCATATCGGTGCCGATATTGAAATCCGGCAGCTTGCCCTCGAAGAGGAAGGGAATGTGCGAGCGGATGGAGTGGCAGTCGTAGAGAACGGCGATGCCATGAATGGATTTCACGCGCTCGATCTCGGCCGCAAGGGCTGCATGGTAGGGCGCATGAAAATCATGCAGCCTGACGGCGATATCGGCCTCGGTAGGGGTGGCGTCATCTTTCCAGATCGCCTTGCCGTCGAAATCCGTCTCCGGGATCAGACCGGTCGTGTTCTGGCCGGGATAGAGGCTGGTGCCTGAGGGATCCCTGTTGGCGTCGATCACATAGCGATGGAAAGTCGCGCGCACCGTGGTCGGATTGTCGAGCAGGCCGTCGTAGAGATGGTGGATGTGCCAGTCGGTATCGGCAAGCAGCCGGCCATTATCATCAAGGCGCTCCCATATATCGGCCGGAACCTCGGTGCCTGTATGGGGAAAGCCGAGGATGACGGGGGAGGTGCCTTGCTTGACCTCGAAAACGGACATGTCAAACCTCCAGAGCGGGCAGGATGCCGCTTGAAACGGATGCGTTGAGACCGCCGCCGGCGACGAGCACCGTTGCCGCCTTCAGGTCGTTCGCCATGTAGCGGTCTTCCTCCAGCGACGGCACAACAGCGCGGATAGCGGCGATCGCCTTCTTGAGCTCGGGGCTGGTCGCAAGCGGGGCGCGAAGCTCCACCCCTTGCGCGGCCGTCAGTGCCTCGATGCCGATGATGCTGAAGAGATTTTCGGTCATCGGCAGAAGCCGGCGTGCGCCGTGGCAGGCCATGGACACATGGTCTTCCTGGTTGGCCGAGGTCGGCGTCGAATCGACGGAGGCCGGGTGCGACATCTGCTTGTTCTCGCTCATGAGCGCGGCGGATGTGACTTCGGCGATCATCAGGCCGGAATTGAGCCCCGGCTTCTTGGCGAGGAAAGCCGGCAGACCGTAGGAAAGGGCGGGATCGACGAGCAGCGCGATGCGGCGCTGGGCGATCGCGCCGATCTCGCAGATAGCAAGCGCGATCTGGTCGGCGGCAAAGGCCACCGGTTCGGCATGGAAATTGCCGCCGGAGACAACGGAATTATCCGACAGGACCAGCGGATTGTCGGTCACTGCATTGGCTTCGATCTCGAGCGTGCCGGCAACCGAGCGCAAGAGATCGAGGCAGGCGCCGTCGACCTGTGGCTGGCAGCGGATGCAATAGGGATCCTGAACACGCTCGTCGCCCTCGATATGGCTTTGGCGGATCGGCGAGTTCTCGAGCAGGGCGCGCAAGGCCGCTGCCGTGTCGATCTGGCCGCGGTGACCGCGCAGCGTGTGGATATCGGGATGGAACGGCGCCGATGAGCCCATGGCCGCATCCGTCGACATGGCGCCGGTGATCAGTGCCGATTGCGCGGCCCGGTGCGCCCGGAAAAGGCCGGCGAGCGCAAGGGCCGTCGAGGTTTGCGTGCCGTTGATCATCGCCAGGCCTTCCTTGGCGGCCAGCACGACGGGTTGCAGGCCGGCTTTGACAAGCGCCGTTGCACCATGCAGCCTTTCGCCGCCGAAGAACGCCTCGCCATGACCCATCATCACGGCTGTCATATGGGCAAGAGGTGCAAGATCGCCGGAGGCGCCGACAGAGCCTTTTTCCGGGATGACCGGAATGACGCCGCGCGCCATCATCGCTTCGATCAGCCGCACGATGTCGAGCCGCACGCCGGAGGCACCGCGGCCGAGCGAAACGAGCTTCAGCGCCATGATGAGACGCACGACATTTTCCGGCAGCGGTTCGCCGACGCCACAGCAATGAGAAAGGATGAGATTGCGCTGGAGCGTTGCCACATCGGCGCTATCGATCTTGATCGAGGCAAGTTTACCGAAGCCGGTATTGATGCCGTAGACCGGCGCATTGCCGGCGGCGATCTCGGCAATACGTTTCGCCGCCTTGAGGATCCCCGCATCAAAGGACGGGTCGAGTTTTGCCGGAACGCCCGTCCAGTAGATGGTTGCAAGATCCTGAAGTGAAACGGAGCCTGGATGCAGGGTGATGGTCATCGGTCGATCCTCTGGCCCTTGAAGATATGTGTGTGAAGTGGGTTGAAGCCGATGCGATAGACGAGCTCGGCCGGGCTCTCGATATTCCAGACGGCCAGATCGGCGGATTTGCCGGCTTCGAGCGTGCCGGTTTCGTCAAGCAGGCCAAGCGCGCGGGCGCCTTCGCGGGTCGCTCCGGCAATGCACTCCTCCACGGTCAGCCCGAACAGCGTCGCCGACATATTCATGGTGAGCAGCATCGACGTGAGCGGTGAGGTGCCGGGATTGCAGTCTGTGGCGATGGCGATGTGCACGCCGGTCTGGCGCAAGGCCTGAACCGGCGGCTTCTGCTTTTCGTTGATCGTATAGAAGGCGCCCGGGAGCAGAACCGCAACCGTGCCGGCCGCCGCCATTGCCCGTGCGCCATCCTCATCCAGATATTCCAGATGATCGGCCGAAAGCGCGCCGTAGGAGGCTGCAAGTTTCGCGCCGCCGAGATTGGAGAGCTGTTCGGCATGGAGCTTGACGGGAATCCCGAGCGAACGGGCCTTGTCGAAGACCCGTGCGATCTCGTCGACCGAGAAGGCGATGCCTTCGCAGAAGCCGTCGACGGCGTCGACGAGGCCCTCGGCACGCGCCCTCTCCAGACCCGGCAGGACGACATCGGAAATGTAATCCTGGTTCCGTCCCTTGTATTCGACGGGTGTTGCATGGGCGCCGAGATAGGACGTGATGACCCTTACCGGCCGGTGGTCTGCGAGTGCGCGAGCGGCGCGCAGCATCTTCAGTTCCGCCTCGATATTGAGCCCGTAGCCGGACTTGACCTCGATGGTGGCCACACCTTCCGAGATCAACGTGTCGAGCCGCGGCAGTGCGGCCTCGACGAGGCCTTCGACGGACAGTGCGTTGGTTGCCTTCACCGAGGAGACGATGCCGCCGCCGGCGCGCGCGATTTCTTCATAGGTCGCGCCTTCGAGCCGCATCTCGAATTCCCGCGCGCGGTTGCCGCCATAGACGATGTGGGTATGGCAGTCGACGAGGCCGGGCGTGACCCAACGACCTTCGAGATCGGTAATGTCGGCCGCCTCGATTAGCCAGGACGGCAGTTCGGCTTCCGGCCCTGCGTAATGGATGCGCCCGCCTTCACAGACGACGGCGCCTTTTTCGATAATGCCAAGGCCCGGCAGATCCTCCCGCAGGGTCGCAAGGCGTGCATTGCGCCATAGCGAGCGAGCGCTGGAATTGCGGCCCGATCCGGAAAATTTGTTCCCACTCATCAGCTTTACGCCTTTCCTTATGGCTGAATATGTATATACATAATAAAAAGGGTGACAAGTAGAAATTTATGGCCTTTCGCATAAAGGCAAGCGAAGCGGTCAATTGCGAAACGGGAGAGCGATCATGACGAAACTTCATGCGGCGGCTGCCTTGCTGGCCGAAGGCTGGCGCAAGAATGTGCGCCTGACGCTTGCGGACGGACGCATTGCCGCAATCGAAACGGATGTTGCGCCTGACGCGGATGGCGAGCGTCATGCTGTCCTGCTGCCGGCAATGCCGAACCTTCACAGCCATGCCTTTCAGCGGGCGATGGCGGGGCTTGCGGAAGTGCGCGGTCCCGCCAATGACAGTTTCTGGAGCTGGCGCACAGTCATGTACAAATTTGCGCTGTCGATGACGCCAGACCATGTCGAAGCTGTAGCGGCGAAACTCTATATGGAAATGCTGGAAGCCGGCTTCTGCCGCGTCGGCGAGTTCCACTATCTGCATCACGACAAGGATGGCAGCCCCTATACGAATATCGCCGAAATGGCCGAAAGGATTGGTGCAGCGAGTGCCGAAACCGGCATCGGATTGACGTTGCTGCCGGTTCTCTACGCCCATTCCGGCTTTGGTGGTGCGGCGCCCATCGAAGGGCAGCGCCGCTTCATCAATTCCGCCGAGAGTTTTGCGCGGCTGATGGAAGGTTGCCGGCAGGTCACAGGAAGGCTTCCCGGTTCAGAGATCGGTGTCGCGCCGCACAGCCTGCGCGCCGTCACGCCGGACGAACTGTCTGTCGCCATTGCGCTTACCGATGACGGCCCCATCCACATTCATGTCGCCGAGCAGGTCAAGGAGGTTGAGGATTGCCTCGCCTGGTCCGGCGCAAGGCCTGTCCAATGGCTGCTCGACAATGCGCCGGTTGATCAGCGCTGGTGCCTCATCCATGCAACCCATATGACGGCTGACGAAACGCGGCGGACGGCAAGGAGCGGCGCCATTGCCGGCCTCTGCCCGATTACCGAAGCCAATCTCGGCGACGGGACATTTTCGGCACCGCTATTCTTGTCCGAAGCCGGGCGCTTCGGCATCGGGTCCGATTCCAACATTCTCATTTCCATTGCCGGGGAACTTCGCCAGCTCGAATATTCCGAGCGTCTGGCGCTGCGTGCCCGCAATGTCATCGCCACCACTGGTGGTTCCACCGGCCAGGCCCTCTTTGAACACGCGCTGGCCGGCGGTGGTGCGGCATTGAAGGCAACGGCGGGTCTTGCTGCAGGCAATTATGCCGACATCGTATCGCTTGATACCAGAGCGGTTCCCTATCTTTCCGAAGGCCAGATTCTCGATCAGTGGATCTTTGCCGGTGATGTGGCAGTCGACAGCGTCTGGGCGCTCGGCCGCAAGCAGGTCGAATACGGCCGGCATCTGCGCCGCGACCTGATCGACCGGCGCTTCATCGCCGCGATGAACGAGCTCTTGGCAACATGACGAGCTTTCCTCCGCGCTTCCCAGGCGTTACAGCGGGAGAGAAGCCGGAGTGTAATGATGAGTGAACCCAAGGAAGCGACCTTACACCAGCGTATCCTCAGTGATATCGAGGGCCGTATCGTCTCGGGCGAATGGCCGCCGGGCTATCGCATTCCCTTCGAAGTGGAACTGACGAAAGAATACGGCTGCTCGCGTATGACGGTGAACAAGGCGCTGACCCAGCTGGTCAAGGCCGGGCTCATCGAGCGCCGCAAGAAATCCGGCAGTTTCGTCATCCAGCCACAGGCGCAATCCGCAGTGCTGGAGATCCATGATATCAAGGCGGAGGTCCAGTCCCTCAATCTTGCCTATTCCTACAAGGTCGCAAAGCGTATCCGCCGGAAGGCGCAGGCCGGGGATCGCCAGTTGCTCGATCTGCAGCAGAATTCCAGCCTGATCGAAGTCATCTGCACACACTATGCCGGAACGCAGCCCTTCTGCCTGGAAAAGCGGTTGATCAATCTGCAGACCGTGCCGGAAGCAGCCGCCGAAGAATTCGGCGAGACGGCGCCCGGTCCCTGGCTGTTGAGCCTGGTTCCCTGGAGTGCGGCCGAGCACAAGATCTTTGCGATTGGTGTCGATGCGGAGGAGGGCGCCATGCTGTCGATTCCTGCATCGACTGCCTGCCTCGTCGTCGAACGCCGCACCTGGAACAAATCCGGCCCCGTCACCCATGTGCGTTTCGTCTATCCCGGCAACCGTCACGCGCTCTACGCGCGCTTCACGCCGGAAGCGGCGAAATAACTGGATTTTCAATGAAAAGAGCGTCCGGTCACCTCGTATGACCGGACGCCTGTTGTTGCCGCCGCACTGGGTCGACGCCTTCCCATAGAAAGCGTTTTTGCTGCCGTCAATATCCCTGAAACAGGAGTATTGCGAAAGTCGGCGCTTACGATGAAACGGTAGAGATTACCGGTTCCGCGCCGCTGGCCTTTAAGCCTTCCTGCGCTTCCGGAATGAGCGGCGGCACCTGGATGACGACAGGTTTGTTCGCCCCGGATTCGATGAGTTCGAACACCTTGTTCAGCATACCCGGCACATCCTGGCGCACCATCTCGATGCCGTTTCCAAGCAGGGTGACGAAGGGATCCCAGTCGAAACAGCCAAGCACCAGGCTGCGGTCGTCGAGATGGCCGGAGCGGCGGATCCAGCGCATGACGCCTTCGAGCGAAATCGTCGAGTTGACGAACATGCCCTTAGGCAAGGCATTGCCGCCAAGGGCGCGCGTGTCCAACGCCTTTTCAGCTTTCTCCGGTGCATAGCCGCAGGCAAGGATGTTCTCTTCGTGCACGGCAACGCCGAGGTCGGCATGCGCTTCGCGGAAGCCGCGGATACGCTCGGCCGTATTGTGGTCGCTGCCGCGGCCACCGATGAAGAGCAGCGGCTCCATCTTGCCGAGCCTCTGTTCGCTGTTTCTCAGGATGCGACGCGTCAGCTCGCGTGCGCCGGCGAAATTGTCCGAGATGACGGAGGGGGCAAGCGCGCCGGGCAGGTCGAGATTGAGGCTGCGCACGCCGGCAGCCGCACACATTTCAGTGATCCGATCGGGGTCGGTCGCACCTGTCGCGATCAGGCATTCGACCTGATAGGAGAGCATGGTGCGGGCTGCCTCGACTTCGAGCTGAGGGTCACGGCGTGTGCAGGTGATAATCGGGAAGAGGCCGCGCGCCCGCGCCATATCCTCGAAGGTTTCGACGATCGAGCCGAAATAGCGGTTATCGTATTTCGGCACGATCATGCCGATGATGTGGGATTTCTCGCGCCTCAGCAGGCTCGCCTGCATGTTCAGCGCATACCCCTGCTCCTCGGCGATCCGGATGATCTTTTCGGCAAGCTGACTGCTGATCCTGCGCTTCTTCCAGTTGCCGTTGAGCACAGCGCTGACCGCGCTCGCCGACGTGCCGACAAGCCCCGCCAGATCGTAGATCGTCGTCCTCTTCGTCTGCTTCACCTGATTCAAAATGCGCTTCTCCGTTTGGCGTAACTTGACATCAATCGGCAGAAGTGGCAATTCTTGCTTCATCGATTGAGCAAGCTTGCGCAATCGATGATACAAACCGGTCCACAAGCCGGTTCAGGGAGGTATTTCTAAGAAACTGCGGAGAGGTTGTCCTTTTGCAGGGGCACTTTGCTCGTCGTTCTGATGGCGGCGAAGGCAGCGGCGAGCGGGCGAACCGTGGTGACTTCCAGCAATGCCTGGACCTGTCTTTCGATCACACCAAGGAGGAGAAAATGAATTATCGCAATTTGCTTATGGCGTCGGTGACCGTTTTCGTGGGTCTTGCCGGTGCAGCCTCGGCTCAGGAAGCCGCGACCGTCGCCTTCCTGATGCCCGACCAGGCATCCACCCGCTATGAGCAGCACGATTTCCCTGGCTTCAAGGCCGAGATGGAAAAGCTGTGCGCCAAGTGCACGGTGATCTACCAGAACGCTAACGCTGATGCCTCGCTGCAGCAGCAGCAGTTCAACTCGGTGATCGCCCAGGGCGCCAAGGTCGTCGTGCTCGACCCTGTCGATTCTGCTGCCGCCGCCGGTCTCGTCGAGATCGCCCAGTCGCAGGACGTCAAGGTCATCGCCTATGACCGCCCGATTCCGGACAAGCCGGCTGACTACTACGTCTCCTTCGACAATGAAGGCATTGGCTATGCGATCGCCAAGTCGCTCGTCGAGCATCTGAAGGCTTCAGGCGTTGCCGACGGTGCTGGCGTGCTCGAAATCAACGGCTCGCCGACCGATGCGGCCGCGGGTCTCATCCGCGACGGCATCCACCGCGGCCTGAAGGAATCAGCCTACAAGACGCTTGCCGAATTTGACACGCCGGAATGGGCGCCGCCGAAGGCTCAGGAATGGGCTGCCGGCCAGATCACTCGCTTCGGGGCCGATATCAAGGGCGTGGTTGCCGCCAATGACGGCACGGCAGGCGGCGCGATCGCCGCCTTCAAGGCCGCAGGCGTGAAGCCGGTTCCGCCGGTCACGGGCAATGATGCGACGATCGCAGCCCTTCAGCTTGTCATTTCCGGCGACCAGTACAACACGATTTCCAAGCCGTCTGAAATCGTCGCTGCAGCCGCTGCCAATGTGGCGGTGCAGATGATCAAGGGTGAAAAGCCGGAAGCCAAGACGACGCTCTACAATACGCCGTCTCAGCTCTTCATCCCTGCCGTCGTAACGGCAGAGAACATCAAGGCAGAAATCTTCGATAAGAAGATCCAGACGCCCGAGCAGATCTGCACCGGCGAATATGCCGAAGGCTGCAAGAAGCTTGGCATCACCAACTAAACGCGCTTGAGTGAGCTCCGGCCGCACCAGGTGCGGCCGGATGCCCCTATGGCAAGAAGGACTGCCCCATGAGCAGGGATCTGAAGGATATGCCGGAGAAGGGTCAGACGATCCTCCGGTTGAGCAATATTTCCAAAAATTTCGGTGCCGTGTCGGCGCTGACCGATATTGAGCTGGACGTGAAGGCCGGCGAGGTCGTGGCGCTGGTCGGCGACAACGGCGCCGGCAAGTCGACCCTGATCAAGGTCCTGGCGGGCGTGCACCAGCCCTCGTCCGGAACGATCGAGTTCTGCGGCCAGAACGTCACGCTCGACAGTCCCGGCAAGGCATTGGAACTCGGCATAGCCACCGTCTTCCAGGATCTTGCGCTCTGCGAAAACCTCGACGTCGTCGCCAACCTGTTCCTCGGCCATGAAATCTCTCCGTGGGGCCTCGACGAGGTTGCCATGGAAGTGCGTGCCTGGACGCTGCTCAAAGAACTTGCTGCCCGCATCCCCTCCGTGCGCGAGCCGATCGCCTCGCTTTCCGGCGGCCAGCGCCAGACGGTCGCCATTGCCCGTTCCCTGCTGCTCGATCCGAAAATCATCATGCTGGACGAACCGACTGCGGCCCTCGGTGTCGCCCAGACTGCGGAAGTGCTGAACCTGATCGAGCGCGTCCGCGAGCGTGGCCTCGGCGTCATCATCATCAGTCACAACATGGAAGACGTGCGTGCCGTGGCAGATCGCATCGTCGTGCTGCGCCTCGGCCGCAACAACGGCGTCTTCACGCCCGATTCGTCCAACCAGGAACTCGTTGCCGCGATTACCGGCGCCACCGAAAACGCCGTCTCCCGGCGGATCGAGCGCAAAACCGGGGCTGCCCATGAAACCAGCGGGAGGCCCGCATGAGCCAGAAAATGTCAGAGACTATCCGCCAGCCCGCCGCTCTCGACCGCAGCGACGAACGCGTGCGCCACGATGATAATATTATGGGCATGACCAAGGCCTTCTTCGACCGCGTCCGGTCGGGCGATCTCGGCATGCTGCCGGTTTTTGTCGGTCTGATCGTCATCTCGACGGTCTTCTCACTTCTCAATCCGGTGTTTTTGGCACCGAACAACCTGGTCAATCTGTTGTTCGACTGCGCCACCGTCGGCGTCATCTCGCTCGGTATCGTCTGCGTGCTGATGCTCGGCGAGATCGACCTCTCGGTCGGTTCGATGAGCGGCCTTTCGTCCGCCATCCTCGGCGTGCTCTGGGTCAATATGGGTTGGGCGATCCCTCTCGCGATCCTGGTCGCGATTGCTGCGGGCATCGCCGTCGGCGCGCTTTACGCTGTCCTTTTTAACAGGCTCGGCATGCCGAGCTTCGTTGCGACCCTTGCAGGCTTGCTCGCACTGCTTGGCATGCAGCTCTATATCCTCGGGCCGACCGGGAGCATCAACCTTCCCTATGCCTCACCGCTCGTCCGCTTCGGCCAGATCCTCGTCATGCCGGACTGGCTGTCCTACGTGCTTGCCCTGCTGCCGGGTGTCACCCTTGTCGTCAATGAAATGCGAAAGCGCCGCCAGCGCCAGGCTTCCAATCTCTCTTCGCCACCAGTTGGCGCTCTCGCGATCAAGGCCGTCGTGCTTACTGCCGCGCTGGAATTTGCCGTCTATTATCTCAATCTCGGCCGCGGCGTGCCGTGGATGTTCGGCCTCTTCGTCGCCATCGCCGTCATCCTCAACTACGCGCTGACGCGCACAAAATGGGGACGCTCGATGTTTGCCGTCGGCGGCAATCGCGAAGCGGCGCGCCGCGCCGGCATCAATGTGCGTCGCATCTATCTCAGTGCTTTCGTGCTCTGCTCGACGCTTGCCACGATCGGCGGCATCCTGTCGGCCTCGCGACTTGCCTCCTCCAGCCAGCAGGCCGGCACCGGCGATGTGAACCTGAACGCCATTGCGGCGGCGGTCATCGGCGGCACCAGCCTGTTCGGCGGGCGTGGCAGCGCCTATTCGGCTCTGCTCGGCATCATCGTCATCCAGGCGATTTCCAACGGGCTGACGTTGCTCAATCTCAGCTCGTCGCTGCGCTACATGATAACAGGTGCTGTTCTCGCCATCGCCGTCATCGTCGATTCGCTTGCCCGCCGGTCCCGTGTCAGCCACGGCCGCGCCTGACCCGCATTCTCAAGGAGTATTCACGTGACTGATCTCATGAAAGGCAAGGTTGCCGCCATCACCGGTGCGGCATCTGGCATTGGGCTGGAATGCGCCCGCACGCTTCATGCCGAAGGCGCAACCGTCGTGCTCATTGACCGTGCCAAGGACAAGCTCGAGTCTCTCTGCAAGGATATCGGTAAGGGCGCCCTGCCGCTCGTCGTCGATCTTCTCGACGGCCCGCAGGTCTCCGGCATGCTGCCGCGCATCCTGGAATTGGCCGGCCGGCTCGATATCTTCCACGCCAATGCCGGCGCCTATATTGGCGGGCCGGTCGCCGAAGGCGATCCGGATGCGTGGGATCGGATGCTCAACCTCAATATCAATGCGGCCTTCCGCTCGGTCCACGCCGTGCTGCCGCACATGATCGAGCAGAAGACCGGCGATATCCTGTTTACAAGCTCGATCGCCGGCGTGGTGCCCGTAGTTTGGGAGCCGATCTATACGGCATCGAAATTTGCAGTTCAGGCCTTCGTCCATTCGACCCGCCGCCAGGTCGCACAGCATGGCGTGCGCGTCGGCGCCGTATTGCCGGGACCGGTCGTCACCGCGCTGTTGGATGACTGGCCGAAAGCCAAGGTGGAAGAGGCGCTCGCCAACGGCAGCCTGATGCAGCCGAAGGAAGTGGCCGAGGCCGTGCTCTTCATGCTATCGCGGCCGCGCAACGTCACCGTCCGCGATCTGGTGATCCTGCCGAACAGCGTCGACCTCTGAGGTTGACAGGTTCGGTTCCGGATTGCTCTAGAACCTGAAACTGCCGATTTGAAACGAGAGATCATGAGCGACACTTCACGCACGCCACCAGCGGGTGCCAAACATGTTATCGGCGTCGATGTCGGCACCGGCAGCGCCCGTGCGGGCCTGTTCGACCTTGATGGCCGGATGCTTGCATCCGCCAAGCGGGATATCACGCTCTTCCACGAGACCGGTTCGATTGTCGAGCAATCGAGCACCGAAATCTGGGCAGCGGTCTGCGCCGCCGTTCGCGAGATCGTGGCGACAAGTGGTGTCGATCCGGCTTCGGTTGCCGGCCTCGGTTTCGACGCGACCTGCTCGCTGGTCGTGCTGGGCAAAGGTGGCGGACCACTGCCCGTCGGTCCTTCGGAAGATCCGAACCGGGACATCATTGTCTGGATGGATCATCGCGCCGTTCCGCAGGCGGAGCGCATCAACGCGCTCGGTCATGACGTGCTGCGTTATGTCGGCGGACGTATCTCGCCCGAGATGGAAACACCGAAACTGCTTTGGCTGAAGGAAAACCGGCCGCAGGTCTTCGATGCCGCCTGGCAGTTCTTCGATCTCGCTGATTTCCTCACCTGGCGGGCAACCGGCGACCTGTCGCGCTCGACCTGCACGGTCACGTGCAAGTGGACCTATCTCGCCCACGAGAAACGTTGGGATGCCTCCTATTTCCATCAGATCGGCCTCGGCGTACTGGCCGACGAAGGTTTTACCCGTATCGGGCAATCGATCGTCGAGCCGGGTTCGGCACTCGGCCAGGGACTGACCGCGGCTGCGGCCGGTGAACTTGGTCTCCTGCCGGGAACTGCGGTTGCCGCCGGTCTCATCGATGCGCATGCCGGCGGTATCGGAACGGTCGGGATCGGCGCAGGCCCGCAGGCCAATCTCGGTTACGTCTTCGGCACCTCGTCCTGCACCATGACATCGACATCGCAGCCGGCCTTCGTTCCGGGCGTCTGGGGTCCCTATTTTTCGGCCATGGTTCCGGGCATGTGGTTGAACGAGGGCGGCCAGAGTGCGGCAGGCGCGGCCATCGATCAGCTGCTCTCTTTCCATCCGGCTGCCAGCGAGGCGCGAGAGCTTTCGAAAAGTGCCGGTGTTTCGCTGCCGGCCCTGTTGGCGGACATGGCCGTCCAGAAGGCAGGGCGCTCCTCCGATGCCGTCGAGCTTGTCGCAGGCCTGCATGTCGTTCCCGAATTCCTCGGCAATCGCGCACCCTTTGCCGATCCGCATGCCCGCGCCGTGATCGCCGGCCTCGACATGGAGAGGGATATCGACAGTCTGGTCGCGCTCTACATCGCCGGTCTTTGCGGCATAGGCTATGGCCTGAGACAGATTATCAACACGCAGGCCGATGCCGGCGTTACCATCGAGAACGTCGTGATCAGCGGCGGCGCCGGCCAGCATGATTTCGTCCGTCAGATGCTTGCCGATGCGGGCGGCAAGCCGGTGATCGCGACGAAGGCCGAGGAACCTGTCCTTCTGGGCGCGGCCATCCTCGGCACCGTCGCGGGCGGGCTGTTTAGCGATATGCGCGCGGCGATGACGAAACTCTCGGCCGTTGAAAAGACCTATGAGCCGGCGCAAGGTGCGATCGCTGATCTTCACGCAAAGCGTTACGAGGGCTTCAGGCAGTTCCAGACGCTGACGCGTGACTTGCGGAAATTCTGAACGGCCGACGTCTCGATCGCGAGTGCCTCACGGCCAGGCGGCAAAGGATGGGGCGAGGCCTTTCTCCGACTGCGCGGCGATCTTGCGCCGGTAGGCGCCTGGCGGCTCGCCGACACGGCTCTTGAAGAAGCGGCTGAAATAGCCTGGATCGCGAAAGCCAAGCCCGAAGCCGATCTGCTCGACCGACTGCTGCGATTGCCCAAGCCGCAGTTTCGCCTCGGCGATCAACCTTTCGTGGATCAGTTCCAAAGGGCTTTTCCCGACGCCGGCGATACAGACCCGGTGCAGATGGTCATAGGTGATGCCCATGGTGCGAGCGATATCGGCAATCGCCGGCTGCTCGCGATAGCGCAGTTCGACGATCTGCCGGAACCGCTGCAGCGTCATCGCCCCGGTGCCGGACGTCTTCGTCGGCAAGGAAGCTCCGGAGGCTCGCCAGAGCTGCAGCAGCAGGACGCAGAGATAGGCGCTTACGACGGCAGTTCCTCCCGGCAGAAAATGCTGTCCTTCCTCGGTCATCACCGCGAAGGCGCGACCGATATCGCTTACATTTCCAGCAACGTTTTCGCCTTGAGCGACGACGATCCGCTCGATCATGTCGTGCAGCTGGACGGCAGCCGGACTGTCGCCGACCGTCCTGTGGACGACATTTTCCGCAGCCATCAGCATCGCCCCTTCACCGCCAGCAGCAAGGATGAATCTGCCCGCAATCCGTCGTGGCAGCCAGAGCAATGCCGGCGCTGCAAGCCCGAGTTCCTCCTGCCCGTCGATGAACAATATCGCTTTGCCGCGCGAGACGAAAAAGGCCCTGTAGGACGCGCGGCTGTCACGGGTGCCCAGGCTCCAGGTCTGGCTACCGAGACCGGCGGCAATCGCGGCGGCCGTGACAGACAGTGCTGGCGAATCAAGCGATCTTTCGGCCATGTCTGCCTCAAAAGCAAAAAACAGTAGCGCTGCCGTTCTTACTCGGCGACTTCCAAGAAAAGTACAATAAAGTGCCAGAAATATCCATTCTATTTCGCGGCGAATTGGTCCCTACTGGATCGCGAGGAGAGCCTGAAATTCAGGCAGCAGGGTGAGGAACTTCCCGTGAAAGACGTCGATTGCCGGGCGTGAGCGCCGGATTCGCATGAGCCCGGCATGTGCCGGAAACCAGCAAAATCATCGCGCCATCCCTTGGGAGGGACAGCAGGCGCATATCGGAAAGGGAACGAGATGGTAGACCTGATGCTTCTCATTGGTGGCCGCACCATGCCGGCTTCGAACGGCGCGACTTTCGAACGGTTGAACCCGATTACCGGTCAGGTGGCAACCACGGCCGCTGCGGCAACGCTGGACGATGCGCATGCGGCCGTCGTTGCAGCAGCTGGAGCCTTTCCAGCCTGGTCGGCGCTCGCTCCGACTGAACGGCGCAAGCGCCTTTCAAAAGCTGCCGACCTCCTGGATTCCCGCACGGGCGAATTCATCGCTGCGATGGCCGAGGAAACCGGCTCGACTGCCGCCTGGGCAGGCTTCAATGTCTATCTCGCCGCCAACATGCTGCGTGAAGCCGCGGCCATGTGCACTCAGATCAGCGGCGAGGTCATCCCGTCGGACAAGCCGGGCCTGTTGGCAATGGCCGTGCGGCAGCCGGCCGGCGTCGTCCTCGGTATCGCTCCCTGGAATGCTCCCGTCATCCTCGGCGTGCGTGCAGTCGCCCTGCCGCTTGCCTGCGGCAATACCGTCATCCTCAAGGCGTCCGAGCTTTGCCCCAGGACGCATCACCTGATCGGCGAGACTTTGCAGGAGGCAGGCCTTGGTGACGGTGTCGTCAATGTCGTGACCAATGCTCCTGCCGATGCCGCGACTGTTGTCGAAAAGATGATCGCCCACCCGGCCGTACGCCGCGTCAATTTCACCGGTTCGACCCGCGTTGGAAGGGTGATTGCAGAGGTTTCCGCGCGCCATCTGAAACCCGTGCTGCTGGAACTCGGCGGCAAGGCGCCCTTCCTGGTGCTTGATGACGCCGATATTGGCGAAGCGGTGAAGGCCGCGGCCTTTGGCGCTTTCATGAACCAGGGTCAGATCTGCATGTCGACCGAGAGGATCGTCGTCGACGAGACGGTTGCCGACGAGTTCGCTGAAATGTTCGCCCGCAAGGCTTCGACGCTGGTCGCCGGCGATCCGCGCCAGAGCAATTCGCCACTCGGCTCGATGATCGGTCTTGATGCGGTGGAACGCGTCAACGGCCTGATCGAGGACGCGGTTTCCAAGGGCGCACGCCTGCTGGCAGGTGGCCGTGCAGTCGGGACCCTGATGGATGCGACTGTGCTCGACCACGTGATGCCGTCGATGCGGATCTACGGGGAGGAAAGTTTCGGTCCGGTTGCCTGCATGGTGCGCGTGCGTGGTGTCGATGAGGCGGTCCGTGTTGCCAATGATACGGAATATGGCCTGTCTGCCGCAGTCTTCGGCCGGGACGCCACCCGCGCGATGGGGGTCGCAAGACGGATCGAAAGCGGCATCTGCCATGTGAACGGTCCGACCGTTCATGATGAGGCACAAATGCCGTTCGGCGGCGTGAAGGCCTCCGGATATGGCCGCTTCGGTGGTAAGGCCGGCATCAATGAATTCACCGACCTGCGGTGGCTTACTGTGGCATCGCAGCCCGGGCATTATCCAATCTGATACCGGGACACTTGGTTAGCCCGGCACGCTTCAAAGGCGATGGCAGATGGTCACGAAATTCGTGCGTGGAATATAGCGGTATTCCACGATCATGTCCGTGCAATCGAGACACCGACGCTGCACATAGCGCGCACGAACGACCGGCTTTGCTCGATGCTTGGTGACATGGGGTCGTTCATAACGTTGAATCATGTCGGCAGAATTGGCCGGGCCTGTCGAAATGGCGGCTATGGCCAACGTCAACAACGATACCAGCAAGGCGCGCATGCTGCTTTTCTCCTCAGATAGGGGCGGGCGCGCGCATATGTGCGCGCCTCCTGGGCTCAGTGTGTGCTCAGCTTCGCTTCTGCGGCGGCGGCGAGAAAATCTTCTCTTGCCGTTTCTAGGCTGATGCGCCCTTCGACGGCACCCTTGCAGGCGTTGCTTGCCTTGACGAACTTCGCTCCCGTGCGTCGCGGCCACATATCGTGGAGATAGATGAGCGCATCGAACGGGCCTCTGACGGTCCGGGATCCGGCGTTGTCGAACTCGATCTCGACCGGCTCGCTCCATTGGGCATTTGGCATCGGTTTTCCTCCTCCTGTCGCGAGCGCCAAAACGTCACGAAGGGGAATTTGTTCCCGCCCTGGAGATCAGTTGGTTAATCGCGGCTTTACCACCGGAGTGGAAACGGTAGCGCTCGGCCGTGCCGAGCTTCGGGACGCTGACCACCGCCCGCTGGCTTAGCCGCCTCGCAGACCGCTTGAGCAGCCCATTGGCTTAATGAGGCTGGATGGTTACAGAGTTCGACGAGAGTCCGCTTTCGAACCAGCCGAGTCGCCCGTGAACGGCTTTGCGATCTGTACCGACGGAGAAACGGTCCTAACGGATTGAGCGTCTGCATTATCGGTCTTCTCGTCGAGCCATAAAGAGGCCCATACCAATACTCCGAATACAATTGCCAAAAAACACGCCAAGCCTGCCTCCGACCAGCGGGGTCTCGTTTTGATCAAGCGTTTGTCAGTGTTGAGCCTAATGATCATCGGATATCAATCTTGTTGGAAAAGCCTCGATATAGCTTCCTTCGGGTTGGGCGTGACCTTTTTGGCAGCGGCACCAAATCCCATTGGCGACGCAAGGACCATGCGGTGACCTCTCATCAGCATAGACATCACGTCGGGCAGGTCGCCTGCTGGGCAGGTGACCTGCCGATGGTCCGATTTCGTCGGTCTCGGCGGGCGGAGAACCAAGTTGCCGGAGCGAGATCGGGTCCAGGGTGTCCTCGGTGGGAGGACCCGAGAGACCAAATTAATTTAGATCGTTGTAATGGATGTCGGAACTACACTTAGGTGTGAGCCAACTGAACTTGCTTTCGCGTCTAGGGCTTCCGGTCCAACCCTAAGTCTAGTCTTCGCGGACCTGCGTATGATTTCTCGCAAGCCTTCCCGCCAATAAGCTTCTCGGATCGCCGAAAGTCCGGCGATGAACGAGAAACAGATCGGCCGCAGTCCCAAGTTGCGGCTCGTGACACTCATCGGAAGGATATAGAATGAGCCGCTTTGGGCAATTTGCAGTGGTTGCTCTCGTTTCCTCGCTCGCTTTCGCAGGCGTGAGCCGAGCCGACAGCCTGGATATGAACAATGGCGCCAAAATCGAAAAAACGCTGCAGACGTTCAGCAGCAACTTCGACGTCCGGGATATCAATGATTACGCGAACTACAAGGATCAGCCCGAAGATTCTGACGCCGCTCAACCGCGCACCGATGCTGGGGTTCAGCACATCCAGGCTTCCATCAAGGAAAACAAGGATCTGGTCAGGCGTCTCGGCGAGCGCGGTGTCAAAATCGACGACGTCGTCAATGCCGAGCAGGCAGCCGACGGCAGCATGACATTCTGGGTTCGCTAACCCTGAGGGCCTGGAAGATCACAATTCCAGGCCTCTTTCATTCGCTTGCGGACACATAATCAAGTGAATGGACGAATTCATGCATCGGGGCCGCGGCAGCCGTCGTGGCGAGCATGGCGCTAAGGCGACCCATGCGAGCCGATCCAATTAACGACGCCCGCAATGGAGCTGAATTCGTCGACACTTCGGCTCGGTACGTCGGGGTAAGACGAAGCCACCATTTCGCTTAACGCTTTCCCGGGACCGAACTCGAGAAACGAGGTTGCCCCGGCTTCCACACAGCTGCGGAGACACTCTGACCACAGGACAGTCTGCGACACCTGTCGCGCGAGTTTGGCAAGACCTGCCCGGGTATCGACGACGGTCGTACCATCGATCCCGCTTATCAGGCGAACTCCCGGAGATTGCGGAGAGCAGACCGCTGCAAGCAGGACATCGCGGAAATCATCCGCAGCCTTGTTCAGCAAGTTTGTGTGAGACGCGACCATGACCTGTATGAATGCGATTCTTTGAGCATTTGCGGCACGAGCTGCTTCGGCAATGGCGTCCAGGGCAGGCCGCCCCCCTCCGACGACAAAGGCGTCACCGGGATTGATAATCGAGATTGCTGCTCCGTAGCGAGTGCAGAGAATGTCGACCGCATTCCGTGAAAGACCGCGTATGAACAGAAGGCCGTCACCCGGAGTACTTTCGGCGTCCATGATCTCTGCCCGGCGCGCAACGAGGTCCAGGGTCTCCTTGGGCGAGAACAGCCCTGCTATGCCCCAAGCCGCAACCTCTCCGACGCTGTATCCGGCAACGATTATTTGCGAAGGCAGGTACGACTTAAAGGTCTCGAATGTCGCCAGCGCCTGCAGCGTGCAAAGTATCTGGCCGGTTCGATTGCTGTGAAGCGTCTCGATCGATTCTCGTTTGACGAGTTCGCGAGGGTCAACGCCGCCAAGCAGGTTCGCGCAATACGCAAAAAGCTCATCGGCTTCCGGCGCACTTTCCGTGAGAGAAAACATCGCAGAGTTCTGGTGTCCTTGTCCGGAACACAGGATGGCGACTGGCATGACGGGCTTTCACCTCGGAAAGAGGATGGCCACAGCGATGGCCAATGTGACGATGCTCGAGACGGTACTTGCGATCACCATCGATCCCGTCGCACGCGAGTCAAGGCGATAGTTGACAGCGAACAGGATCCCGAAAAAACCGGAAGGTACAGCCGCCAGCAAGATGGCGACTTTCGCTGCATCCCACGGGATCGACAACACCAGCACGACGCCAGCGGTCAGGATGGGGCGCACCAGGTTCGACATGATGGTCGCGCTTATGACCTTCCTGTCGAGTTTGAAAGCCTCCGCAGAAAGGACCACACCTGTCAGGAACAGCGCTACGCCGGGGGCTGCGTGACCAATTAGAAGCAGACTGGCATCGACGACGTCACCCGTTTTCAGCCCACTGAGTGAAAATAGTATTCCAACCAAGGGGGCGACGACGACAGGCTTCGTCAGAGCATGCCATAGACTGTGCGAGATCTTGGGCCGCTGCCCGTCATTCGCGCCGGGCTTGTCGACATGCATTTCGACGAGAAGCAATGAAAGCGGGCTAATAATGATCGAGCCACTTGCGAGTACGATCGCGAGCGGCACAGTCCCACTGGGACCCAGCACGTCATTAAGAATAGGAAGACCTACACCCGCCAGGTTCGGAAACGCGATCGTGAGTGCCTGCAGCGAGGCGTCTGCTTTGCCGACCTTCATGTAGCGTACTTGAAGTAGATACCAGGCGGCAAACACGACGAGCATGACGCCGCTGCTGATGAGGAAAAGCGGTGCTTGTGCGAGCATTTCGGTACGTGGGGCGGTCGCTGTCGCTGCAAACAGCGACGCGGGCAAGGCAAAGGTCATGACGAGGACGTTCAGCCCCTCGACATGATGATTGTCGACGATAGCCAAGCGCCCAGCAACGTAGCCAAGCGCCATGACAAAGAAAATAGGAAGCAGCGCCAGTAAGATCGTATGTGCCATCAGATTTCCCGTCTTTCATGCACGTCGACAAACAACGTCATTGCAAGGAGATCTGCCGAGCCGCCGGGGCTGAGCCAGCGATCGCGAAATTGTCGATGGATCAAAGCGGCACGACGTTTCCACTGCGGAGCACGGATCCCGCCGTCGTCCAGAAAGTCCTGGGCGAGTTGTTTCGCGTAGAGAAGGCCGTCCGGGCCGCCCCGATGAAGCAGGTTGGTGTCGTCGAGAACCGCAATCAGCGCGAAACAAGTCTGGACGCGAGCTGCCTCCGGATCATCCGGACGCGCCCTGATCGCATCTCGTAGGGCGGGCAAACCAACCCGATAGACGGTTGGAAAGCCTTCCGCCGCTTCGAGGCGCGCACCGCCGGCGCCAAAGCGACGTCTCGCCCTGTCGCCATGGCTGTGCAACAGGATAGGACCGTCGAGAATGTCATGCCCCCAGCGTTCTGCGACGATTGCACCAAGCGAAAGGTCGTCGGCGACAACGCCGCTTGCTCTCGCACCCGCTGCCGCGCACAAAAGTCCCATTCCGAATATCGCACCCCTATGGGTATTGATGCCGGAGGTGGCGGCACGCATTGCGGCTTCCGCCTCGATGCCGATGACCCGCAGGCGCCCCATTTCACAGTCCTCGGCCCCGGCGTCCGCCAAAGCTCCGAGGAAGGGGCTTATTGCTGCAGCGCTTTGACGAAACGTCTCGCAATTCATGTCGTCGTGGCTGCCACAGTCAATGTGACTGACGAGCCCCGGTTTCGGCCAGGTTTCCAGTTCCAACAAAAGACAGGCCGTCGCTCTCGACGCGATGTAGCTGAGGTTTGCTGGCCGTCTGTTTCCTGTATGTGATCGTTCTTGCGTGGCGGGAGGGGGCATCAGGAAATTTCTCATAGGTTCGTATCCCCGTTCAGAAATGCCGTCGGGTGGCACATCATCGTTCCCGAGATGGATTTGACGAGAATGTCGCCAGTTGCGCCAAGAAACTCCCGCCAGTGAACTCCGGCGCCGTCATAGCGGATGAACTCTCCATCCAATCGCATCGGAGCCATTGACTGGATGCCCGCCAGATCGTTGGCCAAGGAGACGGCGTTCGTATTTCGGTAGAGATAAAACAGAAAATCGAGATCGGAGCTGGAGGTCAGATAATCCAGACCCGTAATTGCGCTCCATCCAAGACTACCAAAGACCCTGACGTCGATCGCGTGCCGGGACGCCAATTCGCCGATTTCCCGCAGCGTTGGAATCCAGTCACTGGGTGATTTGGGGTGGACCGCTTCCAGAACAGGAGGGCGATCAACTGACAGGATCTGATGTTCTTGAATTACGAGGGAGAGCCGTTTCTTTCCGGCAGAAGGAGGCAAGGGCAGGCCAACGGAGATGCCTGCCGGCCCTCCCGGCTCCGGCCGGCGAGCGACCACGGGCCAACCGTGTCTACGCCATTCAGCAATGAGAGGCTCGGAACAAAGGCAAGGATTGTCCTCGATTATCGAGGTCCATGACTGCGGATCCAGCGAAACCAAATCGTGCCGCCTCGGCGGCACGATGTTACGGCGCGAGTGCGAGCGCATGAACCCGCTCCGCAATTTCGGCAGCTTTTATCCGGCCCTTGCGTTCCTTGCCCAATGAATCGCGAATATCACGAGTGTCAGGCAGGTCGGCCAACAGCGCGTCGAGCTGAGCCGCAAGAGAGCTGGTCGCACTCCATATTCGGTGAACCGCCCCTGTCTGCGCCAGGTTTTCGAGGCCGGGCGCGAAAACGGGCGTTGATTTCGCTTTTTCTTCGAGAACCTCGACAGAAAGCTTCGTTACCTTCGACATCGAAGGCAGGTCCATCACCGCCGGAGACGCACCGGGTAACCCGACCAAAACCCGTGTTGCCAATGCCGTCGCCAGGAACGCCCCGGCCGCCGAATGGCCGTAGAGGATGCCAATGGTCGGCCGACCGTGCATATCGGCATAAGTCAGGCATTTGGCGAGGTGCGCCAGGAATTCATTCAAGCCCAGCAGCTCGTCGCGCTTGCTCATCCGCTGGCTGTCGCTGTCAACGATAACAAGGATCGGGCCGCTTCCCGTTTTCAGGGCGCCGAGCACGAAGCTTGAAAGACGGATCGCCTCGTCTACGCCCAATGCCGTCCGGTCCGAAACGCCGATCACCATGCCTTGGCCTCCGGCTTGGAGCGAGCCGTATCCGGTAAGGATACCGTTGTCGTTCTCCACCTTGCAGCCGTCGGGAAAAAGCGAGGCCAAGATTTCATCGAGCGTCATGATGGGTGCTCCGCAGTTTGTCGGCGAGGGATACGAATTTTTCGGTTGGCATTCCCGGCACCGAAGCGGCCTCGGGCACACCGATCGCCTTCCAGATATCGAGCGCGTCGCCAGACGCGCCGAAGCTTTGCAAGCGCTTCTCGAGGCGAACCTGTTCGTTCAAAAGGGTCTCGAGGGTGAGAGCCGCAACGGTTTGTACAAGTGCTAACGCCGCGTCTCGAAACGCTTTTGCCGTGTCGTCCACAAAGACATCGGCTGCGCCGATCAGATGTCTGTGTTTTCCGCCCATCGTTCGCCACACCAAAGCGCGGTCGCGGGAATCGAACTCTTCGATCCCTCGGTTCGTCTCGATGACTTCCGGGCCGGAAACGGCAATGCGTCCTTGTTCGGACACGACGAGAGCGGAGCAGCAGCCGGCTGTCAAACCGCCTCCGCCGTAGCAGCCCGCGCGGCCGCCGATAAGTCCGATGATCTTCACGCCGGCAGTTCTGGCTTCGACAACGGCCCGCATGATTTCGGCAATCGCCAGCTCTCCGGCATTTGCTTCCTGAAGCCGCACGCCGCCAGTATCGAAAAGGATCAACAAGGGTATCGACTTCGCATCCCGCGCAGCGCGCAAGAGGCCTGTCAGTTTGGCGCCATGGACCTCGCCGAACGCGCCGCCCATGAAACGGCCTTCCTGCGCCGCGATGAACACAGGCGAGCCTGCGAGCAAGCCACGTCCGATGATTATTCCGTCGTCGAATTGCTCGGGGAGATCGAAGACGCGAAGGTGGGGGCTGACCTCCCGCATTTCCGGTCCGAGGAATTCCTGGAAGCTTCCTGCGTCCAGCACAAAGTCGACACGCTGGCGCGCCGAAGCCTCGTACCAGCTCGAAGACATCTCGTGCGGCTTTGCAGGCCGCGCTTTTTCTGCAGAGCTCATTGTTGTTCCTCCATCACGCTGACCGCCTGCGCCAACCGCAGCATCACCGTATCCGGTCGTGCACCCCCATCGTTGATGGACAACTTGAGCCCACCGGGTGCGTATCGCTCGACAAAGTCATCGATGACAGCGGTCCAGACTTCTCTGAACCCTTCGGCTGCCGTTCTGATTTCGACCTGACAGTGGTTGTCGGGAAGGACGCGCTCCGCGAGGACTTCGAGATTTCCGGAGGCCACCACACCAACGATTGCTAGTCTTCTGTCGCCGGAAGCCCGCCTGTTGGTCTTATGGTGAAAGGTAAGATCTTCCATCACTTGCTCCTTTCACCAGTTGCGAAACTTCGAGGGAGGGGAATAAAGACCGCCCGACCATCGGACGAGATCCTTGATGGAGCGAGCTGCCAGGAGATTTCGATCCACGTCGAGAAGGTCGATGCCGAGATCTTCCGGGCGTCGGATCACGCCTCGCTCCCTCAGGTGCTGGACCATCTTCTTGTCGCGCGCGCGGCCAACGTCGGTATAGCCCGCCACTCCGCGGATGGCCTGTTCACGCTCCCGGCCATCCCGGCATAAGAGGAGGTTTGCGATGCCTTCCTCTGTAACAATATGAGTCACGTCATCGCCGTAGATCATGACTGGAGCCAGATCGAGCTTGAGTTTTTCAGCGAGGGCTAACGCGTCCAGCTTCTCGACGAAGAGAGGGACGTTTTTTTCTCCAAACGTTTCACCGATCTGAACGACGAGCTTGCGACCGCGGCGCAATGGTGCAGGTCCGTCGGGATCCGCTTCCTTGCCAGCTTGGAGCCATGGCTCGCTCGGATGACGGCGACCTCGCGGGTCGGAGCCCATGTTCGGCGCACCGCCGAAGCCTGCGATACGTTGGGTCGTAATCGTGGATGAGTTGCCGTCGAGATCGATCTGAAGCGTCGAGCCGATGAACATATCGCAGGCGTAGAGACCGGCTACCTGGCTAAAAGCCCTGTTCGAACGCAGGGAACCATCCGCTCCGGTGAAGTAGACGTCGGGTCGGGCGCGGATGTAGTCCTCCATCCCTACTTCCGAACCGAACGAGTGGATCTGTTGGACCCAGCCTGATTCAATTGCCGGAATCAACGCGGGATGGGGGTTCAAAGCAAAGTGGGATGCGATCTTGCCCTTAAGTCCGAGCTTGTCTGCGAACGTGGGAAGAAGGAGTTCGATCGCTGCGGTACTGAATCCGATCCCGTGATTGAGACGTTTCACGCCGTATGGAGCATAGATCCCTTTAATGGCCATCATGGCCGTAAGGATCTGCGTTTCCGTGATGGCGCCTGGATCGCGCGTGAACAGCGGTTCCACAAAAAACGGCTTGTCGGCTTCGACGACGAAATCAATGCGATCTCCGGGGATATCGACACGGGGAATCCGATCGACAATTTCGTTGACCTGGGCGACTACAACCCCGTCCTTGAACGCGGTCGCTTCGACGACGGTAGGCGTGTCTTCCGTGTTCGGTCCCGTATAAAGGTTGCCGTCGCGATCAGCGCTGACTGCGGCGATCAACGCGACATTGGGCGTGAGATCGATAAAATACCTGGCAAAAAGCTCGAGATAGGTATGAACCGCGCCCAGTTCGATCTTGCCGCCGAACAGCATTGTCGCAATGCGGGCCGATTGGGGACCTGAGTAGGCGTAATCGAGCCGCTTGGCGATGCCGTGGTCGAACAGATCGAGATGGCTGGGAAGAACCACGCCGGACTGTACCATGTGAAGGTTGTTGACCTTTGTTCGGTCGACGGCCAGCAACGCGCTGCTGAGCAAATCAGCCTGCTTCTGATTGTCACCCTCAAGGCACACGCGATCGCCGGGACGGACCACCGCCTCCAACAGCCGGGTCGCGTCCCGTGCCTCGACGATCTTTCCATTCGCCACAGCACTTCCCGCCTTGATGCGGGCAAGGTGCTCTTCGCGGTGTCGTTGCCAGTTCATCGTCATCTGGGCTCCTGCTTCTCAGTTGGTCGACAACCGCGTGGTTTCGATTTGACCGATTGGGATCTGCATCCGGAGGAATGTCTCCGCATCTGTGGGCGAGCGGTTGCGGCTATATTGCAAGGCCCGTTACTTCTTGGCGGTCGAGGCCTCTTGCTCTGCCTCGCGGGCAGCTCGGATGATCACGTCTGCCACTTGCCGGGGATGGGATTCGTATACGGAGTGGCTTGCTCCCTTGATCTCGATCGTGCGGCTCTTCGCTCTTTCGTAGTACCAGCGCTCCAGATCCGGGTTGATGATCTGGTCATTGCCCGCGACGATTGCCCAACTCGGCTTCGTTTTCCACGCCGCTGCAGTCAACGGGGTGGTGAACACTTCGGCTGCCGCAAGCACCTGCGACCGTGCCTCGAATTCCGCCTGCCCTTTCGGCATGTCCGGAGCGAAGAGCTTCGGGAAGTCGACCGGGTTCAGGTACGTGTAGCCGTCAGGCGTCTTCTTGATTGCGCCTTCGGTCTTCGCCAGGACGCTTGGTGTTTTCTTTCCAAGAGTGCCTTCGTCTTCGCCGACATCGGGTGCGTGTGCAGCAACGTAGACCAGGGCTGTCACGTTCGGGTGGACGCCCGCCTCGGTGATGATCGAGCCGCCGTAGCTGTGACCGACAAGAAGCGTCGGGCCGTTCTGAAGGTCGAGAACGCGCTTGGTCGCGGCCACGTCGTCCGCGAAGGACGTTTCGGGTTCCTGGGCCATCGTGACGTTGAAACCCTCTTTGGTCAGGATTTCGTAGACGGGTTTCCAGCCAGAGCCATCCACCCAGGCGCCGTGAACCAGAACGATATTCTTGATCGGTTCAGCGCTTGCGGGCGCCGCCAGTGCGATCAAGGGAAGGGTGGCTGCGAGGGTGACATAAGTCTTGAGCTGTTTCATGGCTATGGCTTCCTGTGTGGTTGCATTGAGACAAGGGTCGGCATCTTGCGAGCACAAAAGTAAGTCATGCGACTGAACTGGAATTCTGTTAACTCCGATCACTGTCTGCCGCAGTCACCAACGACGGCATCAAACTGCGCGGCTTCGTGGTCGTGACCTGGGCATGTGATTGGGTAAGTTCTTTTCTCCGGACGAAAACTAGCTTCGATGTTTCCCTTCGAGAATCACACCTAGGTGTAGGACGGGCACGACCAATGCATGCAAAGGACAAGGGGCAGACATAGCCTTTCGGCAGTGGGAATCGGCGTTCGGACCAGGCATCCATCGGCGCGGCTTTTCCGCTTGTGTGCACGAATTCGCCAGGTGATGTGCGACAACATGGTCGCACGACACAATCGGCAGGTGAGGCACGCCCTCTAGGCCAGATAGTTCTTGAGTACGGGAAGGTCGGAGACCGAGTACGACATGCCGAAGCGAAACCCTCGCCCCACCTCTCGCGGTGCCAGGGCATCCATATCTTCGCCCTCGACATAGGGTATCGAGAGTTCCGCGGAGCCTGTCCAGAAATCCGAAAACGTAAGATTGTCCATCAGCGACAGCGTCAATTCATCGACCGCGGGCTTGCCCTGCTGGCTGCCGCTCAGCGATGGGAAATATCTCCGTATCGTGGTCGGCCGGTTGAATACCTTTGCCGGATCCGTCACCTTTTCCCGAAGCTCGATGCGGGCTGTTGCCAGTCGCTCGCCATGAGATGAAACACTCGCGCCAAAGCGGCTTCCAGGTTCAAGGGGGCAGGCGGCGGCACTCGGCGCAGAAAAGCTCCTTGTTTGATAGATGCTGCCAAGTTTCTTGGGATAACCCTGTATCCAGCCGCGTGCGATCGCTGCATCGTTGTCGACAAAGATGAAAGGACAAAAATTGACTGGACGGCCTTCGAGACGTGCTTCCACCAGGATGAACGCCTCGCGGTACTGGTAGCGGGCTGGGTCCGTGTGCTCGTCGTTCGAACCTGTGAACTGCCAGTCGAGAAACCAGAAGAACGTGCGCCCCTCCGATTCTTCGTCGGGCGTCAGACCTATAGGAAGTAGGGCCGCGACAGCGGCGGGATCCGCCCAGTATTCGACGGCGATGCAATCGCCGGAATAGTGCCAAGGTGGCGGCGGGGTCAGTGAGGACTTACCGTCCGGCGTAAGCGGAACTGCATATCCCGAGAGCATTCGTCGCGCCTCCATCAAGTGGCCGGTCGGAAGCACGAACTCTCCCGTTCTCTCGCATGGAACACACCTATACCGGGAAATACGAGTTTAGATTTGTGAATCGTTGTGAAGGTACGAAGCGCCGCGGCGAAGCGATCCCAGATCGAGGGCGCACGGATGTTACCGGAGTTCGTCGAGCAGTTGGCGTGCCGAGCTGACTTCCCAAGCCTCAATGTCGCCGTTGAACCGGGAATGCACGGCTAGAATAAGAGACTTTGCCTCAGCGGATTTTCCTTTCTGGGCCCAGATACGAGCGAGCGAGGTCGCTGCTCCTAGTTCCCAGCTCAAAGCATTCTGCCGGCGAGCAATCTCGATGGAACGGGTGAGGCAAGCTTCTGCTTCGGCGGAAGGTGTCGAAATTGCCATCAGCACTTCGCCTTTTGCGTGCAGTAGAGACGGTAGCCAAAGCGTGGTGCTTGCCTGATCGGCCTGGTTTAGGGCGTCGTTGATCATGAACAACGCCTCGTCGTAATCTCCTAGCCGTCTCAGGCCCTCGGCGAGCGCACGCCGTGTCGCCAGTGTCTGCACGTGATATTGATTATCGCCCATTGTCTTCAGCGCATCGCGTAGCATGTTGACGCCTGGTTCGACCTCACCGCGCGCAATCATGAGCTCACCACGCAGCGCAAGGCCGACAGCTTTTTGCGCATGGAGTGAGTATCTGACGGCGTGAGCAATAACCTGTTCGCAAAACAAAAACGCCTCTTCAGATTGGCCGCCCCAGTGCATTACCGGAATGGAATCCAGGAGAACCGCGCAAAACAGCACCGGGTGCGATGAATCAATCACGCGGGAGATCGCCTCACGTGCCTTTGCGATACCCTTCGTCTGTGCGCCGCTGATCCAGAGCGAGCGAGCATATGTGCCGAGCGCCCGGACATGGTAGTCGTACCCAAAGTACACAAATTCTGATGGGGCGGTGTTAACAGCAAGTCTAAACCCGCGCTCACCGTGCATGACAGCAGCGGATTGATTTCCCGCAACGTGGTGGGACGCTGCCAGGGCCCATTCGCTCATTGCGTTCTCCGCCACCCCCCCAAATTTTTCCGACAGGGCTGCAGCACGCTTTGCAACGCCCAGGGCGCTCGCAAACTCGCCACGACGGGTAAAGAAGACATTCAAGCCGAGAAGCAGGTAATGCTGAAGTCGATCCTCGCCCAGTTTTTCAGAGAGTTCCAGGCCACGTTCGAGAGCTGCTTTGACTTTTTCGCTGTCATCCCACAAGTACATCGATGAAAGCGCGAGTGCTTTCTGCAGGTAGAGTTCTCTTCGTTGGCCCCGATCGCTCGGCAGAAGTGTCGCCATCGCTTTGCTGCACCAGTTACTGCATTCGGCGAGCAGCGGGAAAGATGCAAGGAACAGGGGAGCGGCATGGGACGTGAGCTCAATGCCGATGCAGACATTTCCGGAACTGGAAAAACACCACCCCAACGCTTGGCGGATATTTCCGATGTGCGGCGCGTAGGCCTCGACATTGTGCCCATGTGAAACGAGATCCTCGGTTTCACGCATCTTCAAGAAGTCGGCGAAATATTGTGCGTGTCGCATCGCCACCGCGTGCGTTTCGCCGCTGGCCGCAAGTTTGGCGGCGGCATAAACGCGTGTCGTGTCGAGAAGTCGATACGTGATCACGCCGTCAGCGGGCGATATCCAAACAAGCGACTTGTCTACCAAGCTTGCAATGGCATTTGTCGTCCGGATTGTGTCTTCCGAGGACCCAGCGACTTCGATAGCAGCTTCGAAGGTAAATTGTCCGACAAAAATCGAAAGCCTGCTCAGCACTTCTTGCTCAATGTTGGACAGGAGATTGTAGCTCCAGTCGAGCATTCCCTGAAGCGTTTGATGACGAGGCACAGCATTGCGCCGCCCCTGGAGCTGGAGCTCGGCGTCGTTCCCCATGAGATCGAATGTACCTTGGATGCCGAAAGTACCGACGCGGCTTGCCACAAGCTCGATCGCCAGAGCAATGCCGTCGAGGCGGCGGCAGATATTCGCGACCGTCGGTGCTTCTGCATCGGTAAGGCTTAACCTATGCCCAGAAGACGCGGCTTTCTCCATGAAAAGTTTGACAGCAGGAGAACCAAGGGCCTGGGATGCCGTTGTAACCTCGCCGCGCGGCGTATCAAGAGGGAGAAGCAAGTGCACGTTCTCACCGTCTACGCGCAAGGCCTCGCGACTGGTGGCCAATAAATGGAGCGATGGCGCAGCATGGAAAAGGCGCTCGGCAAGGGCTGCGGCGGCCGAAATGACATGCTCACAATTATCTAACACAACGAGGATCTTCTTCCCGGATACAAAAGCCAGGATGAACGGCTCTACCTCGGGGCCTTGAACAAAGCACCCGAGAGCTGAGGCGACTGCATTTGGAACCTGCTTGGCATCCTGAATGAGAGTGAGATCAACGAAGTAAATCGCTCTCTCTTCGAATTCCTGGCGAAGCGAATAAGCGACTGCCACAGCGACGGTGGTTTTTCCGATGCCCCCTGGTCCTACGACCGTGACAAAACGGCGTGACAAAACCAGTAGCGACAGGACATTCACCGTCTCTGTTCGGCCAAAAAGGGACGGCAATGCATGGGGAAGGCTCTGGGAACGTGGCTCGCTCGTCTCAGCAGTCGGTGATCTCTCAGGCGTGACCGGTTCCCGACGAATTGGTGCCGCGAACGTATATCCGCGCCCTGCGACGTTCAATACGTAGCGCGTGTCGTCCTCGCCGTCTGCCAAGGCCTTTCTGAGGGAGGCGATGTGAACCCTGAGGTTGGAGTCTTCGACCGTTAGACCCCTCCAGACGAGCTTTGTCAGCTCGTCACCCGTCAAGATCTCGCCGGGTCGCTGAGTCAGAGCTATGAGGATATCGAGGGCACGGCCGCCAATTGCAACCTGTTTGCCGTTCTTAGCAAGCAAACGTTCGGAGGCGATTAATTGAAACGGACCGAAATAGAGGCTCTTGCCGGTGTCTGGATTGCTCTCATCCCACATGACAACCGTCCTGGAAGTCTCTGCCCAGCGTGTCTGAGTCATCGTCCACTATAGCGCAACCGATCGGAAGAATAAAAAAATCGTTTTGTCGCTGCTTCAATTTCGTTGGCCCCATTACATCCTATTGCCGGCGATCATCCCGACCAGGTGGGTCGCCAATACAGCTGTAAAAGAAAGCTTGCCGCGGCCTTTCTTTGAGGCCAGCATGTCGATGCTGCGATGTGGTTACAGTAAACAAATGAGAGGAGCGTCTCCGCTCAAAATCCACTTAAGGGCCTGCATTCGTCAGACCCGCCTGTCAGACGCCGGCAGACATCGCTCTTTGCCGATCGCTTAACTCAGGTGCTCGTCATCATCGGCCTTGTTGAGTCACGAGCTTGATTGGAAGCGATTAGAAACCGAATGCTGCCGTTTGTCCATGGGACATGCCAGGCAGTTCCGCAGGGATTGACCTGCATTGATATTTTGAAAGCGTTGGATTTTAATCGCGTTTCTGACACAAAATGGGCTCTCCTGATGAGTTTGTTTTCCAAAGCCGCAATTTTCACCGGCTGTCTGATGGGTGTCGTCCTAGTGTCCCTTGATGCGGGCATCGCCCATGCGAAAGACATGTTCATTGGTGCGCTGATTGAAGCATCGGGGCCGATGTCGGAAATGGGGCCATCCGTTGAAAAAGCGGCGAAACTCGCGGTGTCGGTGAGTAACATCGCTGCGAAGGAGGCCGGACTTGATCTTTCGGTCCATCTGGTCAGCGGGGATTCTCAAGGAAACCCTCAGGCGGCCGTCTCTGCTGCGCGGACGCTCGTGGACAAAGGCGTCTCGTGCATTCTCGGACCGGCAACCACGCCCGAGTCAATTGCCGTCCTCAACGGCGTGACATTACAGCGAAGGATTACGTTGTGGCCGCAGGCATCCAGCACGCGGCTGCGCGCTGTCGAAGACGGAGGAACGATTTTCCGCACGCTCGCCCCGGATGACCTCCAGTCGAAGGCGTTGGTCCGGGCAATCGAGACCTATGTCGGCGCCCGCAAGAGGGTTGCGATCCTCTTTCGAAACGAGCCGTATGGCGACGCTCTGTCTCGCACGTTCAGATCGGATTGGGAGGCGAGGGGCGGAACGATTGTCTCAAGCACCGCATTCGACCCCACGCAGCAAGCCTTCGATTCCGAGGCCGCTCAACTTTTCGACGGAAACCCCGACGCCTACGTAGTCATTGACTATCCCGACACTTACGCGAGGCTCGGGGCAGCGCTCGTCCGCAGTGGTAAATTCGACCCAAACAAACTGTTTGTTGCGGACACGTTGTCTTTCGCCAGAGTGCCCAAGAGCATTCCGGCGCGGGCCATCAACGGGGCTTACGGCGTCGCCGGCGGATCGCCCCGTGGAACCCCGGCGTACCGATTATTCAACGAACTTTGGCGGCAGGCGGGAGGGGCGGAGGCTGGCTCCTACGCGGCGAACGTGTTCGATGCGGGCATTCTCTGTGTTCTCTCGGCCATTGAGGCTGGTGCAACCGATCCAGAGCTCGTTCGCCGAAAGGTCCACGAGGTTACAAGGGAAGGTGCGAGGCAATTCACCCTTGAGACATTGGCGGAGGCGGTAAAGGAGGCCGCGGCGGGAAGGCCGATTGATTACATCGGCGTGTCGGGAGCATTTCGCTTTGCGCCGAACGGAGATCCCATGAGCGGTCTTTATGATATATTCCAGTATCGGAACGGCGAGCAGGTGACGGTCAAGCAAATCGACGTGAGGTAAGCTTTGACGAACCGGAGGAGTGGCCAAGGATCGAGAGTGTCAGCGACCGCGCTGGCTTACTTCACGGAAGTGCCGAAACCGGTGAAGCTGCTCGTATCTCTTTTCACCATCTTCCTCTGTTTGATTGCCTTTTTTGGAACCGTGAAAGTCTCGCAAGCGACGATCAACGGATTTGTAACTGGTAGCTACCTTGGCCTTGGTGCGATGGGGCTAACCCTCATAATGGGCGTCATGAAACTCGTGAATCTCGCATACGGTGATTTTCTCGTGGCTGGGGCATACTTCACGTTGACGTTCACCGCGCTGGGTACGCCACTGCCGCTATCGGTGCTGCTGGCCACCCTGGGGACTGCACTTCTCTCGATTCTGGCCGAAAAGCTCGTCTGGCTCCCACTCCGGAGTGCTGGTGCAAGCGCACTTCAATGCTTCTTGTCCGCAATAGGATTAAGCTTTCTCATTCGCTTCGCGATTCAGTTTTTTGGCGGCAGCGAGTCAAGATCGTTCGATATTGACGTCCTGTCGACGATGGTTTTAGGGCCTTTTCGCGTGGGGACCCAACAGGCGCTCGGTTTCGTCATGGCCCTGACAGTCTTTTCAATGCTTGCAATAGGCCTATGGATCAGTGGCGCGATGAAGACGATGCGGGCGGTTTCTGACAATCGTCTGCTTGCTGAAGTTTGCGGTATCGGTGTCGGGCACACCATAGATCTCACATCACTCTTGTCGGGCCTGCTGGCTGGCGCCGCCGGCATTGTCTATGCGACAGCTGTCGGAAGTTTCAATCCAAATTTCGGTCTGACCTTGTTGCTCAGCTTGTTTGCTGCGGCGACGCTCGGCGGAATTGGCAATATCTACGGCGCAATGCTCGGGGGCTTGGTGATTGGCCTCTCGCAGGAGTGGTCTGCTTTGCTGCTCGGCGCAAAATGGAAGCCCCTCGTGGCTCTGGTTTTCCTGGTTCTCATGCTACTTGCTGTACCTCGCGGCATCTTCGCTCGCGCGCAGCGCCGCCCATGAGCGTGGATTTCTGGATCAATGTCGGGGTGATCGCGGGCATCTACGGAATACTCACGCTCGGGCTCCAGCTTAACACCGGATTCACGGGTCTGCTGAATTTCGGCCAGGCAGGGTATATGGCAATCGGTGCCTACGGGGCAGGGATACTGGTCGCCGAAGCCGGGTTTTCCCTGTGGTTGGCATTTTCGACGTCTCTAGTTTTGTCTGCTGCGGTCGCGATGGTAATTGGATGGTCAACGAGCAGGCTCGGGCCGGATCAGTTCGCAATCGTGACGATCGCATTTGCCGAGATCGTTCGGCACATCCTGCAAAACACTGACTTCAGCGGCGGCAACCAGGGCCTGATCGGTTTCGATGTGGAATGGCGATCGGCCAGTGAGTGGATCACTTTACTATTCTCAGGGATCGGTCTTGGTGAATACAAGCAAATCCCCCTCTTGCTGTTCGTGTGGATCACGTTCGTGGCACTAACGGGACTGATGAAGATGCTCGAGCGGACGCCATGGTCCAGGGTGCTCCGTGGCATTCGCGATGACGAGACAGCGATCGCCGCGTTGGGAAAAAACACGCTCTGGTTCAGGATGCAATCTTTGGCAATAGGCGCAGCACTCGCCGTGGTAGCCGGATTCTTCATCGCTCTCGATGTGACATATTTGTATCCAGGCATCTTCGACCCGACTTTTACGTTTTTCGGGTTTGTCATCCTGCTTATTGGGGGCCTCGGAAACTACTGGGGAATAATGTTGGGAAGCGTTGTGTTCTGGACGCTGATGGAGGGGTCACGGCTCATCGAGACGTCGCTCTCCGCGACCGAACAGGCGTCTCTCCGTTTCTTGGTGGTTGGATTTTTGCTGATCGTCCTCAGTCGCGTTTGCCCCCATGGTTTCTTGGGCAACAGCAGGGGACGCGACCATGACCACTGATATGCCCATCTTGCGAGTAGCAGGTATCTCCAAAGCTTTCAGCGGACGGTGGGCCGTCTCGAATGTAAACTTCGACATTCAGCGTGGATCTGTGACAGCGCTCATTGGCCCGAATGGCGCGGGGAAAACCACGCTGTTCGATCTGATCACCGGACATTCCCGGGCAGATGAGGGCAAAATTCTTTTCAACCAGCAGAGCATCGTGGGCCTGCCGCCCCATCGTATTGCGCGTCTCGGCTTGGCACGGTCCTTTCAATTTCCGAGAGTTTTCTCCGGAATGACCGTGCTGGAGAATTTGATGGTGGCATGTCCGGAACAACCGGGAGAGCATTTGGCGTCACTTTTCATCACGCCGCGATCCGTCAGTGATAGGGAAGCGATCGGACGCGCCGCCGCCGAAGAAATGCTGGAGAAACTGAGGCTTGAAAAGAAGGCGGATCATTATGCCGGCACGTTGTCAGCCGGTCAGAAAAAGCTTCTCAACCTGGCTCAGGTGTTGATGACCGAGCCGTCCATGGTCCTGCTTGACGAACCAATGAGCGGAATGAACGAAGGCTTACGGTCAACGATTTTCGAAACGATAATTTCCCTACAGGGCCGGTCGAAGACCACGTTTTTATTTATCGAGCACGATATCGAAGCGGTCATGACCTACGCTCATCATGTCTTGGTCATGGTTGAAGCTTGTGTGATTGCCTCAGGTACCCCGGAAGCCATTACCTCGGATCCACGGGTCATCGACGCCTACATGGGCGACTTGCAATTCGGGTCGCTTTGATGACAGAGCTCCTCGTCGCGGAGAAATTGGCAGTCGGCTACGAGGCTGATCCTGACATCCTGAATGATATCAGCTTGACTGTTTCCCATGATGAGATCGTGGCAGTCGTCGGATCCAACGGTGCCGGCAAATCAACTCTTCTAAAGGCTTTGATAGGGTTGGTCCGGCTGCGTAGTGGTAGCATCAGGCTAGATTCGACGTTTGTAGAAGGCATGCCGCCCAGCGAGTTCGTGAAGCGGGGAATGGGTTATGTCCCCCAGAGCGACAATGTATTTGAATCGCTTTCCGTGGACGAGAACCTCGAGATTGGCCTCAGGTCGCGATCCGACATAGCCCTTCGTCCTCGCCGTGAAGAATTATACTCTAGTTTCCCCACACTCGCAGAACGGCGGCGCCAGAAGGCGGGAAGTCTATCGGGGGGTGAGCGTCAAATACTCGCGCTGGCGCGGGCCTTGATGCCAAGGCCCAGGATTTTACTGCTGGACGAACCCACGGCGGGTCTGGCCCCCCGGTTTGTCGAACGCATTCTTGATCAGATCCAGGCGATTAACCGATCAGGGGTCGCCGTGCTCATGGTGGAACAGCACACCGCCGCCGCACTCAATATATCTGATCGGGGATACCTTTTGCGCGGTGCGACCAGCGAAAAGGCACGAGCAATCGCTGACGGAGCAACCCTCACAATCCTTTAGCCCGCTCCTGCATGTGTCGAGCAATCGAGCCGGGGGGTAACACAGCGAACGGCGTTCACAACGATTCACAATACTAAACTCGTATACGACATCCCTTGATGTCATTGACTTCGTTCGACACCGTCATGCGACGGGAAGAGTTTATCGAAGGAGAGCGACATGTTCACAGGGCAGTGGTTGGCTTTCGTACCGGTAGCGGCAATGCGTTGGTGCGCAACGATGGTGGTGTCGTGAGCACTCTTGAACTGTTTCGACGCCGCGCAGTGCCGCTGCTCGCAGCCGGACGGATTGAGCGCCATCGCTGGCTTCTTGCATTCTGGCTATTGGGAGGTGCGGCTATAGGCCTGTTTAGCCTGGCTTGCGCGGCTCTTGGCTTCAACTTGATACCTGCTGCTCTTGTACTCCTGTTGGTCGTTATATTCCTCGCGCTGTTCGACAGCTGCATTTCATCGGTCTTCTTTTCGGTTCTTGCTGTCGGATGCTTGAACTTCTGGTTTGTCGGCCCCCTGCACACGTTCATCATTGGCAGCAGGCACGACCTCGCGACATTGATCGTTTTTCTCCTGTCTTCGCTTTTTGCCGCATGCCTTATCAGACTGGTTCACAGCTTGGGCGTGTCGGAGCGCGAACAGGCAAGCTTGCTCGATCTGACAAGTGACGCCGTGTTTGTCCGCGATGCCGACGACATCATCACGTATTGGAACCGTGGCGCGGAAGAGCTGTATGGATGGTCCCGTCACGAGGCCATAGGCAAGGTCGCCCACGAACTCCTGAAAACCAGGTTTCAGGTATCGCTTCTCGAGATAAACGATGCGTTACGTCGCTCAGGGCGTTGGGAAGGCGAGTTGATCCGGACGACCCGCACCGGCAGGCGGATTTCAGTTTCCAGTCGGTGGTCCTATCGGCTCAACGATCGCAGGAACAGTGTCGGGACGCTGGAATGCAATACCGATATTAGTGAACGCAAACGCACTGAAGACGAGCTGAACAGGAGCCAGGCGGCCTATCTTGCAGAGGCGCAGAAGCTGAGCAATACAGGAAGTTTTGGGTGGAACCTCTCGACTGGCGAGCTTTTTTGGTCGGGCGAGACCTTTCGAATATTTGGCGTGGAAGAGGGAGCAACGCCATCAATGGCTCTTGTCCTGGAGCGGACGCATCCGGACGATCTGGCTGTTGTTCGAGATCTTCTTGTCAAAGCCCATGCAGATCGGCGCGACTTTCGACATGAGCATCGTCTTCTGATGCCAAATGGGGATGTGAAACATGTTCGCGTGGTTGCCCGATGTGACTTCGGCAGCAAGAACAGTCCCCAATTCGTCGGCGCAGTCATGGATATCACCGCTCAGAAAGAGGCCTATGCGAAGCTGGAAAAGAGCGAGCAGCGGTACCGCTATTTGTTCGATCGGATGCCCATCGCGCTATGGCAGCTTAACGCCAGCAATCTGGTTGCCCAGTTCAAGCAGCTGAGATCCGAGGGCGTGACGGATCTGGACGCCTATTTCGACGAGAACCCCGCATTTCTGAGATCATGCATGGAAGCGATGATTTTCGAGGAAGCAAATGAACGTGGCGTCCAGATGTTCGGCGGCCGTGGGGCGGACGAGTTCAAAGGCAGGTCCGTCGTCGGCACCTTTGAAGAGAGCTCAGCGACCTTCCGACGCGCAATGGTGTCCCGTTATCAAAGGAATACCAACTTCGAAGAAGAAACCAAGATGGTGACGCTCGACGGACGTATCGTAGACGTGCTGTTCACAACAGCGCGCGTTGGTTTCTCTAAAGACCCTGATACCAGCCTTGTCGGTGTCCTTGACATCTCCGCCCGGGTCGAGGCTGAACGACGCCTCCAGCAGGTTCAGGCGGAATTCGCGCACGCCGCCCGTTTGTCTGTCCTTGGCGAGTTGACGGCGTCGATAGCTCACGAAATCAATCAGCCGCTGGCCGCAATCGCCAACGCCGGGGCAGCCGGATTGCGATGGATAAACCGTCCGAAGCCCGACCTTGACGAAGTGCGAGATTCTCTGACCTCGATGTTGCATGATGCCAAGCGGGCAGCCGAACTCATCGGCCGAATTCGAGCAATGGCGAACGGGAAGCCTCCGGAGCGGACGCAACTCGACTTGGACGAAGTCATACAGGAAGCGCTGCAGTTCTTACGCCACGAGATCCAGGCACGTTCCGCAATAGTGACCCATGAGAAATCGCGTCAGCCGCTCGTCATAGCTGGGGACCGCACACAGGTGCACCAGGTCATCGTGAACCTGGCGATAAACGCACTTCAAGCCCCGCGTCCCCAACAGAGCAACCCACAAATCGTCGTGCGGTCCGGGACCTCCGCTCGCAATAGGGCGGTATTCACCATTGAGGACAATGGGGCAGGGATCAATCCCTGTCACGCCAATCGGCTTTTTGAGAGCTTTTTCACGACGAAAGAGACCGGAATGGGAATGGGCCTGCGAATATGCAAGTCCATCGTGGAAGCTCACGGAGGGGAAATAACCGCAGATACCGTCAGCAGCATCGGCGGCGCCTGCTTCTCGGTCAATTTGCCTATCGTACCGGCTTGAGAGCAGCGTTCGCGTCCGATCAACCGCAGGCCACCTGAGAGGTTATCACCTTCGAGAGGTTGGCGGCCAAGAGGTCGCCATCGATGGGCTTCCTCAGGAAATAGCACGCCCCGTTTGCAAGGGCGCTGTCTTCCAGGCCAGCCTCCGCATGAGCAGTAACGACGATGACGGGCACTGTCGAGCGTTGAACAGTCATGAATTTCGTCAACTCGATGCCGCTGATACCAGGCATCTGGACATCTGTGATGAGACAGGAGCACTCGTCGAGCGTGCTGGATCTCATGAATTCCTCGGCGGATTCGAAGCCACGAGCCTCGTATCCCATCGAGCGAACAAGACGGACGAGTGACGAGCACAGTGATCGATCGTCGTCAACAATTCCGACCAACGTTACCGCTACCACTCGGGAAATCCTTTTTCTGTTTCGATTTATGGGCGCCCGTCCTGCGCGGTTTATTGCCTGTAGCCTATGCCGAGCATCGGCCTGACCATGTCGGCCATGCGGACGAGATCCGGGAGTGTTCGAGCCTCCATCTTCGTCATCGCAGCGCGGCGATGGATTTTGACTGTGACTATGCTGATACCCAGGTAACCAGCTGTTTGCTTGTTCATCTTTCCAGACGTTGCGAACATCATCACTTCCTGCTCGCGCGGCGTAAGGCGCGTGAACCGATCATAGATATCCGCAGCCTGATCCGTGTTCGCGCGTCGGTCATGGTCACGGCCAATTGCCGAGCTTATGGCGTCCAGCATGTCCTGATCTCGAAAAGGCTTGGGCAGGAAGTCGACGGCTCCCGCTTTCATGGCGCGTACCGACATCGGAATATCGCCGTGGCCGGTCATGAAGATGACAGGGAGGAAGATGCCAAGATCATTGAGTTGTCCCTGGAATTCCAAGCCACTCACTCCGGGTAAGCGAACATCCAACACCAGGCAACCCGGTTTGTCGGGCAAAGGTTGACTTGTGAATTCAGTGACGGACCCATAGGCGCGAGCGTGTAAACCAACCGATCGCAGAAGTTGACAGAGCGTGTATCTTACAGATTCGTCGTCATCGACAATGTGAACCAGGGCTTTGTCGGTCAGATCGTGCGTCATGATCTTACTCGGTATTAAGCTGGACGATTTTATCCGTATACCATTCGTGTAATGCACAGCCTATCACACCAAGGTGTGTTTGGTTCCTCTTGGGAATAATCGCCAAAGGGCGGGTTCTATCTCGCCGTTGCGGCAAATTCCGGCTCCACGATGGTGGAGGTAGAGCGAAAAAGGGTCCGGGCGGTATCGCGCGAGCGACGCCTCAAGCAGCTCAACAGGTCGTGATCTGCTCACTCGCACCGAGCGCCGTCAGATCGCAGGCACCCATTTCCAGAAGACACCTTCCTTGCGGTCGGGGTAATACTTGAACTCGCATTCGAATGCTCTGCCATAGGCAGCCGCTGCATCGAGCGCCTTGGCTCCCACGGGGTTCATTCCGGCGCCAGGCGCAAACCAATCCTCCAACAGGTCGTCGGGAATGTAGACGCCAATACGGAGCGGTAGCTTCGTCAGGACCTCATCCAGTTCGCTTGCCGGCATGTGACCTCCCTAATGCTATTCCGCAACCAATCAGGTCTTCGAACATGCAGCGTGAAGATTGGTTCCATGCTTTTGCCGGTGCCGCATGCAAGCCGACGCACCCGATGCTGTTTGCGGTAAGCCAATCGTTGCGAGATCCATGCCATGAGCTGCGTCGGTCCCGTCACGGTTGAAAGACGATCTCTGCTGAAAGACAACGCTTGCGATGGTTTTCAGTCAGCTTCAATAGCCGACGGAGGGCAACGCACCGGCGCAAGCCTCAGACGTCGGGATTTGTGCTCCGCGAATTTTGGGGATCCAAGACGAATATAAGCCCCATTCCGCAGGTGATGAGTACCACGCTAAAAATATTCCAAACGAAGAACAAGGGATAGCCGAGAAAGGTGGTGCTGTCGTTGAAGGCCACATTTCCCGCAAAAACAGAGGCAACGACAATGACCGCAATCAGAAATCGCATCGCTCCCCCATATCCGCAGTTCGTCGGAGAGCGCTACTTTAACATGGCCACGCCGAAGTGGAAGCCTTTCCCTGCATATCCTGTGTCGGCGATCTAATCTGCCTGCGATGCAGTATGATCAAGGGTCATATGGTCAGCATATTCGTCGAAACCAGAAGCGGTTCGGCCGAAATGCTTCATCTGATCGGTGGAGTTTCACGACTGTTTCCTGACCGTATTGGCCAGAATTGCGGCACTTTAGGCCTGCACGCGAGCATCAGGATGAACGCCCCTGCCGTCATCGGTCATCGTTGATGAACATCATCGAGAAAGTTTCTGAGCAAGGCGTTAAAGCTGGCGGGAACCTCCCAGAAGGGAGCGTGCGAGGCGTGTGGGATCCGGATGCATCTGTCGTTCCACAGATTTCCGTAGGGGACGGATTCGACGTAGTCCAGGTTGACAATATCGTCCAATGCGCCATTGACGATTGCTGTCGGTACGCTGGTTGCCGAAAGCACGTCCCGCTGGTTTGCGCCATGCCCTTTCATTGCTCCGCTTACGAGCAAGGGCCGAAAATGTTTGTCCGTTCGCCTGATTGTCCTTGGGATGAAAGGCTCCAGATGAGGGCCCATGATGGCGTGTGCAAATTCGACCGCCTCTTCCGATGTGAGCTCTGCTTCGCCGGCAAGTCCGCCGAGCGGCCTGCGGCGAAAACCGTCGGCGATGTTGTCCCCGACGGGCGGGGTACCAGTCACCATGATGCCATCGATGCCTGTCGAGCGGGACAGCATCTCGATTGCTATATGACCTCCGAGTGACCAACCGACAATAACGGCGCTCCTGACGGCCATCGCCGCCATGACCTCCAGACACGCATCCGCCAATCCTGGCCGCGAATAGGTCCGTTCCGGATCCACCGCATCGCCGGATTCTCCGTGACCCGGCAAGTCAAGCGCAATGAGATGGTATGATCCGAGAATGTCGTCCATGAATTGTTTTTGAAAGACAGCGCGACAAGTCGAATTGCCGTGAAGAAAAAGTACGTTCGGGCCGCGTGCTGAGTTCTTCTCTACTGCAATGACGCCATGAGAGGTGACTACTTCGGTTTTTGAAAGTTTGGACATTCGCCTTCGTCCTTTGCCTGATGGCGCAATTCTCAAATATATTCATCCGATGGGCATGAAGGCTGCCATGGCTGAAGCTGTGTCTGTGACCGAAACTCGCCTGAGTCCGAGCATTGCAGCGTTGTCTTATCGGGACTTCTGGCCGGTTTCTAAGCGAGGCTTGTTGGTTTCAACTGAAACCGACGGGCGAAAGCCGGGGATCCGGGATATCGCTTCAGCGAGAACACTTAATCGCGATCAATTCACCATCCTCAGGGCAGGCGGCTTCGGATCCCCAAGCAATTCAAAACCCTTGCTCCACTGTGTTCAGTAAGGGCCGCATCACTGCAAAACGTTCGATGTTTTCGGCAACCGCTCGTGCGATGTCGGCCAGGGACCTGTCGGTAATGCCGGCAACATGGGGTGTCATAATGACATTTGGATGCGCAAGAAGAGGGTCGAGCGCGTCGGCGGGTTCGGTCCAGAATACATCCAGGCCCACTCCTCCCAGTTGGCCGTCTGCGATACAGGCCTCAAGCCCCTTCCTGTCGATAAGCCCGGCGCGCGCAATATTGATGAGGACGGCACCGGGACGCAGCCATCGCAAATGCTGCTCCTGAACAAGCCCTGTCGTTTCGGATGTATGTTTTACGCAAACGATCAGGATATCCGACTGTGAAAGGCAAGCTTCTGCATTTTCAGCTGAGTAGCACCGATCGAGGTGATATTCGGATGCTTTTTCCGCGCTGGGCGCTCTCGTCAGGCCGAGCAATCGAACGTCAAACGCCTTGAGACGTTTCGCAAGCGATTTCGCAACAGCGCCAAGACCGTATAAGCAGACGCTACGACCTGCCAGCGCGGTCCCGACGGGGGCTCCAAGAATTCCGTCTCGGATGTTTTCTCGAACTTTATTGCATTGGCGCAAGAGCATCAGCAGCAGAAGAATTGCGTGCTCGGCTACGGAATCCGCGTTCCCCCCGGTTCCCGGAACGTTCGCGACAGGGATTCCTCTGCAACGCGCGGCGGCGAGGTCAACGCCATCAAGGCCAACACCGAATTGTTGTATGAACTTCACATTGCCGCGGTCCATTTCGGTCGCTCCGATCCGTTGAGCGCGCGGGATCAGGATGTCGATGTTCGAAGGCATGTTTGCGAGTTCGCCATCCCACAGAAGTATCTCGTGTTCGCCAGCAAGCGATCGTTTTAGATAATCGGGCATGTCCGGAAACGTATGTCCGGAAAACACGATACGCATCAAAGTCACCTCGGTGTTTGAGATAAAACAAGAGGCCGAAGCTATCGCGCAGTGTGAATGCAGGAATATTTCACAGCCGGCCCCGTTTGTTTCAGATATGAGAAATGGCCGGAATGCTCTGCGGTGGGAAAGCACTTGGGGAAGGCGAACTGACAGGTTGGCCACGCCCGTCGGGCGCTCAAGCAGACAAAGGTGATCGGCGACTAGGCGGCATGTGACCGTTCAGCGGCATCTCTGAAATGTGCGAGGCCGGTGATTGCCTCTGTAACCGGCATTCGGATCCCGCGCTGGTTGGCGAGTTCGATGACGGCATCGCAAATCGATGCAAGTTCCAGCTGATTTCCTTTTTCGAAGTCCTGCAGCATCGAGGTCTTCACATCTCCAAGCTTTCGTCCGGATTCGAGGATGAGATCCGGATCGACTTCAAGCTTGGCGCCGTAGGCATCGATCACGGGAATGACTTCCCGCAACATCTGTCGGCTGATGTCTGCAAGGTAGTGATTACCGAAGTTCTCGCGCAATGTGGCTCCCGTTATGGCGGTTACCGGATTGGAAATGAGATTGCGAACGACCTTGGTCCAAACTGCGTCTCGAATACGCGGCGCGATCCTGACGCTGATCCCGGCGGCGCTCAGCATGCTTGCCAGGACTTTGATGCGCTCAGACGATCGGTCATCAAGTTCCCCGATCGTCATCTGCAAGGGGTTTGCGGTTCGTGCTGTCCCCGGGCACGGGCGCTCGGCAGTGATCATCGTGGTCGTGCCGATTATCTGTCGCGAGGGTACCAATCTCTTCAGTTTCCCATCGGGGTCGACCGATTTCACGACTTGACCGACCCAATCACCTCCATCGCCGTCGAAATACCACCAGGGTATGCCGTTGACGACTGGAACAAGGATGGTCTCGGCGGAGATGAGCGGCTGCAGAGCGGCGGCCAGCTCAGCCAGATCATGAGACTTGGAGCAGAGAAATAAAATCCGCTGGGGTCCAAAGTCCGTCGCCTGGCCGACCTCGACGCGCGCGCTATGGTCGCCTTCGCTGTCCAGTAAGCGGATTCCCTTCTTGTTGATCGCAGCCAGGCTGCCACCCCGAGCGACCAGCCGGACATGAAAGCCGGCGATCGATAGGCGCGCTGCAACCGTAATCCCTATCGCGCCGGCACCGGCTATACATATCGGTAGGCCTAAACCGGCCGTGTCGAAAAATCCGGGCATGTGTTCTCCTGCTGATATCTATCGGCAGGATCGATGAACGTCGTTTCTGCGCTATTACAACACTCGACGAAACCATTACAGACTTAGTCGATCAACCTGAGTGATGACATCAAATCGTCGCTTTTGAAAATCGGTCCCGATCACAGGATGATCGCCTTGCCTGGCGCAATCCTGTCGTATCGCCCCGCGTCAATGATTAGGCGGGGCGATTGCTGCGTCGCCTCGGCTATCTGGCCCTCAAGGCGCATATCGTGTGAAGACGTAGTCGTGGTCCTCGACATTGCTGACATGGCAGGAAAGACAGGTTTCGTGCTGCGCAATATCGACCGGCTTGCCGTTTACGAACCTTCCGAAACCCCAGCCATGGCTGTCGGGGTATTTCTTCGAATCCTTTACCATGACCTGCACGGTCGTCGCGGCGCCGGGAACGGTCGCAGGCGCGAACTCCGTCGACTGGCTGCGCTTGTAGGCGAGCTTAACCAGGATCGAACCATCCGGAAATGGCAGCGTGCCCTTCTTATAGGCGTCAACCGCGATGTCGTTGCCAAGCACCGAGCGCAGTTCGTCAAGCGGAGGCGCCTCCTGAGCCGGTGCGATGAACTTCCAGTCTCTGTAGCCTTCCGGAATGGTAACCCCGTAGATCGGAGAAGCATTTTCAGGAGCTGGCTGCGTTGCCGCGCAAAAGGAAGCGACGGCGCCAAACGCAAGTGCGGAAGTGACAAATATGCCAGGGAGTGCGGGCTTCAATTTAAACTCCTTTCGGGCCGATGATCTGAAGCCACGATTGCTGGCGATTGTATCCGCATAATTTCAGGGAGGCGCCGATATGTATCAAAATGTGTCCGTGCTGGCCCGAAGGACCATGAATCGGCGTTCATATCGGCCTGACAGCCCGAGGCGATCCCGACCGCGATTGCGGTCAGCATGGTGCTGTCGCCCAATTCTTTCTGGGTAGTGCGGAGGCAATAGCTAGGTGATTGAAGACACGCGAAGTCTCGGGGAAAACTGCACCGAGGCGGATCGCAAGGCACCTAGGTTCGCAGCTATGGATTGAAGCGCGCCGAAGATGTTTGTCGTTGGGCAGTTGCAACGCTGACCAGAAGTGCGACGAGCACATTCAGACTCAGTGCGATGAAACCGGTATTGATCTGCTTTACCGTCGCTGGAGCATTTGGAAAGAAGCTGGCGATCGTCAAGCCGGTTGTCACGACGACGCCGACAGTGCCGACGCCCACGATTATCCCCGCGGCCGCGCCCTCCTTCGTGAAGGGATTTTTCGGCAAGAGGCTCGCAAAAAGAGCCGGGAAAAGCTGGGTCACGATGCTGTAGCCCATTATCAGGATGGCAACTATGCTTTCTCCACCCATCAAGGTGAAAAATACGGCAATGGCTGTCATGAGCAGAACCGAGCACTTCGTAAAACCGGTGACCAGCCTGTCAGGAATCGAGGGGGCCAGCTTTCTCAGAATATTCGTCGAGATCAGAGTGGATCCGACGATGACGATGGTCGACCCTGGCACAAGTGCCGTAAGCACGCCTGCGGCCCCGATCACGCCGACGAACCAGGGATCAAATGTGGCAATGGACAGCTTCAATAGCGCCAAGTCGATTTCGTCGCCCTGCAATCCGGGGATCTTGAGGACGGCCGCAAAACCGACGAGCATTGCAAACAGCATAACCAGCGAATAAAGCGGCATGAGCACAGCGTTCCGCCGAAATGCACCCTCTGATCTGGACGTGTAGACGGAGGAAAAAGTGTGCGGCCACATATAGAGGCCGAGGGCCGAAAGCGCGACGGTGCTGCAATACCAAACGATCGTCTCGCCGGTATTCGGAAGCGCCAAGAAGCCTGGCCTTGCCATCTCGATCTGTTCGAACATCGCTCCAATCCCCCCATAATAGTGGTAGGGAAGATAGAGTCCGAGAAACGCACAAATGATCCAGATCGTGACGTCCTTGACCGCAGCGGCCCATGCAGAGCCGCGCATGCCTGAAGCGATGACGTATAGTGCCATCACCGCCGCGCCCAAAATCACTGCCCTGGACTTCGAAATCTCGCCTCCTGACAAGGTTTCGGCGATAATACCAAGGCCCTTGAGTTGAAGGATGAGATAGGGAATGAGGGCCACGAGACCGACGAGCGTCACCAGAAAACCGAGACCGGGGCTATCGTATTTCTGCTCGAAGAAATCCGGTTGCGTGACCAGTCGCATCTCGTTGGCAAAACGCCAAATAGGCGGAAGCAGCCAGTAGGATGTGACAAAAGCCAGACAGGTGTAAGTCAGGATGTAAAATACCGTGCCGCCCTTGCCATAAGCAAATCCGCTTGCGCCCAGAAATGTAAAGGTGGTGTAGATTTCCCCCGCCATCAGCAGGAAGACCAGGACGGCTCCAAATCGCCGCCCGCCCAGCGCCCACTGCTCGAGAGTGACGCGGCGATGATTGCGGCCCCAAACAGTCAGGATCAAAATCGCCACCACGACAGCGCAAATCAGCCACAAGGCACTGTTCACGGCGAGCACTCCTTCCCGTCGATTTCCAGGGAAACGGCCGTAGGAATCCAGAGTGGAGGCAGCGATGTGATTGCCAAGGCCGAGCGGTTTGTGCGGATGTCGTCACGTCTTTTCCGTCGCCGTAAAAAACCTGCTGGGCTTCGAAGAGAGGCGAGCATCTAGCGAACAGTCTCGTTGCGATAGGGGCGGCCCCAGGGTGGATCCGCGGTTTGAGCCGACTCCCAGACTATCTCCGGACGAGCGAACTGAACAGGGCAGGAACGCTTCTTCTCAGGCCAATCGTCTTACGATCGTAATAATTGATTTCCGTGATCCGGGTCTGCTCATCGTGATGTTACGAACACAATGATTTCCTCTGATTTTGCAATGAAGCGTTCATGACCCGAACCAAGCTTTGCGACCTCTCCTGGAGGCCGGCGCGGACCGGTTAGCCATCCATTGCCCGCTCCGCCCCGACGATATGCTGCCTCATTGGGCTGCGGTCTCTTCGCGGATGGAGCCATCCAATCGAGGAATTTCACATGACCCGCATTATGATCGTAGGGAATGGCGCCGTAGATTGCCGCTACGCGCCTGTTATCGAGTCCGCGGATCTGGTTGTCCGGTTCAATGACTGCCGCTCCAGCGGCGCCAGTGGCCTGCGCACCGACGTCGTTGCTGTTTGCAACACCGGTCGGCCAGCCAAATCGATGCTGGGCTCGAACGTCTGGCGATCACATCCCGCTGTCGCTCAGGCGGGGGAGATCTGGTGTGTGCGTGATCCCAAGAAATTTGCGGCGATGAAACCTCTCATTGCGGTGCTCCATCCAGAACTAGACGATTTCTGCGACGACGGCACGCAGGCGTTCAATGCCTTCTGCCTGGAAAACGGCAAGCGCTGCTTCGTCATCGATGAGCGAACCCACGATTGGGTCGATGACGTGCTGCAGCTCTACCATCCCGCACCTTATGTCGTCCCGAGCAGCGGCATCATCGTGATCGCCAGCGTGCTGGACAGATATCCCAATGCAACGGTTACCATCGTCGGATTTGGACATGAAGGATGGGAATATCACCCATTCGCCGCCGAACGGCGGCTCGTCGATGACTACGTGACGTTGGGCAAGCTGCGCAGGCTTTAGCCGGCACTCTATCCTTGCAGATGTAACCGCAATCCCCTGATCGATAACCGGGCAGACACCTGGTTTCGCAATATCGGTCACCGGCGCCCAGAGGTAACCAGCGCAAAATTCGCGCAGGGAGCTTCCAATGGTGCCGGTGCAAACGCCATTTCCACGGAGACAACACACAATGCCTGACGCATCTATCCCAAAAACGCTGGCCAATTCCTTCGATGTTATCGTTTGTGGTTCCGGGACATCTGGTTCGATCGTTGCTCGTCGTCTGTCCGACAATCCAGATCTCAACGTCCTACTGCTTGAATGCGGATGGATAACCTATTCAGAAACGATCGAAACCGCCACGCGATGGCCCGAAAATATCGGCGGCCCACACGATTGGGCGTTCCATTCCGAACCGCAGGCGGGTCTGGACGGCAGATCGCTGCTGATGTCGATGGGCAAGGTCGTGGGTGGCAGCTCCAGCATCAATGCGATGATCTGGGCGCGAGGTCATCGCCACGATTGGGATTTCTTCGCCAGCGAAACGGGGGATGCCGGATGGGGTTACGAGGCAATTTTGAAGCTCTACGGCACAATCGAGGATTACCGCGGCACTCCGGATATGGCACGTGGAAAAGGCGGTCCCGTCGCGGTTTTTCAGCCGGCGCGGCCTCATCCGATTGCGCCAGCCTTGGTGGCTGCCGCAACGTCTGTCGGGATCCCCGAATTCCGAAATCCCAACGGATACATGATGGAGGCAAAGAGCGGTTGTGCAATCTCGGACGTGAGAGCCGATGGGCTGGAGCGGGTAACCATTTTCGATTCTTATCTGCGGCCGGTGTTCGGTCGCGACAATCTGACCTTGCTCACCGGCGCAGTCGTGCAGCGCGTCGTCATTGAATCCGGACGAGCGGTCGCCGTCGAGGTTCTGCTCGACGGTGTACCGCAGCGCTTCACAGCGTCGCAGCAAATCGTGCTGTCCACCGGATCGATCAATACGCCGCGTATACTTATGCAATCCGGCATCGGCAACGAGATCGAACTGAAGCGGCTCGGAATTCCGGTCGTTCAACATCTTCCCGGGGTCGGCGAGAACCTGCAGGATCACCTTTGTTTCCCGAGCATTTTTGAGTATTACGAGCCTCAGCCAGCGCGGGGCAATGGCAGCGAAGCGACAATCTACGCATCGGTTCATTCCGACAGCGCTTCGCCGGATGTGCTGATGTGCCAAGGCGAATTCCCGATCTGCAGTGCCGAACTTGCACAACAGCATTCCGTTCCCCCAAATGCCTGGTCACTGGTGGCAGGATTGGCGCAGCCGCACAGCCGAGGCAGGGTCAGACTGCGCAGTGCTGATCCACGCGATGATGTCGTACTGCAACTTAATGCTCTGTCGGATCCGAGAGATATGGCGACAGCACGGGCAGCGGTCGAACTCAGCCGGGAAATCGGTGCCCAGGCGCCGTTGAAGGAGCTGACAAAACGTGAGGCCTTTCCCGGGAGCCCCTACAAGAACGACCTCGACCTATTCATAAGGCAGAGCGCCGTTCCTTTTTGGCACCAGACCTGCACGGCCAAGATGGGGCGGGATGAATGGTCCGTCGTGGATGCAAAGCTCAAAGTCTACGGCATCGACAATCTTATGATCGCCGACGGATCGGTATTCCCTCGCATTCCGACAGGAAACACAATGGCACCCTGCGTCGTCGTCGGCGAGCGGGCCGCGCAGATATTGCTGAAGGAAATATCCGGGACCGTCGCGACCCCGGCAGCCATCGAAACCCCGCTCTGAGGGGTCATGAGACCGGCAATTCCGTCGGCCGGCAATGCCGATCGGAATTGTCGGGGCCGATAGAGCGGGCCACAATTTTTTTGGACGCTCAGCTGGCCGGTAAGGGGCGCGAGGACGCGTTTGCTTTGGCAGCAATGCCAGCCGGATTTGCTTGCCCATGCAAGGAAACGGAGAACCGCGGTTGACCGCGATTCCGTTGCGGCGGTGCAAACTGGGTCTCGCACGCGCTTGCAGACAGCCAGCGTTTCAATTGTAACAAAGCCGCGCCGGCTGTAATGCATTTGAAATCTCGTGGAGCAATACGCGAAGCTAGGCCGAATTCATTCGAGTGGTGTCCGGGGGTTACAACGTGAAACACATTCTTGTCGTCGATGATGACAGTAAGCTTCGTGGCCTTCTGATAGACTATTTCTCGCAACACGCCTTTCGTGTCACCGGCGTGAAGGACAGTCATCAGCTCGGCCAGGTGCTACAGGCCGAAACGGTGGATCTCGTTATTGTCGATCTCAACCTCGGCCACGAGGATGGGCTGGAAATCGTTCGGACGTTATCCGGCAAGTCGGACGCGCCAATCATTATTATCAGCGGAGACCGGCTCGACGAAACCGACAAGGTGGTCGGGCTAGAGCTCGGCGCCTGCGATTACATCACCAAACCTTTCGGCCTTCGGGAATTTCTGGCCCGCGTAAGAGCAGCATTGCGCGTTCGCCCGGTCGCGAGCGATCGCAAGGATCGCAAGATCTATTACTTCGACAAGTGGACCCTGAACGTCAAAAGACGGCAATTGATCTCGAACGAGGAAAGCGAGGTCAAGCTGACGGCCGGTGAATTCAATTTGCTCACGGCGTTTCTCGATATGCCCCGCCAAGTTCTGTCTCGCGAGCAGCTTCTGTCGGCAAGCAGGGTGCATGACGAGGAGATTTTCGATCGCAGTATCGATGTGCTTATTCTGCGGCTCAGACGCAAGCTGGAGGACGATGCCTCGACGCCAAAGCTGATACGTACCGAACGCGGCGCCGGCTACATGTTCGATGCAGACGTTGTTGTTGAAGCGCGCAGGCGAGCCAAGTGATCAGTGCACGACGGAGCGCCAGGTTCCGCATGTGGGCAACCTGGCGAAACCGTCAGGCTGTTCTTGCGGTGATTGCTCTCGGTCTCTCCTTTGGCGTTGAAGCGGTTTACGCGATCGATCGCAATCCCAATCCCCGTGAGCCGCTCGCCCCACTGACTGTGCCTTATGGCCTTGATGCCGCGAAGGTTGCGCTTGGCGGCTTACTGTTTTCCGACCCTATCTTGTCGGGCATGAACAAGCTTGCCTGCGTGAGTTGCCACGACCTGACCGCCGGTGGAACCATTAACGTCAGGCGAACGGTCGGCTACAAGGGGCGCGTTCACCGATTCAACGCGCCGACGATTTTCAACGTCGGAAATAACTATCGGCTCGGCTGGAGAGGAGATTTCACGTCACTGGAGGATCAGAACGAACGAATATTGCTCGACGAAAATCTCATGGCCGCAAACTGGCCGGATCTGCTCGCGCGGCTACGCCAAAATCCGGCATATTCAGCCAGCTTTCAGAGCCTTTATGGGCGTCCTGTGCAGCGTGAGGATTTGCTTGATGCCATCGCGACCTTTCAGCGGTCCTTGACAACGCCCAACGCGCCGTTTGACAGATACCTTGCCGGGGATCTCGACGCTCTGTCGGAGAAGGAGCTGGAAGGATACCGTCTCTTCAAAGACCTTGGATGCGCATCCTGCCACCAGGGGTCGAACGTCGGTGGAAACATGTTTCAGAAATTTGGGGTCTTTGCTCCTCCGCCCTCGATCGATCCCGACAATGACGGAGATCTCGGGCGCTACACACTGACTGGGGTTGATGCAGATAAAGGCGTGTTCCGCGTCCCAAGCCTGCGCAACGTTGCCGTCACTGCACCCTATTTCCATAATGGCAGCGTCTCTTCACTATCGGATGCAGTCGAAATCATGGCTCGCAGCCAGCTGGGGCGCACGCTTAATCAGCGCGATGTCGAGTCCCTGGTGGCCTTCCTGGGCACTCTTACGGGCGAGTACAATGGACACAAGCTCCAACCGGCCCCAGCGTCGAGCAACGATTGAATTATGGCGTATCGCCGTACTCGTCATCGGCGCATTCTGCTTCGCTCTGCTGGCAATCGGGCGCGTTCCGTCACGAGACACGCACGAGGCGATACTCACGGCATTGAGGGCGATCGATGTCAATCATGCTTCGTTGCAGCGCGACGTGCTGCGGGCAAGAGCAGGGCTGCTCAGGAATTATGATCCGTTGGTCGAATCGATCGTCAACCTTCATGCTGCGCTCAACAGGCTGAGGGCGACCTTCCCGGAAAGCGGTGTCGAGAATATCTCCGATCTCGATCGGGAATTGACCGCGCTCGCCCAGTCGATCGACCGGGACGAGGCATTGGTCGAGCGGTTCAAAACCGACAACGCGATCCTGCAGAACTCTCTTACGATAGCAAACCAATTGCTCAGCGAACTGCATGCCAGCGATGATCCAGCGGTCCAACAGGCGCTGGGGCGGTCGATCGACCTCGGCAATCTGATGATGCGCTTTGAAGCTGACCCCGACGAGCGGCTGGCCCGTTCGATCCAGGACCAACTTGGCGCCATACTTCGCTCCGATGCCGCAAAAAGCGCCGAAGTCAGAACCTACGTCGCGCATACCCGTATGATCCTCGCGACGCTGCCGGCGGTCGATGGTACCATCGCCTCGATCCAGGCATCGCAAACGCCGGTGGAGGCGCAACTCCTGCAGAAGCATTATCTCGATGCCTTTGGCGTCATCAGCGTTCGCTCCGCCTGGAGCAGGATCTTGCTGGGATCGATCTCCGTTCTGCTATGCATCTACGTAGCGATCCTCGTATACCGATTGCGCAGTCAGACCAATCGTTTGACTCAGCAGCTTGATCTCGAAAATCTGACAGCGGATATCAAGCAGCGGTTCAGCGATGATTTCGACACGGTCGCGAATGCTGTCATGGACTCGCTTGTCATCGTGGCGGAGTTTTTTGATGCAAGCCGATATGCCTTCGTCGTCGTCGACACGGGTTCTCGATCGGTTGTTGAGAGCTTCGGAAACGTGGAGGCGCCGACCTTGGCCGGTCTTACCGCCCGATTTTCCGACCAGATATCGGCTTCGACCATGGCGGAGAAGCTTCACTGGGATCGCTTCTTTTACCAAAATCTGCAGCGCTCCGAGATGCAGGCACTTCCCGAAGGCTCGCTGAGCGCCGGTTCAGTCGTTGCGACGAGCATAGACGCCGGAAAAGTCGGATTGCTCTTCCTCGAACATGCCGAAATTCGCAAGAAACCGGGTAGCGACGAAATAAGATTGCTCGGGCAAGCAATCGTCGCACTCTCACATAGTTTGAGGGGAAAGCGCGAGCGTAAGGAAAGGCAGGAGCTAGAGAGCCGCCTTGAGCATGCGCAACGGTTGGAAGCAGTCGGCACGCTCGCCGGCGGCATTGCGCACGAGTTCAACAACGCGCTCAGCGCGATCATGGGTTATGGAGAAATGGCGCTGGAGCTCAACCAGGCACAGTCACGTACGCGCCAATATATTCAGGAGATTGTCTCGAGCGGCCTGCGCGCCAAACATGTCGTCGATCAAATTCTCACTTTCAGCCGGAAGCGGGAGAGGGTAAGCAGGCCCTTCGACGTCGAGGAAGCCATCGACGACATTGTGCCGCTCGTGAAAATGTCGATTCCGGACACTATCCAGCTATCGAGCACTATTGCGCCGAACATGCCGGCGGTCGCCGGCAATCCGATTGAGCTTCAGCAGGTCATAATGAACCTCTGCACGAACGCCGCACAGGCAACTGGTGAAAATGGAAGAATTCAAATTTCGGCGCAGGTGGCAGAGTTCTCTGCCGACATTGCCCTTTCGCACGGCAATCTTACCGCCGGGCGCTATGTCCTTGTCGGTCTGACAGACAATGGAACCGGTATCGCACCAGGCCTTTTCCCGCACATCTTCGAGCCTTTCTTCACGACTCGATTGAATCGAGGCGGAACGGGCCTCGGTCTGGCCGCTGTCCACGGCCTTGTTACCGCGATGGACGGTAGGATCGACGTGGAAAGTCGGCAGGGCGAAGGCACGACCTTCAACCTCTATTTCCCCGTGAGCGCTGCAGCACCCGTTCCTTTGGAGCAATTTTTCAATGAGAGGACGGTTCCGCTTGGCAACGGTGAAATGGTTCTACTTGGCCAGGCCGATCATAATCTGCGTCTGATGTACGAGGAAAAGATTGCCGCGCTCGGATATGAACCTGTTGGCTTTGAGAGCCTCTCAGCGCTCAAGGACTGGCTGTCGGAAAGCGGGCGCGCGCCCGACCTGATCCTTCTCGACCTTGATTTATGGCAAGCCATGCCGGATCTGCGACATATAGCCGGTGAATTCGGGCAGACCACCACGGTGTTTATCGTTGAGCCCGAGCATACCGGTGTCGATCATCGCGTTTTTGCCGACATATCAATGTTGCGAAAACCCATCAGCTCCAACCGCCTCGCCGCTACGCTCTTCGAATTGATTGGGAACAAGCAATCGCGCGCCGCGGTTCCCCGATAGCCGGTCAGGTTTCCGGGGAAAAGTATTTTAACTTTGAGCGCTCGAGACTGGCTGCCGGTCGGTCAAGGACTCGGGCCGAACCAAGAAGTAAACACCCAGGCCCATCGTGAGTGCGCTGACGAACAGGAGGTAAACCACATGCGAAAGCGACCAGATCGTTAGGAATGTGGCGAGCGTTACCGGTGTCAGGCCACCAAAAAATGCGTAGGAAATATTGTAGGAGAAAGATACGCCCGAAAAACGCACCGATGGCGGAAAGCATGAGACCATGACAACGGCTGCTCCAACGGCGCTAAGCCCCGAAAAGCCGATGATGGCGCTCGAAAGAAAGACCTCGGCTGGGGCCGACGTAGAAATATTGTAGAAAGCAAAGCCGCCGATGGCCAAAAAAAGGCCTCCGACCATGAAAAATCGTGCTGCGCCAATCCGATCGAAAAGCAGTCCGCCTGAAACCACCCCGACCACAAGGGACATCGCGCTGATGGTGGTCGCGATCAGTGCAGCTTGATGGTCGACATGGTGAGATCCTTCCAGGATCGTTGGAACCATCAGCGTCAGCATCACGACACTTGCCGACAGGATCCAGGTGCAAAGTACAGAAATAACAATGCTCCGCCGATAGGTTTTCACCACCACGGCCAAAGGCAATTCGGGAACGAGTTGTTTTTTTGCTCTCAGAGCCACAAATGCCGGCGTTTCATGCAACATGCGGCGAAGCTGCATCCCGATGAGGCCGAAGATACCACCGAGAATGAAAGGTAGGCGCCATCCGTAACTCAACATGTCGGCAGGCGGCAGAACCATCGTCGTCAGTGCCGTAAGGGATGCGCCCAGGAAAATACCAACACCAAGCCCGGCGCACACCAGGCCGCATGCAAAGCCCACACGTCGGGAGGAAACGTGTTCGGCCGCAAATGTCCAGGCGCCGGGCACTTCCCCGCCGATCGCTATACCCTGGAATATGCGCAGGACGACCAGCAATATGGGTGCGGCAATCCCGGCGCTCTGATAGGTCGGCAAAAGCCCGACCGCGAGCGTTGCGCCGGCCATCAACAGAATTGAGAATGCAAAGACGCGCTTGCGGCCAAACATGTCGCCGAAATGGGCAAGCACTATTCCTCCGAGCGGCCGGAAAATATAGCCGGACGCGAATATGCCGTAGGTTTGTATCATCGCCAGCCATGGTGGCATATCAGGCGGAAAGAAAAGCACGCTGATCGCCTCGGCAAGAAAAACGAAAATGACAAAGTCATAGAATTCCAGAGCGCCGCCAGCGGACGCAAGACAAAGCATCCGCAACACGTCTCGCCGCCTCGAGGGACCGGTCGAATGCCAATTCGATTGCATGTCGGCTTCGGTTTGTTCTGAACGGGTCAATTTCGATGCGACGCCAACTGGGCCTTGATAGAGCGTATAGGCTCCTAACGTCGATGGTACCTGCGGAGAAAGTGAAATACGGTTACAGATGAAAGAACCGCACCATACGACTGCCAATTCCCCTTGAGTGTGTGCCGAACGTCGCAGTTGGCTACAGATGAAATACCAAGGCAGGTTTTTGAAGCGACGGCGCAACATTTCATCCTAACCTAGGCGTATCGCAAAGTGGCCATTCTGGCCGCGCGACAGTGGGAACCCAGTCATGAAGATTCTGATCGTCGGGGCCGGTATTGCCGGACTGGCTACGGCAAGAGCGCTTGAGTTGAAAGGATTTGAGGTCGACATCGTCGAGCGGCGCAGTATCTCCCCAACGACCGGTCAGGGAATCTTTCTTTTGGGCAATGCATCACGCGCCCTGGCAATGCTTGGGGTATTGGGGGACGTCTTTGATGTCGCCTTTCCGATCGACGCACAGAGAATTTTGACGTCACGCGGTGTCGTCATCAATGATGTTGCCACCCAGACGGTCTGGGGTGACTGCGGTCCCTGCCTCGCATTGCCTCGGCACAAGCTAATCGATGCGCTCCAGGCGTCGATGACCACGACGAAAGTGTCCTACGGCATCTCTGTCACAGCGGTCCGGTTGCGGGATGGCATCAGAGAAGTGCACTTCAGCGATGGCAGCGTCGACGAATACGACCTCGTCATTGGCGCCGACGGCATTCGTTCGGCTGTGCGAGAGTTCGGTTTTGGCGGGAGGACACCGCGCGCCCTCAACATGTCGTGCTGGCGTTTGGTGGTCGAAAACCACAATCAGGTGGACGCCTGGACGGCTATGCTGGGAAAAGGACATACGCTCCTTGCAATACCTCTGAGCCGCTCCGAGCTCTATGTCTATGCCGACTGTCCGGTAGCACAGTTCGGCGATGGATCGATTGGTGTTCTCCAGGCACGCTTTGCCGACTTTGGCGATCCGTTGGGGCCGATCATTGCTGCTCTTGACGATAAGGTCATCGCCCACACCGCAAGGCTTGAAGAGATCCCAGCCGGTCGTTTCATTGACCATGGGCTTGTGCTGGTCGGCGACGCTGCGCATGCCTGTTCGCCAAGCATGGCTCAAGGCGCGGCCATGGCACTTGAGGATGCCATTGTACTTGCTGCCTGCCTCGCTCAGAATGGTCAAATCGAGCAAGCCCTGGAGGAGTTCTACAAGCGGCGGAAGGGGCGTGTCGAATGGGTCCAGCAGCAATGTCATGCGCGCGACAAGCTGAGAGGCGCTGCAGACATTGTCCGAAATCTGGTGCTTCGTAACTTCGGAGACGCACTCTACGCGCGGTCCTACCGGCGCCTGGCACAGAGCCTTTAGATCGATCGCCCGACAGCGGCTCCGCAAAAGCCGTGAGGGGTATTTTGTCGTCGGCCGTGTCGCACTGCGCAGCGTCGCCTTTCTGGCCGACGCTCCAGCAACTGGAGCGTCGAAAGACGCGACCGCGATCATCAAACATATATGGCAGGTCACAATGGAGTGAACCGATCCTCGGGATCTGCAGTAACGCCGCCACGAGCCGTGCCCTTATCGCGCCCGGAACAACATTGCTTGCGCCCATCGCCATCAATGCATGATGAGGGCGGATTTCATGGCGCGACCCCAACATTCAAACCGACGAAAACACGCGTCGCAGGGGGCCTAACAGTCCACAGGTGGCGCTATCACCAATTCTGCGATCAGGCCGCCGTCCGGCCTGTTTCGCAGATTGAGGCTCGCTCCGAATGTCGCGGCAAGCTGTTGAGCGATCGCCAGACCGAGACCACTACCGGGAATTCCCTCGCTGGCAATCTGGCCGCCCCGCACGAAGGGTTTCTTTACAGCCTCCAGCAGTTCGTCGGCGATCCCCGGCCCCCGGTCCATTACGGCAATTATGATCTCATCGCCATGTGAACGGATGGCGCTGACCTCGGCGGCTCCCGCGAATTTTAGCGCGTTATCAATGAAGTTCGACAGGCTGCGTTTCAAGGCCCGCGGCTTGGTTACGATCGGGCCGGTAACGGAATTGGCGATGGAGACAGTCCGGCCAGTGTCCTGATAATCAAGGACGAGGCATTCGATGAATGATCGGAAATCGACAAGTGCAAAGCCCTCTTCATTCGCATGCGCATTCCTGGCATAGGCGATGCCTTCGCGGACCAGCCGCTCAGTCTCATCCAGATCCCTCAGGAGCTTTTCCTTTTCCGGAAAATCGCTTGCCAGTTCAGCGCGCAGTCGCATCCGGGTAATCGGGGTCTGCATATCGTGGGAGAATGCCGAGAGAACCTGTATGCGCTCGTCTAACTGTTGCGAAATTCGGTGTCGCATGGCGTTGAAGGCTTTCGCCACCGCGGCAACCTCAATAGGCCCGCCCTCTTTCAACGGTTCGCCCGGCCGATTTGGATCGAGCGCCTCCACTGCCGCAGTGATCTGGGT